>DASRLE010000172.1:0-3323 GCA_035648615.1 Saccharimonadales bacterium (SeqCode) | reverse complement strand
GTGTCTCAATGTGCAGGGGATTGATCAAATTGCGGGTCGCCTGACTCCGGAGTGGGCCAGGAAAACCGGATTGCCGGCGGGCATCCCGGTGGCGGTGGGGGCCTTCGACGCGCATCTGGGTGCGGTCGGCAGCGGCATTGCGCCGGGGACGCTGGTCAAAATCATCGGCACCAGCACTTGTGATATTGCCATTGCCAGCAACGGTGAAAAGCTGGCCGACATACCCGGTTTGTGCGGAGTGGTCGATGGCAGCGTTCTGCCGGGTTACTACGGATTGGAAGCGGGGCAATCGGCGGTGGGCGACATCTTCAATTGGTTCGTCAACTATATTAAAGCCGGGTCGCACGAAACGCTGACCGCCGCCGCCGCCCGCCTCCAGCCGGGGGAATCGGGCCTGCTGGCGCTGGATTGGAACAACGGCAACCGCACCATCCTGGTCGATCAACGGCTGACGGGGTTGCTGGTGGGCCAGACCCTTTACACCACCCCCGCCGAGATTTACCGGGCGCTGGTTGAAGCGACGGCCTTTGGCGCGCTGACCATCATCAATCGCTTTGAAGAGTACGGGGTCAAGATTGGCCAGATCACCAATTGCGGCGGCATCGCCGAAAAGAATCCCTTTGTTATGCAGATTTACGCCGACGTGACCGGACGGCCCATGAAAGTTTCCCGCTCCGGGCAAACCTGCGCCCTCGGCGCCGCCATGGCCGGCGCGGTGGTGGGCCGCGCCCATCCCGATTACGCGTCGGCCCGCCAGGCGATGACCGGCGTCAAGCCGCAGGTCTTCAAACCCAATCCGGCCGCGCATCGGGTGTACGGGCAATTGTTCGCTCTTTATCGCAAGCTGCATGATGCCTTCGGCACCCTCACTGGAAGCGGCAATCTCCACGATGTCATGAAGCAGTTGATTAACATCCGCAACACGGCGCGAAAATGACGGAGACGAAGGGAATTTTACCGGAGATGGCCGAAAGGATTAAGATTAAGATTAGGATTAGGAAAGAGGCACTTGGAAAAACGCAAAATATTCAATGTCCAACGCTTCACCATTTTTGTATCGCGTGGCTTTGCTGCTCGTTTTGATGTTGATCGTTTCGGTGGCGGACCTCGCGCGCAATGGGGCGAAGGCGATCAAGTTCCGGGAGTATGGTTTTATTCTGATTGCCGGGGTGTTCGGCGCCGTCATTGGAACGGGGACCGATCCGGTGACGTCGTCGATTTCTCCCGATTATTTTGTTTTTGGCAAAGGTTTGGAGGCCGGCCCGAATTTGCCAAAACAAGCCGCGCTTCTCGGGATGCGAGTGGGTTTTTCGGGGGGAATCATGGGTGGTGCCATCGCTCTTTTTGCCTGTCGCGGAAAACGCGCGCAGCCTCCCGCCCGTTTTACCCGTCTGTTAGAATGCCTTTGGATGCCCATCTCGGGCGCGGTTCTGGGCGCGGCGGTGGCAAGGCTGGTTTTTTCCAAACTTGATCCGGTCAGGTTCGCCGCGCAATTGGACCGATTGCTTGCGCCCGCGCAGGTCGCCCGGTTTCGCCAGGTCTGGTGGATTCATGTGGGCTTGTATGCCGGCCTGATCGCGGGCCTTGCCGCCATGATATTCATCGTCAATAAGAAAAAGAGCCGGATTTCTCCGGCTCAGTAGTGATGGGACCGCGGGGCGTTCACCGA
Source organism: Saccharimonadales bacterium (SeqCode) (assembly GCA_035648615.1). Taxonomy (GTDB): domain Bacteria; phylum Verrucomicrobiota; class Verrucomicrobiia; order Limisphaerales; family Palsa-1400; genus DASRLE01. The sequence goes on along the minus strand of DASRLE010000172.1, from coordinate 1,654 downwards.
CGCCTCCAAAAGGTAATGAGGCCAACACCGCTGCTCGATCCTCATTACGAGCACCGATCCCTCTGCCAAACACTTTTCGAGCAGCCCAACAATCTTCTCGTATATGAGAAAGCCAAAGGCCCGCTTCTGTTCAAAATTAAACCGCGATATCCGAATAAATGACGGTCTGGACGCGCGAGTGCAAGACCCTCGCAAATGGGGTTTGCCCTTTGGGTTGCAAGGATTGGCGCAGAGCGTCTTCCTTGCCTTGGCCAGCGGCGAGCATCCACACATTTTTGGCCGCAGCCAAGGTGGCGTAACTCATACTGACACGTTCCGGCGGAGGTTTGGGCGAGTTGGCGACGTAGAGATACGGCGCGTGCGATTGAATTTCCGCCGGCGGCGCGTTCGGCATGAGGGAAGCCGTATGCCCGTTCTCGCCCAACCCGAGCAAAATCAAATCGAGCACCGGCACGCCGCCGCTGTTTTGGGGAGCGATGTGGTGAAGGGCGGCATTGGCCTCGGCGACCGCCTCCTCGGGAGGAAGTTCGCCCTTGATACGATGGATTTTGTCGAGCGCAATAGCCAAAGGCTGGAGCAAATGTTCCTCGGCGATTCGGAAATTACTATCCGGGTGGTCGGGCGGGACGCAACGTTCGTCTGCCCAAAAGAAATGCACATTCTTAAACGAGACGCCCGAGGTTTCCGCCATTTCTGTCACCGCAGAAAAAAAAGTCTGTGCAATTCGGCCGCCCGAGACAGCGATCAGATGCGGGGCAGAAGATTGAGCCAATAAGCCACGCCAGTCCTGGGCGGCGGCGCGCGCCAATTCGACATCGTTGGGAAACGACTTCAGTTCAAAATTTTTCATGCCACCCTAATATGCCGCAACTTGCGTCATTCGCCACTTGTGGCGGCGCTTGGCCAGCAATTCGTCGGCGGCGGGCGGACCCCACGTCCCGGCGGGATAAAACTCTTCGAGGCCCAGCGGCTGGCCGGCCCAGGCCTGCCGGATGGGATCGACAATGCTCCAGGCCGTCTCGACTTCATCGCGCCGGATGAAAAGGGTCGAGTCCGCCGCGATGACTTCCAGCAAGAGGCGCTGGTAAGCTTCCGGCGTGTAAGCGCCGAATTCAGCCTCGTAATCAAACTGCATTCGCACCGGACGGATTTCCATGCTCACCCCGGGCGCTTTGCCATTGAAGCGCAGAGAAATTCCTTCGTTGGGCTGCAAGCGGAGGGTGATGGAATTGGCATCCAATTTCGGCCCGCATTGCGCGGCGAAAAGAACATTGGGCGTCGGCTTGAATTGCACCCGCACCTCGCTGCTGTTCAAGGGCAGGCGCTTGCCGGTGCGCAAATAAAACGGCACGCCCGACCATCGCCAGTTATCGACCAGGAGCCGCGCGGCGACAAATGTCTCGATGTTTGACTCGGGCGAAACTTTGGCTTCCTGGCGATAACCCGGGACGGCCTGGCCATCGCTTTCCCCGGCGCTATACTGGCCGCGAATGGCAAAGCTCGATACTTGGGAGGATTCGTGCGTGCGAATCGACTTGAGCAGTTTAACTTTTTCGTCGCGAATGGCTTCGGCTTCCAACGAAACGGGGGGTTCCATGGCAATGAGGGCCAGAACTTGGAGCAGGTGATTTTGCACCATGTCGCGCAGCGCGCC
>DASRLE010000171.1:0-5689 GCA_035648615.1 Saccharimonadales bacterium (SeqCode) | reverse complement strand
GCCAGCCAGCCGGCATTGCAATGGGTCAGGATTCGGCTGTTGGGGCGGATGAGTTTTGCGCCGTGCTCTCCGATGGCTTGGCAATGGCGGACGTCTTCGTTGGCAAATTCCTCGGCGGCGGCCAAGGCGAGGGCTTGCTTTTCGGCCACTGTTTGGCCGCCTTGCATGGAGCGGCGCACGGTGATCATGGCGTTGACGGGATCGACGGCGGTGGGGCGGGCGGCGGCGAGGGTTTGATAGACAATGTCGAGGTGGCGGGAAAATTTCTTGAGATCGTTTCCGCGAAAGGCGCGCGCGCCTTGGGCCAGACCGTAGGCTGCGGTGGCCCCGATGGCGCCGGCTCCGCGCACGATCATATCTCGAATGGCTTGAGCGGTGGCGCGAAAATTGGGGACGGCGACGATTTTGAATTGGTGGGGCAGCAGCCGTTGTTCGATGAGCAGGACGGAATTTTCGGCGGCGTCAAAAGTGACGGTGCGGTGCGGGCGGGTGCGCCCTTCTACGGTGACGTTCATGGGAAATGGTGAAAGGCGGATTGAGACACGACGCCCATCCGAGGAAGCGTCCCTCGGAACACGAAATTCTCTTAGCGCGTTTTGACTTGCAGTTGGCGCACTTTCATCCGGATTTTTTTGTATTCAGCATGTTCGCGGAGATTTTTCAGATCGGGGTCCTGGGCCATCCATTTGAAGTCGCGATAGCCAAGGTTGAGGGAACTCTCCAAGGCCTGGGCGGCCAGGTCGAACTGATCGGTCAGCGAATAGCTGCAAGCCAGATTGTAATACACCAGGGAATCGTCGGGACGCAATTTGCAGAGAAGCTCATCGACTTTCAAGCCTTCTGGAAAACGGCCCCGCCGAGTGTAGTCGTCGCCAAGAATTTGCAATGCTTCGACGTAAGTCGGGTCGCGCCGGACAACTCCTGACAGGAAGAGGATTTCCAAGTCCAAGTCCCGCAGTTCTTGCCGGGTGGGCCGCTTACGCAAAGTGTTCAATTTCTTCGCCATAGTAAACACGACTATTTATGCATCAGGTTTTCTCGTATGTCGATTCTTTTTTTGCACATTCTGCTTGGAAGTTTCGCTGGGCCTTGGCTTTGTGTAAGCCGTTCGATGAATTGTTTTGTCACCGGAGCTTCGGGTTTTATTGGCGCTAATCTTGTGCATGAGTTGGGCAAACGGGGGCATGCGGTCAAGGCCTTGGTGCGCGCGTCGAGCGACCTGCGCGGATTAAAAGGCGCGGCTTGCGAGCAGGTTTCCGGGGACATTGCGGACCGCGCATGGCTGGAGAAAGCGATGCGGGGCTGCGATTGGTGTTTTCATGTGGCGGCCAGTTATCATCTGTGGTTGCGGGATTATCGCCCGATGTATGCCGCCAATGTCGAGGGCACCCGGCATGTGCTCGAAGCCGCCGGGGCGGCCGGTTGCCGGCGCATTATCTATACGAGCACCGTCGGTTGCATTGCGCTGCCCCACGAGGAGAACGGAAAAATTGTCCCGACGGACGAAGCCACGCCGGTGAGCGGGGCGCAAATGAGCAATCACTACAAGCGCTCGAAATGGCAGGGCGAAGAAATCGCGCGCGAACTGGCGGCGAAGGGTTTGCCGGTGGTTATTGTCAATCCTAGCGCGCCGATCGGGCCGCTGGATGTCAAGCCGACGCCGACCGGCAAAGTCATCGTCGATTTTTTAAACCGGCGGATCCCGGCGTATCTCGATACGGGATTAAACTGGGTGCATGTGCGCGATGTGGCGGCGGGAGAAATTCTGGCGGCGGAAAAAGGCCGGGTCGGCGAACGATATATTTTAGGCCACGCCCAGGGCAATTGGACGATGCTGGAAACTTTGCGAGTGCTGCAAGAGTTGACGGGGTTGCCCGCCCCGAAAATTCGCGTGCCGCATTTTGTTGCGCTGCTGGCGGCTTATGGCGACGAAGCTGTCTCGGCCTTTTCGGGCAAACCACCCAAAGCGCCCCTGGCGGGAGTCCGCATGGCCAAGTACAAAATGTTTTTCAACCCGGCCAAGGCCATCCGGGAGTTGGGCCTGCCTCAAACACCGCCGCGCCAAGCCTTCAGCGACGCGATCGAATGGTTTAAACAAAACGGCTGCGTAAACTAGCGGGTGCGCGCCCGCATGGATAATATTTGGAGCGACAAAGGCCCTTTCGCGCGCAGCGGGCAAACTTTATGGGCGAATTCTTAAGCTTCCAAAGGAGAAGACCAATCTCCTAAACGCAAGACCGCCCGGACCTTGCGGCGTTCGTAGCGATTTTTCTGGGTTTTGGCGGGACGGTTGTCGGACTGACGAAAGGGATGTTTTCCATCCCGGACAATTTCTTGAACCAAGTTCAACGCTTTTGTCATCCTTATCCTTCTCTCTTGTGCGGCAACGGCTCGGTTGCTCGCGATTGACTTGCCCTCCCAGCGGCGGCGTTCTCATCCTGCGCCGTTGCAGAAGGCAAATTGCCCTGACCGCCACTGTTTATCGCTCCTGGAAACCTCCAATGTCAAGTTAAATTTCCGCAAAGTTTTGGCGACATCCGAGAACTGTTCGCGCAAAAGACCCGCCACAATCAACTTTCCGCCCGGCTGCAACTGTGCGCAAAGGCGGGCCGCTTCCTTGACCAGCAAGTCAAACATTAAGTTGGCGCAAATCAAATCGAAGGTGGGAGAGCCTTTGATTTTAAGTTTGGACAGGTCCTGCCGCCGCGGACGAACGCGCCGCCGCAATTTATTCTTCTTGACGTTCTCCTGGCTGACCCGAACCGCCGCCGGGTCGTTGTCGAAGGCGTCCACCGGCGCATAACCCAGTTTGGCCGCCGCGATGGCCAGGATGCCCGAGCCGGTTCCGATGTCCAAAAATGATTGCTTTTCTCCCAACCGGCGGCAATGCGCCAATTGTTCGAGGCAAAATAAAGTGGTCGGATGATGCCCCGTGCCGAAGCTCAGGCCGGGGTCCAAAATAATCACCTGCTGGCCGTGGCGCGGCGGGCGGCGGCTCCAGCCCGGTTTGATCAGGAGAAAATGACCGATCTCAATCGGCTTGAAATGGCGCTTCCAGGATTCAGCCCAATTCTGGCGAGGCAGCCGTTTGACGATGATTTTCCCCGGGGCGGAATTTAATCCGCAGTCCTGGACTTTTTGCAAACCCTCGCGCAGAGCAGAGCACAGTTGCGGGACTGATTTTCCCAACCGGGCGGGATGGACGGTGACGGTGCGCCGGCCCGTCTTCTCGTCCCAATAAATCGAAGCGGGCTTTTGGAAACGCCGCTCCAAGAGGCACGCCACCGCATCTTCGGCCTCAGCGGTGGTGGAAATCGAGACCTGCCACACAGGCCGGCTTAACGCAGCCGCTCGAGGGTTTCTTTAACGGCGTCGAAGTTAGGCAAATCCTTGGGGCTGGGCGTTTGCTCGGCGTATTGCACCACGCCTTGCTTATCGATGACAAAAGCGGCGCGGGCCGCCGTGTCGCCGATGCCGGCCAGCTTGGGAAAAACCACGTCGTATTCTTTGATGACCACTTTGTCTAAATCGCTGACCAAAGTGATGCCGATTTTTTCCTGTTTCGCCCACGCTTCCTGAGTGAAAGGCGTATCGATGCTCAACCCGATGACGGTGGCATTCAAATCCGAGTATTGGGAGAGGCCGGCGGAAATTTCGCACATTTCCTTGGTGCAAACGCCGGTAAAGGCCGCCGGGAAAAAGAGCAGCACTGTGTTCTTCTTGCCAAAGTTATCGCTCAACTTGACATCAACCAGCCCGGTGGCGGTTTTGGATTTGAGCGTAAAATCCGGCGCTTTCGAACCAACTTTGATAGGCATAAATTTAGTGTAATCTGGGTTTGCAGTTTCCAACCAATTCGTTGCGTTATGTATAAAGAGCAAAGCCGCCGGTGTCAAATTACGATTTGAGAGCGGCGGTGGGGCTGGATTGACTTTGGCCAGCTCGTCGAAACACGTTTCAATTCAGGCAAATAAAAACGCGCAGGGCGTCCGGGATTCTCCCGGCGTCGCGCTGCGCGTGAGTCATTGCGAGAGAATTAAGCGCGATTCAAACGGCGGCGCAATCCGGCTAAGGCGAGAAAGCTCACCCCCAACAGCGACATGGTCGAGGCGGCATCCGGGGTGGACACGGTGATGGAATCAATATTTGCGGTCGCGCCGATGCTATCATCAATGTTCCAATCGCCGATTTCGACAATGGTCTCATAGACCGGCAACTGGCCAAATGTTGTACCGTCGTATGACACGCTATCAAGCTGTGAAAGGGTATCGCCCCAGTAATCGGACGGTCCCGACGCGCCGCTCACATAAATCACATGGATGTCGGAAGAACTGTTAAAATCCGGTCCGCCAAAGCTGATGACTCCGACGTACCCGACGCCGCCCGGCGCATTCAGATAAGTAAGGAAGTAAGGCTGGTTTCCGGCCCCACCGCTGCTGCTCGAAAGATCGTAACTCGCGCTGAAGGTGTCTAAAGCTCCCAATGAGGGGAGTCCGACATTTCCGGCTTTGACCTTTACTCCCGGGGCATCCCCATTGAGGCCGGCGTCGGTGGTGGTAAGTTCAAATACATCCGGTGTTCCGGCGACATATTGCGCGTCGGTTGTTGGATAACTCGAGCCAGTTAAGGTGCTCAGTTCAGTCCCCGAGATGGTGACGGTATCGGCGGAGGCCGATATAGCTCCCAATACGATTAAAGTCATCAATAATGCAGTATGTTTCGTGATCATTTTGCGTGGTACGTTCTCCTTGGCTATTGCCGCTATGGCAATTCTTTTAGTTTCCTCCGTTACAATTTACCCGACGGACAAATGCTGGCAAAAAAGTCATAAGCAAAATCTATGCCGATACTTCGAGACGAGAACCTTGACTAGCGTTTGGAAGTCCTATCTTACGTCGATTGAACCTACAACGCGCCGACCTCGGCAAAAAAATTAATTTGTGAGTCTAAGTTAGATTTTGATCATTCTGTAATAAAATCCGACAAAATGTGGGCGTGCGTCAGGCCAATGGAGTTGCAATCTGTTTTCCATTAGCAGCTTATAATGGAATTATCTAATCTGTAACGATCCTCGACACAAAAGTGCCATCGCGATAAGACCGGCGGCATTCGCTTTTTAGGGCATTCTCATTTAACAAGTCACGCGCCCATTGGCTCGCCTGTCCCATTCCGGGCTTGCCGCTCGCCCGAAAAAGCGGTTAGCTCCCGGGATGGATTCACGCGAGGCCTTGATCGCCTTGAATATGATTGACGGGGTCGGCCCGGTCCGGGTTCGGCAATTGTTCGGCCATTTCGCGGAGGCGCCGGACATCCTTCGCGCCAATCGTTCCCAGCTCGAAAAAGTTTCGGGCATCGGGCCGGAAATGGCCCGGGCGATTGCCGGTTGGGAAAAGTCGGTCGATCTGGCTGCTGAGTTGAAACGCATCGAACAATCCGGCTGCCACGTCGTCATTTCGTCGGACGAAAATTATCCCGAACTTCTCAAGCAGATTTACGATCCGCCTATTGTGCTATACGTCAAAGGCGCTTTGCTCCCGCAGGACAAGAACGGTGTGGCCATGGTCGGTTCGCGCCTGACCACCCACTACGGCGTGGAAACGGCCCGCAAGCTGGCTTATCAACTGGCCTACATCGGCGTGACCGTCGTCAGCGGCGGGGCGCGGGGCATCGACACCGGGGCGCACCAGGG
>DASRLE010000170.1:0-2304 GCA_035648615.1 Saccharimonadales bacterium (SeqCode) | reverse complement strand
AACGGCGGCGTGGGCGAGGAAAATTTTATCGCGCGTCACGGGAAACTCGTGGCGGCGCAATTCTTCATTCGATTGCAGTTCGGCGAGGGTCATATCGCGGCATCCTCCGGCATTTTAAAATTTCGACGCTTTATCCACCATGTCAAAATATCCCGTATAAAAGGAAATAACCTTCCAGCCGACCAGCAGCGCCACCAGCATGTAAACCGCGCGCGGAGTCCATTGAGCGAACGTATGCATTTTGCGGCTGCCTTCCTCCTGGTAAAACGCATGGAGGCGCAGGAGGCTTTCGTCAAGTTTCCCGCTGATTTCTCCTGTGTGATAAAGATTGGCGAACATTTCAGGAAATTCGTCCGATCGGGAGAGCAATTCAGCCGGAGTCGATCCGGTTTCCAGCGGGATTTTCCAATTGGCGACAACGCGTCGCAAGGCGGGAGAACCGCTCGCGGTCGCGGCCAGGTTCCACGCGCCGATGGGGAGCACGCCCGCGTTGAACAACGCCTCAAGCGCCGCAGCCAGCCGCGCCAGCGCCAGGTGTTTGCGCGCGACGCCGAGCATCGGAATGCGGCGGATCACTTCCTCGACTTTGCTGCGCCATTTCTCGCCGCGCCGGCCTTGACAAGCGATGATGATAAAAAAAGTCGCGCCGTAAAGCAGTCCCAGCGGAATCAGCGTCAACGTCAGCAACCGGATCACACTTCCATTGTGCATGAAATAATCCAGGAACGGAAACAGCACGATGGCAAAATGCAAAACAAAAGCCGGATACATCATGTCGGAAATCACCTGCCGGACCAACTGCGCCCGTTCGCGATAATAAAGGGCAAGCAATTTGAAGCACGCATCCATGCGCCCGCTGCGGTCTCCCGCCTCGATCAGCGCGGCGTCGAAAGACGGCATCCAGGCTCCCATCTTTAAAACGGCATCAGTCACAGTACAGCCCTGGTCGAGATACTCTATCAACTGTGAAATTGGAGCGCGCATCGCGCGTTCCGGAGGATTGCGATTGAGATGCTCCAACGCCTGGCGGATGGTGATGCCCGCCGTGATCATGATGCCGATCTGGTGATACAGCTCGGCGCGACGATTCAATTGTCCGGGCGTGATAATCATCGCGGCGTTTCCACTTCGGGCACGTCCACGCCCGATTCGGCTCAACTGACCAGTTTATCGAAATTCGATTTCAAATCCCGCTTCGAGCACATGCCGACAATCTGGCCTGCCACCTCGCCGCTCTTGAAAAACAGTAGCGTCGGTATGGCGCGGACGCCGTATTCGGTGGCGAGGGTCTGGTCCTCGTCGATGTTCACCTTGCCGATGCGGGCGCGGCCTTCGTATTCGCCGGCCAATTCGTCCAGCAAAGGACCAATCATTTTGCAAGGGCCGCACCATTCGGCCCAAAAATCGACCAGCACAGGCACCGGCGAATGGAGGACTTCCTTCTCAAAATTACTCTTGTTCAATGTTACAATATTAGGCGCGGCCATATAAAATAAAAACGAATTTGAATTTGGGTTTAACTTCCAGACTGATCCTTCAAGAAAAAGGCCAGATAAACGACGCTTCCCAGCGCCGCAAGACTCACCACCGCGGCGGCGATGGCCAAAATTTTATCCAAGGTGCCAAGCCCGGCGGCGGCCACAGGGGCCATCGGACGCGGCGCCGGAGCGGCGGCAGGACGCGGCGCGGCAGGCGCTGCGGTGGCAACTCGCGCGGCGGTTGTCGCGGCGGCAGGCGGAGTCGGCGGACGGGGCGGCTGGACACCGGTCGCGGGCGCGGCCACAGGGGCGGCGACGCCAATCGTCGGCGGAGGCGGAACGCCTGCGCCAATTGTCGGCAATTTGATTGTGGGCGAGGAAGTGGGCTTGGGCGGCAAATTGATGCGAACCGTTTCCTTTTTCGGCTGTATCTTGGCCGCTTCGGCTGGCTTGGGAGGCAATGCGCCACCCAGCGGATTGGGAATATTTTCTGACATATCAGTTCACTTGTTCAGCCAAAGTAAAGTTGCCCCGATAAAGTGTCAAATTCAATCGACTAAGAACTTGCGTCAAAAAGCGCATCCCGGTTTTTGGTTTTTTCGGGTTCCCTTCATAATCTTAATCTTAATCTCTTCTTCTGAGAGGGAGGAGATTAAGATTATGATTAAGAGGGGAACCCAACAGCGAGATCCAGTCCTACGGCTGAAACCATTTTGCAAAGGCCGCTGGCACACGACGGCGGGCAATGGAAATGAGGATAAAATTGGCGAGAATAATCGATGCCAGGGGGATTATGGGAATCAGCCAAATAGCCGCGCCCTTGAAC
>DASRLE010000169.1:0-11748 GCA_035648615.1 Saccharimonadales bacterium (SeqCode) | reverse complement strand
TACGCACCTCAAAAAAACACAACGAACCAAACGCCGCTGAGACCCACCAAAACTCCAGAACACGATTTGGCCAAAACGAGGCGGCCGCCCTTGAAAATCAACGGGTTAGCATTGCGAATCCTTCCTTATGGGATGGCTGTGATAATAATTGTTACCGAGTCGGGACCGTTGCCTCAATAGAATGTTACCCAAAAAAGGCAACGCATGAATATTGTGAGCAAAACGGCCCGAAAAGAAATCGTCGAAGCCCTGCGAGAGCGCTATGGGCAAGCATCCAAACTGGAAAAGAGCCTGATCCTCGGTGAGTTTACCGCAGTATTCGGATATCATCGTAAACATGCGATTCGATTGTTGAGTTCACTGCTGAAAGTGCCGGTGAAAACCATGGTGGCGGGCAGGCGTGTCTACGACGAGGCCGTCAAGGCTGCCCTGGTTATCCTCTGGGAGGCGGCGGACCGGATTTGCGGCAAACGCTTGAAGGCGGCGATTCCCGACCTGATCCGAGCGATGGAAAAGCATTGGCATTTGCAACTGGATCCAGCGGTTCGCAAGCTGGTGCTGGCGGTGACCCATTGCCCCGACAGTTTCTTCAATAGGCACTTGAGGGTCCACTCGGTGTTGGTAATAAAGGTCAATCATGTCAACCCCGAGACGTTGCAAGCTCGCATCGCAGCACTGACGAACATATTCAGGCTTGCCATTGACCCCAACGAACTTGCCCTGTTCATCTCGGACATTTCCAAACTTGGTGGCCAGAATTATTCGGTTTCGGTGACCTTTAATTGCATTACCAAGAAGTCGTTCGTTGTCCCCGCAACCATACATATCGGCTGTGTCGAGAAAGTTGATTCCCAAGTCGAGCGCCCGATGAATCGTCGCGATGGATTCTTCATCGTTGCGCGCCCCGTAGAATTCCGACATTCCCATGCAGCCCAAGCCGACGGCTGAAACCGTTAGTCCCTGCGTCCCAAGTTTTCGTTGTTTCATTTGTTTGTCCTGTCTAACAAAAACCCTTCCTTTAGCGAGAAAAAAGGCGGATTGAGTTATTCCACTTAGACAGCCGTTGTCCAAGCCCGGTTGATACACTTTGGACGTAAACCACCCCGGAGCAAGCTCCGGGGCATTTCCGGGAACCCGGAATGGGAAATATCAGACCGAAGCAAGCTTCGGAGTATCAAAAAAAACAAGATGAAATATGAACGAAATACCCTACCAACTGATCTGGCGCTCAAAGACCTCGATCCCAAGCTGTTTCCCAACGAAGAACTGTTTTAAGGTTCCTCGATGTTTTCAGTGGATGGATAGGTTGGAATTGACCAGCATTGGGTGATGACGCCAGAAGAAACGTTTCATCAATTGTTGGGTTTGGGCCAGGGTTGGAAAGTGGTCCGAACGGAATTTGAACAGAAGGAGCAGACCTTTGTGATTTGCGTGGAAGAGACCGAGCGACTTTGGCCGGAAGAAAGCCAGCGCTGCGGCCAAGAGGTGAGTTGTTATGATCACGTCGAACCGATGCAGTGGCGTCATCTCAACGTGTTCAACAAGGAATGCGTGATCGTCAGCGCGCTGCCGCGCGGCAAGCGCAAGGGCGACGGGACGGTTTATCGCGTGACGCCGCCGTGGGAAGGGCGGAGCAAACATTTCACCAAGGAGTTCGAGGCTTTTGCGCTGACCCTAACCCGGGAGATGCCGGTCAAGAAAGCCGGGGAGATTTTGGGGGAGACCGACCAGCGGCTGTGGCGGATGCTGCACGCGCATGTGGCGGCGGCGCGCGCGCGGGCCGACTGGTCGGAAGTGGTGTGGGTGGGGGCCGATGAAATGAACCGTCGCAAGGGGCACAATTATGTGACTGTGTTTGCGGACTTGGTGGAGAAGCGGGTGCTGTTCGGAGTCGAGGGTAACCACCCCATTTATCAGCAACCGTTCCAAATTGACTGCACAAAAACGGTTCGCATTCCTACGCCGGCGGACTTTCGCGACGAAATTAAAGCGACAGAAATCGACGTTCTACCCTTGGTGCATGACATCCATCGCACTTGGAACCCTGGCTGGTCAACTCATGCTCGCGATTTCGCCCTGTATCCGGACGTTGAATATTTTACCGGAGGGGTGAATCACCAGACGCCCACGTCGGCCGCCCTCTGGCGGCAGGGAAATCTTTTGCATTTTGGCTTCGAGCAATCGCCTATGGAAATGAATGAACTTGGACAAAAACTTCTACTCAATTCCATCGCTTACATTAGTCACTTTACCGAAGATCGACCCATTGCGGTCACACCATCCGTTTTCGCCGGCGAAGTAGCGTCCGCGCGGTCGCGTTCCAAGCTTCCACCCCAAGAGCGGCAGTTTCTGCATCCTGACGAAAACCAAAAGCTTGTCATCGACGAAGACCTCAAAGCGATCGGAAGGCCGTTCGATCAGCCGCAATTCTTTGAGAAGACAATAGCCGCTTTGAAAGGTTCCGCTGTGGAAGCGGAAAGAGCGCGCCGATTGCTGGAACGATATGTCCCATGCGGACCAAAAGGGGGCGGCGTCGACCAATGGACCTCATGGTGGCAAGGCAATCGACCTTACTTGTTCGCCTCTGACGCTGGCGATTATTGCTGGTATATCGATCCTTTGGCCAGAAAACGCGGCATCCCGACAGCAGAGCTGCGGGGAAGCAAACGTGCCGACAGCAGTTTTCTTGCCGCTGTCCGTTGATGCTGAAATCTGCGGCGATCTACTATTGCATAACAGTCCTGCGTCGTGAGTATTTCGCCGCCAACCAACCGCCGGTGAACAGCGGAAAGAACTAGCGCATATCTAAATCTGACTGTGGTGCCGTGGTTATCGCATGTGAGCTAATGCAAGCGGAACCAGCGGCCAGGTTACGGCAACTAGAGCGATTGCCGAAATAAATTTCCGAAAAAGAATCGAACTGGGCAAAATTGTCCTTGTACTTTACAAAAGATTATGGTTGAACTATGGCGTTGCGCGCGCTGGAGGTTCAGCCTAACCCAGAGAACGCCACCTTGGAGGAACTCAAGGTGGCCATGGAAGCTGCGCCCAACAAGCGTTCTTACGTTCGTCTCAATGCCATGCGTTTGCTCTTGCTGGAAAAGAGCCGGGCGGACATATGCCAGATTTTCTGCCGCACTTGCGCCGCATTCTCACCGACTATCTGAGCTATTATCATCGTCACCGCCCCCCACAGGTCTCTGGCCCAAGACTGCCCGGAATCGCGGGCGGTTGAACCTCCTAACCAGGGCAAAATCATCGAACTGCCGCTCTTAGGCGGACTGCATCATCGTTACTCTCGCCAGGCCGCCTGATGCTGCGTTCCCCAAGGTGGCAAGCGGTGCGCTCGGATCGTCGGTCAAACTTCGATCTTCTGCCGGAAGATCTGCGGGCAGTTGCCCAATGGCAGGCAGGTCGTTTTTCGGGGCGAGGTCCACTTTTCGTCACGCCGATGACTCTACAATTTCGCGGACTGTATTCCAATCGCGCCGCGATGGGGTTTTCGCTACCCACAGCTGCTTTCCACGAGCCAATCTGTCCACAATTGTGGACATTTCCTCTCCTTTTGAAATCAAAGAATGTTACCATTGGTAACATTTGAGACTAGGTTTGGAGCCTCGGAATGTGGTCCAGTCCCCGCCCGGGGACGGTTCCATCCAGGTGCCGTTTCCGACACCTGCCCTCTCGCCCCAGCCTGAATGAGAAAACGGTCATGCAAATGGCTGTTGATGATCCTGACTTGGCACCTTTATAGGACAGCATGGGTGGCACGAGTTGGAAAAGGGTGGAATAATCCTGGGAACCGGATTGCTGAAGCTTGGTTTTTAAACCACGACTTGGTTGATGGGCCACCATTCGCGATCATCGTTCTGTGAAATCATCAAACCCGTATGGTGTTGCGCAGACTGGAATGGGGGTGTCTGGCTCGCCGAAAACCCCGTGGGTGGGTGGGTTGACAGCGTTGGACACCCGAGCTACTCTTTTTCTTTGAAAAGTTTAGCGTCTCAATGCCAGCGTAAAGGAGGAGACCGGAGAGCAGTCCGCCAGTGGCTTCTTCTGTTTGTGGTTGTTATGTCCTCCCTTCGAGCCCTGATTGCCGTGGCTACCCCGCCGCCGGGTTATTACGAGGTTTGGGGAGACGAATTCAACGGAACTTCACTCGATCCATCCAAATGGTGGTGCTGGATTGGTCCCAGTCAGAGTGCCATTAACACGACCGAAGCCGTTGCCGTCACGAACGGCGATCTTATTATCAACACCTACAGTTCGGACGGCCAGAATTACAGCGGCATCATTTCCAGCGACGGACTTTTCCGCGCGCGCTACGGTTACTTCGAGTCGAGCATCGAGTTCTTCGATACCGCCGGCGAATGGTCAGCCTACTGGATTCAATCCCCGACCGAAGGCGAGTTTATCGGCAACCCTGCCGAATCCGGCGCTGAAATGGATGTCTGCGAACATCGTCAATTCGATAGCGGCAACGCGACCAACATCAACTACGGAGGCCAAACCAGCGTCCACTGGGACGGTTATTCCGGCAGCGAGAAGACCGCCACGACCGGCGTGATCGGTTCCGGTCTGGGAGCCGGCTTTCATACCTATGGCTTTCTCTGGACCACGACCAATTACAGTTTTAATTATGATGACGCGCCGGTCTGGACGACCAATTCAGGATTTTCAGAACGCACCGAGATTTTCATGTTTAGCCAAGAAGTCGCCAGCAATGGCTGGGCTGGCAATGTTCCCACCGGTGGCTACGGCGATATGGCGGACAGCACCACTCGGATGTATGTCGACTACGTTCGTTACTTTGCTCCCACTACCATGGTTTTTTGGACCGGCGCTGATTCCGGCGATTGGACCGACGGCGGCAACTGGGTTTCCAATATGATTCCCGCCTCCTCCAGCGACGTTGTCTTTGACTACCTGAGCATGGGAAACGAAAGTGTGACCATCCCCTCGAACACCGTAGTTCACAGCCTGTCCATCCAGGAATGCGCTCCCGTCACCATTTCCGGAGGCACCCTCACCGTGAACGACGGCGGCATCGATCTCTACTCGGCTATCGACGACGCCACAATCACGACTCCTGTCCTCCTTGGCTCAAACCAAACCTGGTCCGTTGGCCTCAACCTGGCCTTGACCGTGACTGGCAATATCTCGGGTTCGGGCAATTTAATAACCACAGGACACGGCATGGTGGCAATGGCTGGCACCAATTCCGCCACCGGCGCCATCAGCGTCACCAATGGGACGTTGCAGGCCAACGGCGTGATTAGTCAGCCTATCTCTGTCAGTGATCAGGGAACCCTCGCCGGAAACGGCGTTATAACAGGTCCTGTTATCATAGCCTATGGGGGCGCTCTTTCTCCCGGTGTTGGCCTCAGCAGTTTGGCGATCAGCAATACGCTAACCCTTCAGCCCGGAAGCACCACCGAGATGAACGTCGATGCGAACAACAACACTTGCGCCAGCGCAGTGGGCCTGACGCAGCTTACTTACGGCGGAACGCTGGCCATGAATAATCGATCCGGCTCCTTCGCTGCCGGCAATACCTTTAAACTATTCGACGCGGCGAGCTACTCCGGCGCATTTTCCACGATTACCCCGGCTCATCCTGGCCTGTATCTGGGTTGGGATACAAATTCTCTGGCGAGCAATGGCACGATCTCGGTGGTCAATGTCGCGGTTTATCAGATGACCAATGTGGTGGAGAGCCGTTCCGGCAACAGCACGACGGGCGCGAACAACCCCGCATTTTCCTATACCAGTTTTAGCAGCACCATCTCCGCCACCAAAAGCAGCGCCTCCGGCACCACCTCCAGCAGCAGCCGTTATACCACTACCGCTTCCTCGTCCACGTCGTTTTCTGTCACGCCTAGCTTGATTGTCGGGTTAACTTATTCGGTGGCCGTGACCTGGGGTTACAACAGCAGCGATCTGAGTTACGACGAAACCCCTAGCGTCGTCGTCAAACCTACTGCCACCGGCGTTTCCACCAGCACGTTTCCCCCCACTACATCGGCATTCTCCAGCGGCTCAGGTGCCAAGACCAACAACGTCTGGGAAACAATCGGCACAATCACACCAAACGTCTCCAATCCCGTGATTACGTTCACCTGGGTCAGCGGCCTCAGCTCCGGACGCTGGTATGCGGATGCTGTGCGATTTATCTCGCTGCTTCCTTCCCCCGGGGCGATGACCGTCAGCCAATCTGGCGTCAATACCGTTTTGAATTGGTCAGGAAATTTCTATTTGCAAACCGCCACCTCGGTCTCCGGTCCCTTCACCAACATCCCAGGCATTGTCGTAGGGCCCTACACCAATCTCTTCACGGACCCCCAGCGCTACTTCCGGCTTCAATAATAGGGATCTCCACAGTTGCTTTGTCGATACGCGGATGATTTGATGAGATATGAAACTGCGAAGCCTCACGGTTTTAGGGTGTACTACCAAAAAACTCAGCCGAGGCAATCAGGATTGAGCTACAGGGACTTTTGAAGGATTCTCTTCTGCGTGACAACTCAACTCCAATTCTTTCTTGTCGCCGTCGCCGGCTGAATGAATCGACACCAGCAGGCCGTGATCGAGTACCTCCAGGAAGAAAATCGCGTTCTCCTCGAACAACTCGGCGGCAAACCCAGACGCTTCACGGAGGCCCAACGTATTCGGCTTGCGCGAAAAGCCAAGTTTGTCGGTCGACGTCGCCTCGGCCAATTGGCCACGCTCGTCACTCCCGACACCCTGCTCCGTTGATTCCGTGTCCTGGTCGCCAAAAAGTGGACCTTTGCCAGGACAAATCCAGTCGGTCGACCGTCCGTGGGGCCGGAACTTGAACAACTCGTCATCCGACTGATCCAAGACAACCCGACCTGGGGCAGCCAGCGCATCGTGGGTGCCCTGGACAATCTCGGATTCAAGATTAGCGATTCGACTGTCGACAGCATCCGCCGCCGCAACGGCTTTGATCCCGCTCCACTGCGTGGCCAGTCCACCAGTTGGTCCCGATTTGTGCAGGCCCAGTGGGAAACCTTGATCGCGGCTGACTTTTTCACGACAGAGGTATTGTCCTGGAATGGATTGGTCACCTTTTACACGTTGTTCGTCATTGAACTGCGCTCACGCTCCGTCCAGATTTGCGGCACGACGGTGTCCCCCAACGCGGAATGGATGAGACAGGTCGCTCGTCAACTGATCGACGCGGTGGATGGCTTCGCCCCGGGCAAGACCCACCTGACCATCGATCGCGACACCAAGTACGTGGACGGTTTTCGGCACATTCTCGATTCCGCCGGCGTGAAAATTGTCCTTTGCCCTCCCCGCGTTCCTCAATGCAATGCCTATGCCGAAAGATTCGTTCGTTCAATCAAGGAAGAGTGTTTGAGTCGCCTGATCTTCTTGAGCGAACGACATCTGCGGACCACAATCTCGACCTTCGCCGACTATTATCGCCATCGGCGCAATCACCAAGGGATCGAGAACAAACTCATCGAACCGCCCACTTTGTTGCCCAACCACGGGCGCGTCCGATGCCAAAAGGAAATCGGTGGAATGTTGAACTATTACTATCGGGAGGCCGCGTGATCAGCCAATTAATCCGGTCGTCCGAGTTATTTGGCAGTACAGGACGGCAAACGCAGGCGCTGCACGGCGCTAATTTTGTTTCCTAAAACAGCTCTCAAAATCAACAACTTACGAAACTCAATTTCCAAATGAGTTTCCTAAATAAGTTGAAATCGTCCATCTCCGGGCCACAGATTTTCCAATTAAGCCACTCTGCGTCGGGCTTGTACCGGTTCAGCGTAAATGTCACTTTCTCGGACGGCAGTTAAGCTACTAATCCGTTTTGTTTTTGTTGACGTTTTTCCCCTTTGCCCTGGATTTATCGCATTGTTATCGATCCCGCAGGCAGGCATGCCAGAGCGAAGGTTGCCCCTCGCTCCGGCCTGCGGTATTCGAGTCCCTCGCGGCGCTCGGGTTGCTTCCCAGCAGATCCCTATCCTCCGGATGGACAGATTCTTTTTGCTCTCGTTCATGGTCAGTTGCAAGCGGGATTGGTGGGTGTGGAGAGATCAATCTCCGCCCGTTTCTGCCGGCGGCGTTCCCGCGCCTGCCAGATCATCTCGGTCCGGCCTTCCAGTTTGTCCTTGGGTGCCAGGTAGCCGATGGCGCTGTGCAAACGCACCGTGTTGTAATGCTCCACGAATTGAGCCACCACCTGCCGGGCCTGCTCCACATCCAAGGGTGTCTTGGGACGGATGGCTTGCTCCTTTAAGGTGCGATGCCAGCGCTCCAGTTTGCCGTTGGATTGCGGATAATACGGGCTGGTCAGCACATGGCTGGCCTGCCAGAGCCGGATGAATTCCTTGAAATCCCTGGCGATGAACTGCGGCCCGTTGTCGCTGATGATCCGGGGCCTGGCCTGGGGATGTTTTTCGCGCGCTTTTTGCAGCACGATCTCGGCGTCGGCTTCCTTCATCGACTCGCGTATTTCACAATGCACGATATAACGGCTGGCCCCGTCCAGAATCGAGCACAGGTAATAAAAGGTGCCGCCAATATTGACGAACGAAAAGTCGATGTGCCAATGCTCATGCGGCTGGAGCGGTTGCACAAAGCCGGTGCCTTTGCGCGAGGGTTTTTGCCAGAAACTTTGGATCAGCCCGGCTTCTTTCATGACCCGGTAAACGCTGCTCGGGCTCACGGCCACCACGTCGGCATCGAGCATCATGAAGGCCAGCCGCCGATAGCCTTCCAGCGGATATTTTCGGGCGAACTCGACAATGGAGAGTTTTTCCCAACCCTCCAGCCAGTGGTCGCGCGGCACCAAACCATTGTGTTCGTTGGCTTTGCCAAAACGTTCCTGCCAGCGGTGGTATTTTCGCGGGGAAAGCTCGATCCGGCGGAGCATCCATTGGGCGGAGATCTCGGCGCGGTCGGACCAGTGGCGGACGAAATCCACCACCTGGTCTCGAATGTCATGGGCGACCCAGTTCACACTCAGCTTTCCCCAAGTTCTTTTTTTAACTGGATATGCTCGGCCATGATCTCGGCGATGACCTCGTCCTTGGTCTTGAGCTTTTCCTCCAGTTTGGCCACTTTCTGCTCCATCTGGCTGGCCGCGCGAGGACTGCCGGTCTTGGCAAAGGCCGCCGCGCCATTCTCGAAGAAGGTCTTCTGCCATTGGTAAAACTGCGTGGGAATGATCTGGTGCTGTTCGCAGACCTCCGAGATCGGCACCCTCTCCAGCAAGTGGAGCCGCAGCATTTTCATCTTGTCTTCGGGGCTGAAGTGCCTCCGACCGTTCTGATTTTCGTTCTTTTTATCGTTGCTCATTTACTTTTCCTGGTTGAGGAAAAGTAACTTAGCGTACCCCCACAAAAGTGTCATTCCGATCGAAGCGGAACAGGCTCAACCTCCCCTCTGTGCCGCTTGTCGTGCGGCTTCACGTTCGGGGTGCTCAAAGGCGTCAGCGAATTGATCCAATTCTTGGTTCGTCATGCCGAGAGCCAAGCCTGTTTCACGCCATTGGGAGAGGGCGCGCTCCATCCGGCTTAGAATCTCGTTCGCCCGCACCCGTGAAATTCGGAAATATGGCAGCACTGATAGAAGCGCCTCGATGGTGGCCTCGGGGCCGGCTTCCTCGGAAATCCAAGTCTTGAGCTCACGCACACGATCTGGGAAAGGGTTGAGGTCAAAGGCGGGAGCCAACCGCCATTGTCCGCGGCTCGCATGGAGAAACCCATGGTTGTGCAGATGATCGTCCACGTTGGTGATCAAGACAAAATAAGCCATCCTTCGCCAAAGCTCCTCGATGTCGGGCTGGGGGTCAGCGCCGTGGATCCGCAGGGCATCGACCATCTCCGTGTAGAAATGTTCCTGCGAGTCGGCAGGGTCAGCCCCCAGAAGCGTTGCAGCTGACACATACGGAATTCGCCCGCCACCACCCGTCCGGTCAAAGCGCCGAATCAGCGCGACCGGCACCCCGTCGCTGTCCACCAGCCGGGCTTCCGCCACCTGCAACCCGGAGGCGCTGGCAAGTTGCATGGCCAGCACCTCGCCTTTGGTCACGGGACGTTCATCCTTCACGCTGGGAAACTTGCCCACGGCCAATCGGCCGTCATCATCGACCACAGTGCATTTGGGACGCATGCCGCCTAAGGACGTGCCACGCCCGCGAAGATAGGCGAGATCGGCGGCTGTTTCGTTTTCGTTCTCGACAGCACGCGTCGCGCTCAGCAGTTGCTTCAGTTCGATGAGCGGAGGAGCCGTGCGGCGGCCGGCTTCTGTCGCACGGCAGAA
Source organism: Saccharimonadales bacterium (SeqCode) (assembly GCA_035648615.1). GTDB lineage: Bacteria > Verrucomicrobiota > Verrucomicrobiia > Limisphaerales > Palsa-1400 > DASRLE01. The sequence continues at coordinate 1,446 of DASRLE010000169.1, read as the reverse complement.
CACCCCCGCCTCGTTCTGAAAACGTAGCGCGCCGACACGGCTGGCATCGTCCGCTGCGAGCAGGAAGTCGATGGCCTGGAGCTGAACGGCCTCCTGTTCCTGACCCGCCCGGCGGGCTGATTGGCGGCGCTTGGCATGGTCGCGCAGGATGACCCGTCTAGCCCAACCATCAGGCTCCGTGTCAGCAAAGGCCCCATGAAAAACCGAACCGTTTTGGACTTTGCGATGAAATTGCGGACCTGCCACGAGTGGAAGCGCCGGCTCAAAGGCAAATCGGTCCGTTGCACCCAGCCACGTCTCCGCATACGCAAAAGCCGAGCGCTCACGGGAGCCGACGGCATCATAATGCAAGGTTCCTACCCATCTTGCCTCATCGCCCACAAAAACCTTGATCGTTCGTTTCATAATGACATGGGGGATTTCTTGATGCGCACCCGCTTGGGCAGGCGTTCTTCGTCTAACATTAGCCCTTCTTCATCGCGACGAGCGTCCGTCAAATTGCCAAGAGCCTCGCCGAAACCCAAAACGAATAGCGCCATGGCATAGGCACCCATGCCCACAGCCGGATCGCCTTTCTCGAGGCGTGCATACGTGCTTATTGCGAGGCCGGTTCGCTCCGCCATCATCCCGACCGTGAGACGGCGCTTACGCCGAGCCACCGCCAAATCATGGCCGAATTTGGACAGTGAACGGCGTAGTCCCGTTGGTAGAACATCATGTATTGCTGATCGCATATAGCGACAATATATCGGCGTTTAACATATGTAAATAGTTATATATCCTTTTTTATTTCTAAATCTAAACTTAACAAATCTTGGCCTCTGACATGGCGGATTAGCCGGTTCCAGGTGGTTGTGGGTGGCAGAAATTCCGTCCAGAATCTAAATGATTGATTGGCGGGGATTTGCGACCAAGCTGTACTGGTCATGTTTGAAATTCTCTGGACCGTTCTGATCTACCCACGGGCCTTACTCCGCTCTCAGCACGAACTGGCCATGGAAGTTTTGGCCCTGCGACACCAAATCACAGTGCTCAAACGGCAAACGCACAGGCCGAAGCTTGGCCCGTGGGACCGGTATCTCTGGATGATACTCCAGAAAACTTGGCCGAATTGGAAAGCTCCGTTGATGATCTTCCGGCCTGAGACAGTCCTCGGCTGGCAGCGCGCCGGATTCAGGATGTTCTGGCCATGGAAGTCCCGCCGGCGGCGCGGTCGCCCCGGGAAGGATCTGGAATTGATCCAACTCATTCGCCGGATGTGGGCGGTCAACCCGACGTGGGGCAGCCCACGTATCCGAGATGAGCTGGCCAAACTTGGACTGCAAGCCTCGACGGCCACGATTCGTAAGTATCGCCCCAGGGCCCGACGCCAACCGTCACAGAGCTGGCGGACTTTTCTGCAGAACCATGCGGGTGGCCTTGCCGCCATGGATTTCTTTGTGGTTC
>DASRLE010000168.1:0-3023 GCA_035648615.1 Saccharimonadales bacterium (SeqCode) | reverse complement strand
CTTCACCCCGATTGGACGAGCTTGACTTGGCTAGGCACCTCTTCAAGGTCACCGGCGACTAACGTTTCTATGGTGACCGACGCAGAGGTCATGCCGGCGGTGGGCGCCGGACAGCATTATTCTTTGGGCAACGTGCGCTACTGTTATTTTCAGCAAGAACGGTTGCGAGTTATGAAACGAGAAGCTCATGGACCCGAAGATGTCCGCGCTTTCAACCTTCTCGTCGTCGACTACAATTCCCGCTGTTCGGATTTCTTCTACCGAGACGGTGACGTCGCGGTGGTCAACGCCGAACTCGATGCAAACCGCGAGCGACTAGCTACACAAGCCAGACGGACAATGGCAATGTGGCCCGGCCACATTCCAGGCCAGGCTTCCGAGCCACCTTCCAAATAAAAATGCAACTGGCTTTGCGAAACGGGCAGGACCCGCATCGTATCCAAACGAACGAAATTGCTTATTGGCGTGCTTTTTTGACCGTTTGCGGCTGAAGGCGGGTGTCGCGGCATTGCCGCTCGACACCACGAAATTCGACTTATTCTCTCATCAATTTCGACATGCCGTCGACGATGTACGCTGCGAATCTATTTTCAATTTCATCCTGTACCAGTTTCTGTTCCGCATGATCCGAAACGACTTGGTTTTCGGCCGCAAAAACGCTCAAGTCGGCGACGGCATCTTCCGCAGCGTGGGGTTGTTCGGAAGCGTTGAGCAAATCCAAAAGCTCTTTCATGTCCAATGGGCCAACCTTCTTTTCTGGCATCGCACAAAACCTCACTTACACCAGGAATTTGCTGCATCGCCCAGCGCCTTGCGCGCCGGGCGACCGCCAAATTGTTCATACCTCTGCTAGCGCCACAATAAGACCAAGATACGGACTCCGAATAGACCTTGGTTGGTCGCGTTGATTTGCCAATAAGGGGCTGAAAAACATAGAGAGCAAAACTCTCATTCATGACGCGGGGGCGCCAATGAGTACTATTCAGGCAATCGGTCTGGGGATGATGCTAGCTTTGACACCAAGTCTAGTCTTGGTTGCGGTGCTATTCTGGCGAAAGCGTATCGGCCTTGAGCACCGCAATCATTGGCGGAACGCACCCTCCGATCGGACGGGTCCCTGGATTGCGTGCGATTCCGCAACTGCGGATGAGCCTGCGCCTCGCGGGCGCGGAGTGCTGAGTTCAAAGACCCCTAACTGATCAGCCGAGCGCACCTATAACTTCAAGGCCCATCTGAATCCGGCGTACAGCAACCAGACCCAGCCGCCGGTTGCAACCAGGCCGGTGGCGAGGAAAGCCGTCTTGAAAATGGTTTTACGCATAGCTGTTAGTGTACGCAACACTGATAAAGGTTCGAATAAAAGACTTCGTAAATGTAGAGACTTTCGTCAGGCTGCCGTGGGAAAACACGTCACGCCGTGCTCAATAAAACCGCCGACTCTTCGCGTCGGTTAATACTTGCCGAACTCTGTCCTGCCAATCTCACGCAACCCCAACAACGGCGTGCCAATAAGCGGAGTTATCTGTTCCGGACTACCAAGTGGTCCAGGGGCTCAGAAAAGACCAGCGGTAATGACGTCCGGGCGCACCATAGTAGCGCGGTCCATCATAGGGCCCATAAAAAGCGCCATCACCGTAGACCCAGCGGGCCACGAGGCGGCGACCGGGGGGACGATAGCACACCCCATTCTCTTCGCACACGACACGCACTTCCTGAGTGAGGGACGGACCAACGACGGTATTCGCCTGATTCAACAACGGCGCCGCCGAGGCACCCGAAGCTGCAGATCCGATTGCCACGGCAAACAGGACGGCCTTGATCATGATGTTCCTCCGCATAACCAACGGTTAGAGGTTTCGGCAAGCGTAACCCGCTTCTCCCAAGGAAAAAAGAAGAATCGTTCGCCGCATGGTTCTTCCAACCAAATCGCCGCGGCCCAAAATGCCAATTGGGTTTGTTCGGCGAGAATCGTGAACTTTTTAATGCGCCTCTCTTTCGACCGGGCAAAAGAAAAGCCGCCTGTTGGCGGCCTTTCCCTGTCTGATTTGCCGATGTTCAAGCAACGCGGAACGCCAATCCGGCATTTTTCTTGCGGCGATAGGCCAGTAAGCCGATGCTTGCGAAGCCCAAGATCATCATGCCCCACGTGGCGGGTTCCGGTACGGCTGAAACATTGCTGAACTGGACATTTAGGGCCAACGGTCCATCGGGCGAAACACCATTGCCACCATCTGCAATCGGCCTAGTGTTGTTCACGTCAAAGCTAATCGTATTGGTCCCCGCCAGTAACGTGACATCAAAAGTAAAATTGTGAGATTGGTCGAACGTGCTGTAGCCGAAAGGACCAAGAAATTGGCCTACGGAGTGGCCATCGACCGAAATGCTGGCGGTGTTATCGACGCCCCAAAGGCCGCTAAAAACGTAAGTACCGGCGGTCGGAGCGTCAAAGCTCTGCGAAAACACCACGTCGGAATAGCTCGTTCCGCCGCTTAGATCCGTCGAAATCCACCCGGTGGCCGGCGAGTAGGCGGGATTAGAAGTCGGCACCGCCGTGCCTGAAAACCCCGTCGGGGACACGGATGTCCAGGACCAAGCGCCAGCATCCGTCGTATTCCCCAAACCCAGAACCGCGGCGCGCGCACTTCCCGTGAAACCAGCGACACAAAGTGAAACGGCCATTGCACCGGCGTAAAAACCTAGTTTGTGCTTCACGTCGCTCTCCAAAATCTCAATAAAATTCCAAGCTCAAAAGTTACCTGTCGTTAATCACCCGGTCAACAGGTTGCAGCGCAAAATTAATTAATGTGGTCAATACAACACATGTTACCGATGAGCCGGTTGTCTGATTTCAATAAAAAACCAGGCTTGTCAGGAAACGGAGCTGAAGCTGCGGCAAGCAAGTCCGCAAAATCAAATCACCCCGGAGGCTCGAGGGCTCCGATCTATCTCATGGAACCCAGATGCGGCGTTGACACCTTCAACGTCGACACCAATGAGGGGTCTCGATGGCCTCAATGCCGATG
>DASRLE010000167.1:0-4040 GCA_035648615.1 Saccharimonadales bacterium (SeqCode) | reverse complement strand
CTTTCCCGATCCCCGTTCTTTTTGGCAGCCCAACGGCGTGCATGGCCTTTCACAGTTGCTCGATCACGATCGCTTCTCGTGGACGGACCAAAAATGGCAGGCCCCTCCGCTTTCTTCGGCCATCATTTACGAACTGCATATCGGCGCCTTCACCGCCGCTGGCACTTTCGAGGCGGGCATCGAGAAGCTCGACCACCTGACCGCTCTCGGCGTCACTCACGTCGAGTTGATGCCGGTCAATGAATTCTCCGGCGCGCGCGGCTGGGGCTATGACGGTGTGGATTTGTTTGCGCCGCATCACGCTTACGGCGGCCCGATCGGGCTGAAGCAGTTGATTGATGCCTGCCACGCCCGCCGCCTCGCGGTGTTGCTCGATGTCGTCTATAATCATCTCGGCCCATCCGGCAATTATTTGGGCAAGTTCGCGCCTTATTTTAATCCTCGCTACTCCTCGCCGTGGGGGCCGGCTCTCAATTTCGACGGGCCGGACAGCGAGGAAGTCCGCCGCTTCTTTTGTGACAATGCAATAATGTGGCTGCGCGATTACCATTTCGACGGTCTGCGCCTGGACGCCGTTCACGCTATTGTTGACAATTCGGCTGAACCATTCCTGGAACAACTCGGGCTGGAAGTCCGGCAACTCGAAGCCCAAACCCGCCGCCATCTCGTCCTCATTGCCGAAAGCGATTTGAACGACTCGCGCCTTCTGTGGTCGCGCGATCGCGGCGGCATGGCGCTGGATGCGCAATGGAGCGACGACTTTCATCACAGCCTTCACACCGTGCTGACGGGCGAAACTCTCGGCTACTATGAAGACTTCGGCGCGCTGGCCGATTTGGCGCGCGCGTTGCGGCGCGCCTTTGTCTATGACGGCCGCTTTTCGGCCCACCGGCGGCGGCGGCATGGCCGGCGTTTCTGTGATTTGAGCGCGCATCGATTTTTGGGCTATCTCCAAAACCACGATCAAATTGGCAATCGCGCGCAAGGAGACCGCCTCAGCCAGCATCTAAGCTTGGGCCGGCTCCAAATCGGCGCGGCTTTGGTCTTGACGTCGCCCTTCGTGCCGATGCTTTTCCAAGGGGAGGAGTGGGGCGCAAAGACGCCATTTTTGTATTTTACAGACCACCAGGAGCCCGAGCTGGCCAATGCTGTTCGCGAAGGCCGCCGCCAGGAATTCGCCGCCTTTAACTGGAAACCCGAAGACATTCCCGACCCGCAATCCTTGGAAACCTTTCAGCGCTCCAAGCTCAATTGGCAGGAGATGGCCGGCCCCTCCCATGCCGCGCTTTTGGAATGGCATCGCCGATTGATTCGATTGCGCCACGAGCAGCCCGCCCTGGCCGATGGCCGGCTCGAAAACGTTCAAGTGCGTTTCGACGAAAAGGCGCGCTGGCTCGCCCTGGAACGCGGGGCAATTAGTGTCATTTGCAATTTTGCCCCCGCGCCCCAATCTATTCCCATTTCGGGCGGCAAGCCGCGCGTCTTGCTTTCCAGCGGAGGCGAGAAACTTACGGGTTCGGCGGTGCAGTTGCCGGGGGAGTCGGTGGCGATTCTGAGCGCCGATGACGCTTAGCCCGTTCCTTCTCCGGCAAGTCGGTGCGGGTGTAGGTGATAAAGCCGAGGAATTTATAATATTTGCTATAAGCCTTCCCCACCAGCGGACCGCTCGAAAAAAGATGCGAACCTGAATGGGTTGAATAAGCCAGCAACGAAATTTTGGCCAGAGAGAATTGTTTTTGCGATTTGTAGAGCGCGATTTCCGGAATGCTTAAAACGCCGGCCAAAGGAATCGGCAGCCCGGTGGACGGCAACCCAATCAAAAGATGAGCCAAGTTGAACATTCGCGCGATAATAGCCGCCCCTGTCTTCACCTGCTATCAGCAGATGGATGAACGCCGGAACCAGTGAAACCCTGATTCTGGAACGGCCCGCGCCCGCGAATAATTGACCGGTGATGGCGAATCGAGTCGTTCGAAAATTCCTTCTGCTCTGCGCGTGGGCCGCATTGTCTGGGAGCGGCTTCCTGCGCGCCGCGACCTCAACCAACGCGCCCCAGGCCACCAATGCGTCCGCCCTGCCAATGGCCCAAGTCGCCAGCGGGGCGGAGACGACGGCCCAGGATTTGCAAACCGCCGCCGCCGCCCTGACCGCCGACAAAATCACGCCGGTCATTCAACAAGATTTACCGCTCCTTGCCACCGAAGCCGGCACCCGGTTGGACGAAAATGCGCGGATCCTCTCCTCCCATCCCTCGCTCGAAAATTTGCGGACTGTCTCCCGGGACTTGCAGGCCTTGCGCGACGAATTGGCTGACTGGAAACGCAGCCTGGCCAAACAAGCGGGCCAATTCGATGCTCAGTTGGCCCATCTGGCTCAACTGGCCCAGCAATGGGAACTGACCCGCAAGGCCGTCCAAGACACCGCTACGCCGACGAATTTGACGCAACGCATCGCGGGGGTCGTGGCTGACATTGAGCAGACCCGCCAAAAAGTGCAGGCGCAATTGGATATTGTCTTGACCCTGCAAAACCAGGCCGCCGAACAGGATGCCCGCCTGGCGCAGGCGCTGAACGCCATCGAACACACCCGCGAACAATTGTTGACACAGCTTGGGGTGCGGGATTCGCCTCCCATTTGGAGCGACGTCCTGCGGGCCGGCTCCGCCCCATCGGTCTTCCACGAGACTGGGCATTCTCTCTCGCAACAAGTCAAGGGCTTGACGAATTACGTGCAACGCAAGCCGGCCAGGTTTTTGCTGCACGCCTTGGTCTTTGCGGCGCTTTTTGCGCTCTTCCATTGGGCGCGCGGCCGCGCGCAAAAACGGCCGGAACTCAAAACGACGGCATTGATCTTTGAAATCCCGCTGCCAGCGGCGTTGCTCCTTGCTCTCTTCGCCACCCACTGGATTTATCCGCAAGCTCCGCGCCTGCTGTGGGCGATAGTCGGCGCCGCCCTGCTCATTCCGGCCACCATTGTCCTGCGCAAATTCATCGACCGCCATTTATTCCCCCTCCTGAATCTTATGGTGGTTTTTTATTTCCTCGATCAAGTGCGGACCGTCGCAGCGTCGCAGGAAATTCCCTCGCGCCTTCTCTTTCTCGCGGAAATGCTGGCGGCCAGCCTTTTTTTCGTTTGGTCCAAGGCTTTGCCGCGATGGAAAGCCCCCTTCCGGGCCGCCGCTGTTATTTTCGGATTTGCTTTTCTGGCCAATGCGCTCGGCTTTGTCGCCCTGAGCAAATTGATCGGCAACGGCCTTCTGCTCAGCGCCTACCTCGCCTTGATTCTTTATGCCATTGTCCGAATTGTGGAGGGATTGGTGGCCGGCGCGTTAAGCATTCCACCGCTCAATCGCTCGGGAATGGTCTCCCGGCACCGCGCTTTGCTGCAACACCACATCATGCAGGTCCTGCACTGGGCCGCTGTGGCGCTCTGGGTCGTTTTTGTTTTGGGTGTGCTTTCGGTCCGTGGCACGGTGATGGCTTTTCTCCGAACCATTTGGGACGCGCATTTGCAGTACCGGGCGCTGCACGTTTCCGTTGGAGATGTTCTTATATTCGTCTTGACCGTGGGGGCGTCGTTCCTGATTTCGCGCGTGCTTGTTTTTTTCCTCGACGAGGAAGTCTATCCCCGGCTCACCCTCGCGCCCGGGCTGCATTACTCCATCTCCACCGTCCTGCGCTATATCGTCCTGCTGGGGGGCTTTCTGATTGGCTTGAGCCTGGTCGGCTTCGACATGACTCACCTGACCATCATGGCCGGCGCCTTCAGCGTTGGCCTGGGGTTTGGGTTGCAGAATATCGTCAATAATTTTGTCTCCGGCATCATCCTGCTTTTCGAGCGCCCGGTCAAAGTAGGCGATGTCATTGTCCTGGATTCCGGCGCCGGTACTGTCAAACATATTGGCATCCGGGCCAGCATCGTGCGCAGCGCCAACGGCTCCGAGATCATTGTGCCCAACAGCGCCTTTATTTCCTCTTCGGTGGTCAATTTCACCCTCTCCAGCAGCCACCTTCTGGTTTCCATTCCGGTCGGGGTCACGC
>DASRLE010000166.1:0-12852 GCA_035648615.1 Saccharimonadales bacterium (SeqCode) | reverse complement strand
CGACACGACCACCCGGCTGGTGTTGGGATTTTCTTCCGAGAAGTCGTCCTGGCGATTATCTTTCAAGGGGGGCATTCCTTTGCGGTTGGAAGGGCGAGGCGCGGCCGGCCCGGGCGTCATTGCTTCCAATTAAAAGCATCCTTCTTCAAACAATAAACATAACCGGCAAAAAGAATCAGCATGAACGAGAGCATGGACCCAAGGATTAAGGGCGCGTTCACCGCCACCCATTGCCGATAAATGACCGCCCACGGATAAAGAAAAACCACTTCGATATCAAAAAGAATAAAAAGCATGGCCACCAGGTAAAACTTCACCGAGAGCCGGTTATTGCCCTCGCCCACCGGCAACATGCCGCATTCGTAGGCCATATCCTTGACCCGCGAGCGCTTCCCCACTTTGCCCAGCAGCACCGACGCCACCAAAGTGCCCGCCGCAAACGCCACCGCCACCAGCCCCAGTATGACGACCGGGACATATTGCATGACCTGATAATTTGCCTTGTCCACTTCTCGAACTTAAAAACCCACCCCCTCCTTGGCAAGCGCGAACTGCTAAATTCCGCGGTAAGGACGCCGCGCTGCGGCGTCCAGTGGGCGCAACAGCATAATATATCAACGCCCCGCCTCGCGGTCGTCGCCGATCCTGCCCTCCATTTGCGGACGTATGAATTAATTCTAAAAGTCCTACCAAAAAATATTGACGGACTTTTGCATAAAGTTATATTTCCTGCATGATTACGACTTCAGAACCGCAAGCGGTGTGGTTCACCACCAAAGGCCAAGTGGTCATTCCGTTGCGCTTGCGCAAGCAATTCCAAATCGAGGACGGCACTAAAGCCATCGTGGAGGCCACCCCCGAGGGCATCCTGCTCAAGCCAGTCACGGCGGCGAGCATTCGGCGCTTGCGCGGCATCCTCAAGCGCAAACCCGGCGCCCGGCCGCTCGCCGAAGAGATGGCGGACGAAAAGCAAATGGAAAAAGAACTGGAAGAGAACAAATATGCCCGCACCTGTTCTCGATAGCTACGCGCTCCTGGCTCTTTTTCGGGATGAACCGGGCGGCGGGACCGTGGCCGCCCTCCTCGAACGGGCCGGCGAGCGCGATCAACCCCTGCACATGACCGAAGTGAACTATGCCGAGGTGCAGTATATGATTCGGCGCAAAGACGGGGAAGCAGCCTGGGCCGCCATCGCCCACGAACTCAGGGCCGCGCCCATCGAATTTCACCCCATCACCCGGCGTCTCTCCGATCTGGCCGCCGATTTCAAAGTCCGCCACAAGATCAGCCTGGCCGACGCCTTCGCCGCCGCCTTGACAAAAGAAAAGAATACTACTCTCGTCACCGGCGACCCAGAATTCAAAGCATTGGAGAAAGAAATCAAAATCAATTGGCTGAGATGAAGCTACGAATAAGAATGGCCAGATCTCCCAATGTCAAATGGACGCGCGATCATTCTCTGCTTGCCCTGAATCTTTATTGTAAACTGCCTTTCGGGAAGTTACACCGGGGCAATCCAATGATCATCGACGTCGCTTTCAAAATGGGACGGACAGCAAGCAGCCTCGCCATGAAGTTATGCAACTTCGCGTCGCTTGATCCGGTGCAACGAGCGAGGGGCATCCGAGGGCTGGCGGGCGCGTCCCGTCACGACAACGAAATTAGGAACGAGTTTCAGGCCCAGATGCCGACATTGGGGGCTGTCAGCGAAGAGTTGATGCATGACCTATTTACCGATGACGCTGTCACGGAGGTGGATTTTCTCGGAAATGATCGCATTCGGCTCACTCCTCCAATCGGTCCGACCGAAATTGTCAGCAACGTGCGTGTGCGACGAGGCCAGCAATTTTTCCGACAAGCGATTCTCAATGCCTACAGCGTGCGCTGCTGCGTCAGCGGTATTAACGTTTCGCGGCTGCTCGTAGCCAGTCACATTAAACCATGGCGCGATTTTCCGTGCGAGCGCCTTGAACCGTCCAATGGGCTTTGCTTATCGAGTATCCACGACGCCGCGTTTGATTCCGGACTCATTACGCTTGATGAGACATTAAGTGTCGTCATAAGCAGGCGGCTGAAAAGGTTCTTTCCACAAACCACGCTGGAACAGAACTTCGTTCCTTTTGAAGGGAAGCCCATAGAACTGCCCCAAAAGCTTGTGGAGCCCAACCTGGAGTTTATTCGCTTTCATCGTGAGAAGATTTTTCGCGGATAGATACTAATTCCAAAGTGGAGAAAAACAGCCCGCACTGTGCAGGTCATGGTAGCGTGGATTGGGTCTGACGTACGGGAATACGGTAGAATTCTAACCTGTGAAACAGATGTCGCCGAACTGAAAGGGTGGCTAAAATTCAACTTTGTTCGGCGGTTCTGGGAACATGAAAAAGCGAGACGGGTTCTGGACGCCATTTAGCGTCTTGTTTGTCCACACAACGCCGTTGAGTTTGCGGTTATCCCAATTGACGCTTTAGATAGTAGCGCAGCCAAAGGCGTTTTCCTTCAGTGGGGTGAGTCTCTTCAATCGGCCCAATTACAGACACGAGTTCCCATCCCCGTTGCCCCATCTCATTCAAGTACTGTTCGTCTTGTGTTGTTGGACCAGCAGTCAAGTAAACCATTGGCGCAACTTGATATTCGAATTTTACCGGATTCATAAACCGACTATCTCCCATGAAGCCCCCGAAAGTAAACTATAAAACAGACACAAACATCGTGCTTGTTGCTAGAGGCAAAACCCGACCTCTTAGGACTTATGTACGCGACGGACAGCGGTTCGTAATAAGCCCATTTACAGGGAAAGAAGAAGTTTTTACGCCGTATGAATTTACGGTTGAATCAAAAAAAGCGAGAACGCGCATTTCGACCCGAGGGGTTGCCGTTTAATCTCCAGAGCCATAGTCTCGGTCAAGTCAATTACTTTTTCCCTTGTGGGCGAATATCTAACCAAAATTTGCGTGTGGAATCCCACTTTTCCCTCTCTAATGAAAAATGTTCCAGTTCCGATAGTGGCCTGAGGCGATTGATTGTCTTCCCATGCCACCATGATTTTAAATTCGACCTTCTTGCCGTGAAGTTCATCGCGGGAATATGGAAGTTTGCCCCACCAGCGTTCAGCATCCGGAGAAGGACGCCTAACAATCGCGCTACTTAATAGTGTTGAGCGAATCCATTGCGATTTATGCTGCCCCGCCAGTTGCGCGGCTTCTTCAATTTGCGCTACTTCATCCTTTCCGAATCGCGCTCCAACTAGAACGTTTTTAGGCGACGATTCGGAAATCCTAGGCCTGCCCATTTTCTTATTCATAATTATGTTTAACAAGTCTATTGACCCGATTATACAGTTATGTTTAACATAAGTCAACGGGTGAGTTTTCAGAGGCAAAAACAAAAGCTCTGTGATGTTGATGCACCACAGAACCGCATCGCAAGAAGATTTTCCGCGGATAGATACTAATTCCGAGGTGGAGGGAAAAATAGCGCGCACCGTGAGCGGCAGAGATTCGCGGGGTTGTGGTATCATGGGCGGTGATGAAATGTCGCACATACTCTGTTGCGTGGGCGGGGAGAATGCAGCCCGCCATGCGAAGGCCGATTTATTATGCCGTTGGAGCGATTATCCGTTGCGCAGACAGGCCGAAAAGATGTCAAACTTGGTAAGCGCTCCCCCGGGCGATTTGACCAGATTAAACCAAATTAAAGTGAACCCCGCTCTGAGAATTATGGCCCGAAATGGCGCGCTTTGCCCGGCAGCCTACCGTTTTTTGGGTTTGGCTTGCCCGCGTGGAGGCGATGCGGTAAGGTGCGCGCGCTATGGATGATCTGCCTACATCGAATCAGCCCCCGAATCCCGTGCCTCCGCCGTTGCGTCCGCCCGCTCCGCCGGCGCCGCCGCCGCCCTTTATCCCGGCGCCGATGGTGGTGCCCGTGACAGTGGCGCGACCGAGCGCGGTTTGGAAGGTTTTGGCTATTCTTTTCATGCTGTTGTTCTGCGCTTCGTTGCTCTATTGCCTGGCGAATATTCATTTCGGCATGTCGCACAGCACAGCGATAGGCGACCGCAATCATACTTTGGAGGAGGTGGTGATTGAACAGACCAATGGCAATAATAAAATTGCGGTCATTCATTTGGACGGGATTATTACGGGCGGCGGGGATGTCGATCATACCGGGATGGATCCGGTCCATTATATTTCCGAACAGCTCAAGGCGGCGCAACGCGATTCGGATGTCAAAGCGGTCATCCTGGCCGTCAATTCTCCGGGCGGCGAAGTTCTGGCTTCGGACGAAATTAATATGGCGATCAAAAAATTCCAGGCGGAGAGCCATAAGCCTGTCGTCGCTTCGATGGGCGCGCTGGCCGCTTCGGGCGGTTATTATGTCTCCGCGCCGTGCCGCTGGATCGTGGCCAACGAGTTGACTATTACCGGCAGCATCGGGGTGATCATGCACGGTTACAATTACCGGCAGTTGATGGATAAAATCGGCATCCGCCCGCACGTCTATAAAAGCGGACGTTTCAAAGACATGCTCAGCGGCGAACGTGAACCGGACTCGGACAAACTTTCGAACGAGGACCAACAAACCCGGGACGAGGAAGACAAGATGGTGCAATCGCTCATTGATGAAACGTACCAGAAATTTAAGAGCGTCGTCAAATCGGGCCGCGAACATGCCGCCGACGAAAACAACGGCAAAGGCAAAGCCCTGGCGGGTGATTGGGCGGATTACGCCGATGGCCGCATCCTCTCCGGCCGCCGCGCGATGGAACTGGGTTTCGTCGATGAGTTGGGGGATTTCGACGTGGCGGTCCAGCGCGCCCACACTCTGGTCAATATTTCCAGTGCGACGCTGGTCGAGTATCATGTGCCTTTTGATCTCGGGACGGTGGTGTCCCATATTTTCGGGAAGTCGGATGTTCCCGCGCTGAAGATTGATTTGGGCATCGACTTGCCGACCTTGAAAGCTGGCCAGCAATATTATATCGCGCCGACCAGCGTGGCGCATTGAACGAAAATTTGCCGATCGGAAACGAATGATGTTGCGTCCGTTCCGCTAAATTGCTTTGATCAGGCCGAAGCCAAACTGACCGGCAGGCCCTTGCCGCCAGCGCGTTTTACAACCATGAGCGATTCTGAAAATGTCCTGATCGTGGCGGACAGCGAGCATGATGCCAACATGCTCTATGCCGTAGGCATGTTTGTGCCCGATCCCTTTATCTACCTGCGGGTCGGCGGCCAATGCCACATCGTCCTGAGCGATCTGGAAATCGATCGGGCGCGCAAACAGGCGCGGCATTGCCGGGCCATCTCCTACAGCCAATGCGTCGAGAAGCTGCGGGGCGGTTCCAAGCAGGCCACCCTGGCGGCGGTCATCAGCCTGCTTTTGCGGGAAAGAAAAATTCGCAAGATTTTTGTGCCGGCCAATTTTCCGCACGGTTTGGCGCGCGAGTTGCGCAATTATAAGATCAAGGTCCGGGTCAAAAAGGACGGCATCTTTCCGGAGCGCCAATTCAAGAACGCGGATGAAGTCAAAAAAATCAGCGCCGCCCTCATGATGGCCGAAGTGGGCCTGGCCGAAGGCATCCAGGCCTTGAAAACCGCCAAAGTCGCGCGTAATAGGACTCTGGTTTATCACGGTGTGCCGCTGACTTCCGAGAAGTTGCGTTCTATTATTGACATCGCTATTATCCAGGCGGGCGGGCTGGCCAGTCACACCATCGTGGCGGGCGGGCGGCAGGGGTGCGATCCGCACGAGCAGGGGCACGGCGTCTTGCGCGCCCATGAACCGATCATCCTCGATGTTTTTCCGCGCTCGCAAAAAACCGGCTATTTTGGCGACATCACCCGGACGGTTGTCAAAGGCAAGGCCAGCGCGGAAGTGCGGCGCATGTATGAAACGGTGGCGCGAGGGCAGGAGATTGCTTTCGGAAAAATCCGGGGCGCGGCCCGGGGGGCGGACATTCATCAGGCGGTGCAGAGTTTTTTCGAGGGCGAGGGCTATAAGACCGGCAAAAAAAATGGCCGCATGCAGGGGTTTTTCCATGGCACCGGCCACGGCTTGGGCATGGAAATCCATGAAGGCCCGCGGTTGAGTTTGAATTCCAGCGACGTGTTGCAAACCGGCCAGGTGGTCACGGTCGAGCCGGGACTTTATTTCCCTCAAATCGGCGGAGTGCGCCTGGAAGACGTAGTGGTGGTCAACGGCCAAGGCTTTCGCAACCTGACCAAGTTCGAGAAGATCTTGGAGGTTTAACGGCCCAAACGCTCGCCAAAAAGAATGAGAAATTCAATTTCACGGTAGTTACCTCCTAGTGGCACAGGCAAAAAAATAGCGGCAAAAAGATGGGGAATAGAAATTTTTTTGCCCCCATTTTTTTTGCCTATCCTTCCGACGGTTGGATTTATTATCGGTTAGGCGAGGACTGCGGACCGGCGGGTAGTCCCCTAATTTGAATTCTCCTGCATCCCGGACCACTCCTTTGAAATCATTCCCTCCACATAAGTCCTTTTGGCTTTACGCTGTGGTATTCGACTGCCAGTCTTGGGCTTTATGGGAGAAGACCCCATTCCAGAACCCAAAAAAACGCAACTCTTGCTTGGCTGGAATCGTCCTGCACTTGAGACGCCAGTCAACCATTCGACTATTTCCGGTCCGCCTGCCGATTCACGCCTCGCTGAAAAAGGTCAAGTTAGCAGCTCAGACGAGCTAGAAAAACAAAAACCTGCCGTTGAATATCAATCGTCAGCCGAAAAACTGTGGGGTCTCACGTTTGAAGTTATTGCGAAATTTAATCCAATTATTGACTCAGGACGGGTGGCGTGGATTTGGATTAAAAAGGAGGCCGTTGGCGTAAGGGACGGCTGGCATCTTTTTTTGGTTTTGGCCGTTCTGGTGCTGATAGCGGGGATTTGGGCAGGGGGCACATATTCGGGATTACGGTCAAAAAATCGTCCATCGATTCAAATGAAGCCAGAAGCTGTCGCAAGGCCGCTGCCAGACAAAATCATTCCCGGACCAGAGCCGCCACAAGAGCCGCTTAAATCCTTTCCGCTTGCGGTTATTATGGAGTCTCGAAAACCATTTGAAACGAATGTGCAAGACACCGGAGACGCCGCATCTGAATTGGAAAAAACAAAGGCGGAAAAGATGGCGGTTGCCGATAAATTGGTCTCAGATGCCAGAGCGGCGTGGGGCAATAATTTGCCGGTTTACAATTATTCGGTTGAAGAATTACACACTCTTTTAACCAGAGAGGCTATAGGGCGCAAAGATGGAATAGCAAAAACTGTCGGATACTTTCAATGCCTACCGCCAGATGTGGACCCTAAAATAAGACTAACAAACGTGGCAGAGATTCAATTCCAAGCGGAAACGAACATGGATTTTAAAATTGCAATCACGGCAGACAGGGCAGACGAGCCTCATGGGTTGGCAATTTCTTGCAATTGCGGAAGTTTAATAATTGCCACCCCGCATTCCGGCTCTGGTTTTAGTAGTTTCTACATCCGGGTTAATATCCCGGGATTTAAGGATAGCGACTGGAAATCACCTTTGGACGCCCGTGACTTTATTAAGCATTGCTTAAAGATTTTGGTTGCCGGGCAACTTGATTCTGTCAACAGCACTAACAAAACACGTTAAACCTTATGCGCCTTAAAGAAGAAAGCAAAAAGTTTGAGAATTTCGAAGCGGCGGTTTCGCTCAACTTTGCATACTACAATTTCTGCAAGGTTCACGGTTCAATTCGCATGACCCGGCAATGGCGGCGGGGGTTGAAAAGAGCATTTGGACAGTCTGACATAAACGTCTTGGCGCGGTAGGAATCACGCTTGCCAACGATATATGAAGGAATCAGTTTGGAATCGGAATCAAGGGCAATGAATGTCCAGACATCGCCATAAACACCAACCCTGTCCGCATTCTTGCGCTTCGCTCCGATGAAGCCCCAAATTTCGTCAACTTCGATGTTGCTGCAATTCAGGCCGCGCATTTTGTCGTCTTGAATCTTGGCGCAACCTTCGCCAACGCGGACACCCAAGCGCATGATCGTGTCGCGTTGAATGCCTGTCATCCGCTCAATGCTTCGGATGCTATTGCCCTCTGCCAACATTGAAACCACCATCGTCTTTTTCTCGGTCGATAATTCGTTTGCCATGATTCGCGTGTGCGACAAACCTCTGTGAACAGCAAGCATTAGTTTTACGTATTTTTTTGCTTGCAAGGAAGCATAAGAGGTATAAGCTGCAAGCATGATAACGGACGATTCGATTCAATCAATGGGCGGCAAGGCCCGCGCAGAGGCTCTTAATGCTGACCAAAGGGCCGCTATCGCAAAAAAGGCGGCGGCTGCGCGGTGGGCCATTCCGAAGGCGACTCACTTCGGCGAACTAGAGATACTGGGCATTAAGTTGCCGTGTTACGTCCTTGAGGATGGGAGGCGGGTTCTTTCTCAACGCGGGCTTCAAAGCAGCATCGGGCTGGGAACCGGAGGCGGAACTCACGGCGCGCACCGAATGGCACGTTTTATTGAGCGATTAGAGCTTAAAGGATTGAACGCCAGCGAGTTAATGGCGCGCATCAGCAACCCGATTTTATTCCTTCCACCGCATGGTGGAAGGAGCGGATATGGCTATGAGGCGCAAGTGTTGCCCGAGGTTTGCGATTTTATTCTGACCTGCAAAGACAATGGTTTGATGAGCGATGAAAAATACGCCAAAATTGTCTTTGCCTGCAATTCGCTGGTAAGAGCTTTGGCAAAGGTCGGCATTATTGCGTTGGTTGACGAAGCCACCGGGTATGAGGAGGTTAGAGAAAAGAAGGCGCTCCAAAAAATTCTTGAGGCGTTTCTTTTAAAGGAATTTGCAGCGTGGGCAAAACGATTTCCTGATGATTTCTACAAGGAAATGTTCCGTCTTCGGGGATGGGAGTGGAACAAAATGTCAGTTGCCAGGCCATCGTATGTCGGAAAACTAACCAACGATCTCGTTTACGAACGACTGGCTCCCGGAATTTTAAACGAGCTGAAACGGAGAAATCCCAAAAACGAATCAGGGAACCGCAAACACAAGCATCACCAATTATTCACCGATGATATTGGCCATCCTGCGCTTTCCCAACATTTACATGCAACTATTACGCTAATGAAGGCGTCGTCTGATTGGAATACATTCCACAGGATGATGGATAAGGCCCTTCCAAAGAGGATTGGCCAGCTTCCGCTTCTGATTGACGTTTAAATTGGGGGTGGCGGAGTGCTGCGTACGGCTCTACACCTGTTTCAGCATGGGGTGCAATTCCCCACACCTCCAAACCAACCCCCGGCCGGAATATGCCATCCCAGGGAATCGAAAGCCAGATTAGAATTGACGCCGTGGACGGGTAGGCAGAGCCTCGTTTATATGAGCATGTCAAAAAGTCAGAATGAAACCTGCAAACTGCAAGCTGTATTTACAGGTGGGCCGATGGATGGCCAAAAATGGTGGATTGATAGACCTGATAAACGGTTGGCCCACTGCACCGAATTCCCCGCGCTTGGCGGTCAAATGATGTACTCTGTGAAAGCGCTGTATCAATTAAAAAGCGAAGGGTCGCCTGTCCAGTACGAGTTTTTAGTGCTTCCACCGCCAAATTAGGACACTACCGATCGGTTGAGCCAGTTGATTTTTTCGGTTAGTGGCACTATAGAGAAGTCGATATGAAATTTGCGCAAATCGCCAAGCGGATAACGCTCTTCCTGCTGGTCAACATTTTGGTGATGCTGACCATCGGCGTGATTGTCAGCCTGTTCTTTCGCGGACGGGTCGAGCATTACGGCTACGAGAATCTATTTTTGTTTTGCTTCATCTGGGGCATGGGCGGCGCCTTTATTTCGCTGGCCCTCTCGCGCTTGATGGCCAAATGGATGATGGGCGTCCAAGTCATCGACCTCTCCAGCGCCACTGGCGAAGAACAGCGCCTGGTGGAAACGGTTTATCATCTGGCCCGCGCGGCGGGTCTTTCGACCATGCCGGAAGTGGGGATCTATCAATCGCCGGAAGTGAACGCTTTTGCCACTGGGCCGAGCCGGTCGCGGGCCTTGGTGGCGGTTTCCGCCGGATTGCTCAACCACATGCGGCAATCGGACATCGAGGGAGTGCTCGGCCACGAAATCGCCCACGTCGCCAATGGCGATATGGTGACGATGACTTTGATTCAAGGGGTGGTGAACGCCTTTGCCATGTTCCTGGCGCGGATCCTGGCCATG
The DNA here is from genome assembly GCA_035648615.1 of Saccharimonadales bacterium (SeqCode). Classification (GTDB taxonomy): domain Bacteria; phylum Verrucomicrobiota; class Verrucomicrobiia; order Limisphaerales; family Palsa-1400; genus DASRLE01. The sequence goes on along the minus strand of DASRLE010000166.1, from coordinate 2,612 downwards.
CTTTTGTCCCAAGGTTCTTCGCGCGATGACAACCGGGGCGGAAATTTTTTCATGGAATGGATGCTGATCAATCTTTTCCAAACCGTTTTCATGTTCCTGGGCATGATTGTCATTAATTACTTTTCACGCTGGCGGGAATTTCGGGCCGATGCCGGCGGCGCGCGTTATGCCGGGCGCGAACACATGATCTCCGCTTTGCGCGCTCTGCAAGCCATCCACGAAGGCGGCGCGGACCAGATCGGCAAGCAACAAGCCGCCTTTCAATCCCTGAAGATTTCCGGGCAATCCGGCGGCTGGATGGCTCTCTTCGCCAGCCATCCGCCCTTGGAAGAACGCATTGCCCGGCTGGAACACATGACCGCCTGATCAGGCGAACGGATCGTCCCTGCGCGCTTTGACCCGCAATCCAAAGGGCTCGGGCGCCGACGCAAATGAAATCATGCCCTTTTCTGACGTTGCGCCGAGATAGGGATCGTTGCTGATCAGTATATTGCCATCGATGTCGAGATGATTCGTCAACTCCGCCAAGTGCGCCGCTGCGCTAATGAGAATGCTGGTTTCAATCATGCAGCCAATCATGGTTTTCAAGCCCGCCTTGCGCGCCGCTTGCAGCGCCTCGAACGCGGCGCTGACCCCGCCGGTCTTGAGAAGTTTGACGTTCACCCCATGATAGCAATCGGCGCAAAGTGTCGCGTCGCCGGCATGGTGATACGATTCGTCACCGAACAGCGGGAGAGGCGACCGGCTTTTGAGCCAGGCCAAATCTTTGGGCGGCGTAGAGGCCGGCATCGGCTGTTCAACGAACTCGATGTTCGGGTCCTTGGCCAGCCATTCGATATTGCGCAACGCTTCTTCCTTGGTCGTCCAGCCTTCATTGGCATCGACCCGCACTGTTTTATCCGGCGCAGCTTTCCGCAAGGCCGCCATGTTTTCGCGGTCGCCGTCGGCGCCCACTTTCAATTTGAGCACGGGATAAGGCGCGGCCTTGAGCGTTTTTTGGTAAATGACTTCTGCGGTGTCAATGCCAATGCTGAAGGAGGTCAGGTGTTTCTTCTCGGAAAATCCCAGGCCCAACAAATCATAAATCGGCTTGCCTGCCTTTTTTCCCGCCCCATCGAGCAACGCCACATTGACCGCGCCTTTGGCGGAATGATTTTTCGGCGCCACTTTGTCCATGTAGGCCATGCTGCCGGGAATATCGTCGAAGGAAATTTTCGAAGCATCGACCCGCCGCAAAAAATCCTGCATGGAATCGACCGATTCGGCATAGCGGGTCGAGCAGGGGCATTCGCCCAGCCCGGTGATATTGCCATCGGTCAGCCGAACCAGGACGACGCGGGCGACATTCGAGCCCCCGCCCGTTTTCGCGCCGCTGGCGATGGTCCAGGTGTGGCTGAGTTGCAGATCGAAGGGACGAAAAACCATTTTCATAAGCGCAAGAGAACACCCTAAATCCGAATGGAATGCAAGAGGTTAACGCCGTCCGGGGCGCGGGAAGCTTTCGGCCATGGCGACGGCTTTCAACATGGCTTTGGCTTTGTTGACCGTTTCCTGAAACTCCGCTTCCGGCGTGGAATCATAGACCCATCCTCCGCCGGCTTGGACGTAGGCATGGCCGTCTTTGATCAAGGCGGTGCGAATGGTGATGCAACAATCCAGATTGCCGTTGAAGGAAAAATAGCCGACGCAGCCGCCGTAGGGGCCGCGCGCCGTTTGTTCCAGCTCGGCAATGATTTGCATGGCGCGAATCTTGGGCGCGCCGCTCAGTGTGCCGGCGGGAAAGGTGGCGCGCATCAAATCGTAGGGCGTGCGGTCGGCGGCCAGATTCCCCTCGACTTGCGAAACAATATGCATGACGTGGCTGTATCGTTCCACGGTCATCAAATCCTTGACCTGCACGCTGCCGAAATCGCAGACGCGCCCGAGGTCGTTGCGCGCCAGGTCCACCAGCATGACGTGTTCGGCCCGTTCCTTGGGATCGGCCAGCAATTCCTTTTCCAGAGCCTCATCTTCCTCCGGCGTTTGTCCGCGGCGGCGCGTGCCGGCAATAGGCCGGATTTCGACGCGATGCTCTTCGCAGCGCACATGAATTTCCGGCGAGGCGCCGACGAGCGAAAAGCCCTCCAGCTCCAGCAAAAACATGTAGGGCGAAGGGTTGATCGACCGGGCGGCCCGGTAAATGTCCAGCGGCGGCGCGGTCACCGGCGTGGAAAAGCGTTGCGAGCCGACGACTTGAATGATGTCGCCCGAAGTGATGTATCTTTTGGAGCGCTCGACGTTCTCGCGAAAAACCTCGCGGGTCACGTTGGAGGAAAAGGCGATGCCTGGCACGTCGTTGCGCACATCGACGGGCACATGTTCGGAAGGTTGTTCGAGCAGCGTGACCAGGCGCTCGATTTCGCCGATGGCCTCCTGGTAAGCCTCTTCCGGCGAAACGCTGCCGTCCAGAACCGCGCCGACCAGGATGGTGATGGTTTGCGCCACGCGGTCGAAGACCAACAGCTCGTCGGCAATCAGGAAGTACATCACCGGCGTGTTCAAATCGTCGCGCGGGGGGCGCGGCACAACCGCTTCGATGTCATGAATAAATTCGTAGCCGATAAATCCCACCG
>DASRLE010000165.1:0-2346 GCA_035648615.1 Saccharimonadales bacterium (SeqCode) | reverse complement strand
TTCAGGCCTAGGTTCAGAATCGTATCCATCATGCCGGGCATCGAATCCCGCGCGCCGGAGCGGACCGCCACGAGCAACGGCTTGTCGCTGTCGCCGAAACGTTTGCCGAGAATTTTCTCGGTGTTGGCAATGCCCGCTTTGACCTGCGGCCACAATTCTTTTGGATAAGTGCGCTTATGGTCGTAATAGTAAGTGCAGACTTCGGTGGTGATGGTGAAGCCGGGGGGCACAGGCAGGCCGATGCGGGTCATTTCGGCGAGGTTGGCGCCTTTGCCGCCGAGGAGCGGTTTCATGCCGCCGTTGCCGTCGGCTTTTTTGTTGCCAAATAGATAAACGTATTTTTGGGAATTTGATGATGCTTTTGCCATAAATCGATTGATCGTGCCGGCTCGCGGGTTCGGCGAGTCTCGACCGGGGCGAACTTTACCAAACGACAAGTCACAGTCAATTTCAGTTTATAATTTTGATGCAAACTCTGTGCCGCCTTTATATCGCGAGCCTGTGCGCTCTGCTGGTTTTGACCGCGCGAGGCCAATCGCCCGCTCCGGCGCGCCAGGTCTTCGAAGTTAGAGGCGTCGTCCGGGCGCTGGAGCCGGATGGGAAAACCGTCGTCATTCAGCACGAGGCAATTCCTCATTACATGGACGCCATGACCATGCCCTTCGAGGTGCATGACTCCAAGGAATTGCGCGGGCTGCAACCGGGCGACGCCATTCTTTTCCGCATGGTCGTCACGCCGGCGGAAGGCTGGGTCGAGGGAATTACCAAACAAGGCAAATCCCCGGCGGAATTGCCGTCGCGGAGCAGCATTCACATTTCACGCGCGCTGGAACCGCTCGATGAAGGGGATTTGCTGCCCGACTACCATTTCACCAACGAACTCGGGCGGGCGGTCAGCCTCAGTCAATACAAAGGACAAGTGATCGCCTTCACTTTTTTCTTCACCCGCTGTCCCTTTCCAAATTTCTGCCCGCGCCTGACCAGCAATTTCTCCGAAGCGGCCGCCAAGCTCGACCACGCCAGCAACGCGCCGCCGCAGTGGCACTTCTTCTCCATCTCATTTGATCCCACCAACGACACGCCGGCCCGCCTCGAAGCCTATGGCCGGCATGCGCATTACGATCCGCGCCACTGGAGTTTTTTGACCGGCGACCTTGGCCAGATCAGCGACCTGGCCGATCAATGCGGCGAATCCTTTTGGACCGAAGGCGGCAGCATCAGCCATAACCTCCGCACATTGGTGGTCGATGCGCGCGGGCGCATCCGCAAAATCTACGGCGGCAGCAATTGGACGAGCGACGAACTTGTGCAGGATATGATCCGACATTAAGATTCGTCGCCATCGCCCGGCTTCTTACCACCACAGATAATGAATATTCGGGACCGGGCTGTAGGTCCAGTTTGTGATCTGATCGGGGAATTGGAAAAACACGACGTGGCCGTCGGCGAAGAGCATGTTTTGCCGGCGCTGGCCTTTATAGTTATGCCACCAGGATTCGGGATTCGAGACGGCGTACGCGTTATTTTCCCATTCCCAGTCTCCCTGGATAATTTTGTTGACCGGGCTTACCGCAACAGCCGGGGCCTTGATGGGAACCGCTCCCCGCGACATGACAGGGTCGGAGTCGGCCGCCACATGCTGCGTCCGCCATGACTCGACATCAAGTTGCGTGACATAGCTGTTCCCGTAGCCCGTGAAGCAATTTTTGGCCAGGTAGTTGGCGTCGCCTGCGTCGGCCGGGCAGCACCATGTTAACGCCGCCGGGACATATTTGTTCAGCGGCCGGCTGGCGTAAGTCACCGCCGCGCCGAAAGCATAGGCGACACTGCCGCTGAGCGTATAATTGCCTTGTTGGCCGCCTGCCGCTCCCCATCCCCGGATGAAGGGGTAGCTTTGATTATAATCATCCACATACATCATCCAGCCCAAACCGATCTGATGTTGATTGCTGGCGCACTGGGTTTGCTGCGCCTTTTTTTTGGCGTTAGCCAATGCGGGAAGCAAAAGAGCCGCGAGGATGGCGATAATGGCAATCACGATCAATAATTCTATGAGCGTAAAGCCTTGGCTGCGTTCGCTCATGCGGCGGGCCAATCCCCGAACCGGACTCCCGTGGGCAGATTGGATGCGAAATTGCAGCGCCATGGCTTAAGAATCCCATTGAGCCTGATGGCGTCAACTAAAATATCCCTAAAATACGCTTGGATTGATTTCAGCCGCAGCGACCTGTGCAACTCTTGCGCAGCACCGTGTAACTTTTGCGCGGGTTGAGCGTCCAAAATTGAAGGCCATCGGGAGGCTCACGAGGCAAAGGCACGAGGCGTCCCCTTGGCACATTAATTGCC
>DASRLE010000164.1:0-11641 GCA_035648615.1 Saccharimonadales bacterium (SeqCode) | reverse complement strand
GAAGCCGGAAGCGGTCATCATTCGGACGCTCGACCTGGGCGGAGACAAATTTTTGTCGCACTTGCAAATCCCGGTGGAGATGAACCCCTTCCTGGGCTGGCGGGCCATTCGCTACTGCCTGGAAGAGCGGGAAATATTCCGCGCCCAGTTGCGCGCCATTTTGCGCGCCAGCGCCGAGGGCAACATCAAAATAATGTATCCGATGATTTCCTGCTACGGCGAATTGGAAAAAGCCAATGCGTTCGTCGAAGAATACAAAAATGAATTGCGGGCCGAGAATATTCCCTTCGATGAAAACATCCAAATCGGCGCCATGATTGAGATTCCATCCGCGGCCGTTGCGGCGGACACGCTGGCCTCGCGCGTGAAATTTTTCAGCTTGGGCACCAACGACCTGATTCAATATGCGCTGGCGGTGGACCGCTTGAACGAGCGCATCGCCCACCTCTACGAACCAACCCACCCGGCCGTGTTACGACTCATTAAATTTACGGTGGATGCCGCCGTCGCCGCCGGCATCTGGTGCGGAGTCTGCGGGGAAATGGCCGGCGACCCTTTTCTGACCCCTCTGTTGCTCGGCCTGGGCGTCAATGAACTGAGCGTCGCGCCTTCTTGCTTGCCGCAAATAAAATTCCTGATTCGCCGTCTGAAAATGAGCGAAGCAAAAGAATTAGCCGGCTTCGCCTTGAAATGTGAGTCCGGCAAGGAAATCTTACAACGTTCCGAAGCGCTGGCCAAAAAGGCCGCGCCCAGTCTTTTTGAGACGCAGACATAAAATTATGAAAGTACTTATTTTGGCCGCCGGCTACGCGACGCGGTTGTATCCGTTGACCCTTAATCAACCCAAACCCCTGCTGCCGGTCGCCGGCCAGCCGATGATTGAATATGTTTTGGACAATCTTGAACCTATTGGCGGCATCGACCGCGTCTATGTGGTGACCAATGAGAAATTCGCCGGGCACTTCCAAAAATGGTCGGACCAATACCGCGCCTCGAAGTCGAAACTTAATTTCACCGTCGTCAACGATCACTCGACCGATGACAGCAACAAACTCGGCGCCATCGGAGATATTCACCTCGTCATTACCCAGGAAAAAATCGAGGACGATTTGATTGTTGTGGCGGGCGATAATCTTTTCAGCGAAAGCCTCGGCGATTTCGGCCGTTGCTGCCGCGAAAAAAATGCGCCCGTCCTGGCCGTCTATGATGTGGGAAACCTCGAGGAGATCAAAAAATACAGCTCCATCTCGACGGATAGTTCGGGAAAAATCATTTCCTTCGAGGAAAAACCCAAACAACCCACCAGCACCGTGACGGGCATTGCGCTCTACTATTATCCCAAATCGACCCTGCCTCTCATCAAGCAATACATGGCCGAGGGCAATAACCCGGACCAACCGGGACGCCTGATCCAATGGCTCTACCCACGCACGCCAGTCTATACCTGGCGGGTGCCGGGCCTTTGGTTTGACATCGGCTCCAAAGAAAGTTTGACCGAAGCGAACACGATCTTCGCCCAGCACGGGCGTTAACCGGAACTGTGCGAGCAAAGGCGAGGGGCTAACCAGTCGAGGCGCAGCCTCGACTCTACAGCGATGCGGATTAGGGGAACTTAATGCGGCGGGCGTGCGAATAAACATTCAGCCTTTGCCCGCGGACAAATCCAACCAAGGTTTGGCCGCTGGCTTGGGCGAACTTCACCGCCAAGTCCGACGGCGCGGAAACCGCCGCCACCAGCGGCACGCGCGCCGCCAGGGCCTTTTGCATGATCTCGAACGAAACTCTTCCGCTGACGTGGAGTATATGCCGGTCCAGCGGAAGCAAACCGTTGAGCAGGCCATGTCCCAAAATCTTATCGACGGCATTGTGCCGCCCAATGTCTTCGCGGGCCACAACCAACCGGCCATCCGCATCGAACAGCCCTGCGGCATGCAGGCCGCCCGTGCGCTCGAAGGCGGTTTGCTCGGCGCGCAGTTTTTCGGGAAGGTGCAAAAGAAGGCCGGCCAGCACGGTGATTTTAGTTTTGACAGGCGGGAAGTGCTGATGGATGGCGTCGATGCTGGTCTTGCCGCACAGGCCGCAACTTGACGAAACAAAGACATGCCGGGTCAGCCGCTGAAGATCCACCTTTGTCTCCGGGGCGAGATAAACCCCAATGACATTTTTGTCCCGATTCCGAGGGTAGTGAGTGATGTCAAGTATTTGTTCGCGGCGGGTGATCAGCCCCTCGCTGAGCAGGAAACCGGCCGCCAGCTCGTGATCGTGGCCCGGCGTGCGCATCGTCACGCTGATGCGCTGGTTGTCCGCCCGAATTTCCAAAGGCTCCTCGGACGCAAGTTCATCCACCGCCCTGGCGGGAGGCGTGCCCTTCTCCCAGCGCAGAATCTTCCGCCGCGAAGGATTCACTGCTTCGGCGCATGCCGGCCCGGGAAAGTCAACTCGGCAATGCCGGACTTGTCCAATTCGCCCAAGCCTTCCGCAATCATTTTGTCATATTGCTTTTTGGTCGCGGTCGCCAGGGGCAGAGCAAGACCCTTCTCCTTGGCCAGACGCAAGGCGATTCCGGAATCCTTGGCCGCATGGGCGGCGGAAAAAAAGCAGCTATGGTCGCGCTTTTGCATGTCTTCGCCATCGGTTTGCAAGACACGGGAATTGGCCCCCGTTTGCGAAAAAACTTCCCGCAACATGGTCAAGTCGAGGCCCAAGGCGGCGCCCAGCCCGAGGCCTTCGGCGAGACCGGCGGTATTGATATTCCTTACCATATTGACCAGGGCCTTGACCTGCGCGGCCTGGCCGGCGGCGCCAACGAAGCGCATCGAAGCGGCCAGTTTCTCCAGAACGGGACGGGCGCGGTTGAACGTTTCCTCCGCCCCGGCGCACATCAAATAGAGCGTGCCCTCGCGCGCCTGGGTGATGCTCGAGGCCATGCACGCTTCGAGCGATTGCGCGCCGGCCTTGACCACTTTTTGTTCGACCCACACCTGGATGGCGGGCGAAAGCGTGGCGCAATTGATGAACAATTTACCCCGGCTGCGCGCCAGCAAGCCCCCGTTGTAGATGTCCTTCATCGCCTTATCGTCCGTCACCACCGTGATGATCACATCCGCCACCTTGGTGACGGCCCGCAGGTCCGTGCAAGCCTCGGCGCCTAATTCCTGGGCCAGCGACTGGGCGCGCGCGGCATCCGCATCATAAACGGCCGTCACGGGAAAGCCCTGTTCTTTCAAGCGGCGCGCCATGTTCGCGCCCATTCTGCCAACACCGACAAAGCCAATTTTTTCCATATCGCGCCATCTTGGTAATTTCCGGGTCAAAATGTAAATAAAAGATTTCGCGTCCGCCGCATCGAAACGCTTGTTTGTTCATTTAAAACGAATAATAATATGAAAATTATCGTCTTAATTTAACGACTAACTGGAACGAGATTACATGCCTGGCCCCGAAAAAATTTTTTGCGCCGTCTTTCTTTTCTGTTTGACAGCATTGGGGGCGGTGGACCCGATGCGCCTGCCTCCGCCCGCCACGAACCAGATCGATTTTATCCGCGACGTTCGGCCGATTATCGAACAGTCCTGCTTAAAATGCCATTCGGGCGACCGGCCCAAGGGGAAATTTGCCCTGACCACGCGCGAAAATGCGCTGAAAGGCGGAGGGGACCAGGTGGATATCCTTATCGGCCAAAGCGGCAAAAGCCCCTTGATTCAATTCGTCGCCCGCGTCATTCAGGATTCGGAAATGCCGCCAACCGGCAAGGGCGGCCCATTGACCGCCGCCCAAGTCGGCACTCTGCGCGCCTGGATAGATCAGGGAGCCAAGTGGCCGACTGATTTAGTCTTGGGTGATGCCATGGTGGCGAAGAAAATTCTTTCGACCAATTCTCTTCCTCCCGCCGCCAGCCGTCCGGTCGATTTCGTCAAAGATGTTCAGCCAATTCTGGCGGAAAATTGCTACACCTGCCACGGACCTAAACAGCACGAGTCGCAATTGCGCTGGGACAATAAACAAATTGCCATGCACGGCGGCGAACATGGCAAGGTCATTATACCCGGCAACAGCGCGGCCAGCCGGATGATTCAACTCGTCGGCGGCCTGGAGCCGGACTTGATCATGCCGCAAAAGGGCGCCCCGTTGACCGCCGTCCAGGTGGGCTTGTTGCGCGCCTGGATCGACCAGGGCGCGGTCTGGCCGGAAAGCGCGTCGGTCAAAGTGGTTGATCCGCGCGATCACTGGGCGTTCAAGGCGCCGGTCCGTCCGGCCGTCCCGATCGTCAAGAATAAATCATGGGTGCGCAACCCGATTGATAGTTTTGTCATGGCGCGTCTCGAGGCCGAAAACCTGCGGCCCTCGCCGGAAGCGGACCGCCCCACCCTGCTCCGCCGGTTGAGCCTCGACTTGATTGGCCTTCCGCCCACCATCGACGAGATCAACGCCTTTGTGGCCGACCACCGCCCGGATGCTTACGATCAACTGGTGCAGCGCCTGCTGGCTTCCCCGCATTATGGCGAACGGTGGGCGCGGCATTGGCTGGACGCGGCCCGCTACGCCGATTCCAACGGCTACGAAAAGGATTTGGCGCGTTCCATCTGGCCCTACCGCGACTGGGTCATCAACGCCTACAACAGCAACATGCCCTTCGATCAATTTGCCATCGACCAATTGGCGGGAGACCTTTTGCCGAACTCAACGATCCAGGAAAAAGTGGCGACGGGTTTCCTGCGCAATTCCCTGTTGAACGAAGAAGGCGGAGTCGATCCCGAGCAATTTCGCGTGGAGTCAATCATCGGGCGCGTGGACGTTTTGGGCAAGGCATTTTTAGGTTTGACGTTAAATTGCTGCCAGTGCCACAACCATAAATACGATCCGTTTTCACAGAAGGAGTACTATCAGTTCTTCGCCTTCCTCAACAACGACGACGAACCGGAGATGGAAGTGCCCTCCATTCATGAATTGCCGGAACGCGAGGCCATCGAGCACAAAATCGCCTCCATGGAAGACGAGTTGCTCGCTCAATATCCTGACATCCCAAAAAAAATGTCGGCGTGGGAAGACAACATGAAAGCCCTCGTGCGCGATTGGACAGTCCTGGAGCCGATCAGCTATTTCGGCTCTGTCGGCACAAAATTTAACAAGTTGAGCGACGACTCGTTGCTGGCCACGGCCTCAAACCCGCCGTTTTCCGCATACACCGTGATCGCCAAGACTGACCTGACCGGGATTACTGGCATACGCCTCGAAGCGCTGGCCGATCCCAATCTGCCCGGCGACGGCCCGGGCCGGGCGACCAATGGAAATTTTGTTCTGTCCGAATTTACGCTGGAAGCCGCCCCCGAAACCCCGGATGCCAAGACCAACAAGGTCCGGCTGCAAAATGCGACGGCTGACTTCTCGCAAGGCGGTTTTCCCGTCACCGCCGCCATTGACGGCGTGATCACCAATAAGATCGGCTGGGCCATCGGGGATTTGCCGGGCCGCCGCAATCGCGATCACCAGGCTGTCTTTGAACTCAAGACGCCGCTGGGATTTACCAACGGGACCGTTTTAAAATTCACCCTCCATCAATCCTACGGCCAGGAACATACCATTGGGCGCTTTCGTCTCTCGATCACTCGCGGGGCGCAACCCTTGCAGGCCGACCCGTTGCATCACCGGGACCGCGAAATTATCTCGATTCCCCGCGAGCAAAGGACCGCCGCTCAAACTCGCGAATTGTTTAGCAGCTATCGCCTGGTCGATCCGCGCTTCGCCGAGGCCAATAAAAAAATGGACGAGGAACAAGCCAAGTGGCCCTCTGCTCCGACCACGCTGGTGCTCGAAGCCCGTGACCAGCCGCGCGAAACCCATATCTTTAAACGCGGCGACTGGCAGAAGCCTGGCGCGCTGGTTCATCCGGGCGTCCCGGCCATTCTGAATCCGTTGCCTAAAGGCGCGCCGCTCAACCGCCTCACGCTCGGCAAATGGCTGGTGGACCGAAAAAATCCCACGGTGGCGCGCGTCATGGTCAATCGCATCTGGCAGGAATATTTCGGGCACGGAATTGTCGCCACTTCGGAAGACTTCGGCACGCAGGGCGATCCGCCGACTCATCCGAAATTGCTCGACTGGCTGGCGGTGGAATTCATGGACTCGGGCTGGAACGTCAAACATATTCAGCAGTTGATCGCCGAATCGGCCACCTATCGCGAGTCCTCGGTGGTCACGGTCGCCCTTTGGGAAAAGGACCAATACAACCAATTCCTGGCGCGCGGCCCACGCGTGCGGGTGGACGCGGAAATCATCCGCGACATCGCTCTGAGCGCGGGCGGCCTCCTCAACGACAAGATTGGCGGACCGAGCGTGTATCCTCCCATCCCGGACGGAGTATTGTCGCTGGGTTACGGTTCGCCCATGCGATGGGGCAACAAAGACAAATCCGAGAATTATCGCCGGGCCATGTACACTTTTGCCAAACGCTCCGTGCCCTACCCTTCCCTGCAAGTCTTTGACGCTCCAACCGGCGAATTGCCTTGTCCGCGCCGCATCCGTTCCAACACCCCGCTGCAGGCGTTGACGACGTTGAACGATCCCGTTTTCTTCGAGGCGGCTCGGGCCATGGCCCTGCGGGTTTGGAAAGACGGAGGCACCAACGAACAGTCGCGCATTGATTACGCGTTCGAGCTTTGCACCGGACGCAAACCGCAGCCCAAGGAAGTCGCCACCATCTCCTCGCTTCTCGAGGATCAAAGCCGCTTTTTTGAAGACCGCACCGCCCGGGCCGTCAAGGTCGCCTCGCCCGATCCCAAGGACCCGCCCCCCGATGTCAATTTGCACAAAGTGGCGGCGTGGACGATGGTATCGAGGGTGTTGCTCAACATGGACGAGACGATCACGAAGGAGTAAATATTATGACTTATCAGGAACATCATTGGCTAGAGACGAAAAAGAGAATCACCCGCCGTTACTTTTTCAAGGAATGCGGCGTCGGTCTCGGCGCGATGGCCCTGGCTTCGCTTTTGCGCGGCACCGATCTTTTTGCCGCAGCCGCGCCTTCGGTAATCGACAATCCCTTTGCGCCACGCGCCCCGCATTTCCCGGCCAAGGCCAAGCGCGTTATTTATCTTTTTCAGGCCGGCGGCCCGAGCCAGTTGGATCTGTTTAATTACCGGCCGACCATGGCCAAGTACGACGGCAAGCCCCTTCCGGCGGAAATTGTCAAAAACCAGCGTTACGCCTTCATCAAGTCCGACGCGGCCCTCTTCGCCACGAAATTTAAATTCGCCAAGCATGGCCAATCCGGCGCGGAATTGTCCGAAGCGCTGCCGCATCTGGCCGAGGTGGCGGATGACATCACCATTGTCAACTCGCTTAATACCGTCGCTTTCAACCATGCGCCCGGTCAAATATTCATGAACACCGGTTCCACCCAATTTGGGCGGCCCAGCATGGGGGCGTGGGTGACCTACGGGCTGGGAAGCGAATCGCAAAACCTGCCGGGCTTCGTCGTGCTCAGTTCGGCCGGCGGCACCAGCGGCGGCGCGGGCAATTGGGGCGCGGGTTTCCTGCCGACGGTTTATCAAGGCGTCCCTTTCCGCCGCAGTGGCGATCCGATTTTATTTTTGGCCAATCCGCCTGGGGTCACTTCGCAAATGCAGCGCACGTCCCTCGACGCACTGAGGGAACTAAATCGGGAACGCCTCGACGTGGTGGGCGACCCGGAAATTTCCACGCGCATCAACTCGTTCGAGATGGCCTATCGAATGCAAACCAGCGCGCCCGAATTGATGGATATTTCCAAGGAATCCAAAGAGACGCTGGAAATGTACGGAGCGAAGCCCGGCGAAAGTTCATTCGCCAATAATTGTTTGCTCGCCCGCCGCCTGGTCGAACGAGGCGTGCGTTTTGTCCAACTTTTCCACGAGGCTTGGGACCACCACAGCGACGTGACCGGCGGCATCAAAACGCAGTGCGGCCTTACCGACAAACCTTCCGCCGCACTGATCAAGGATTTAAAACAACGCGGCCTCCTGGATGATACCCTCGTCATTTGGGGCGGCGAATTCGGGCGCACCCCCATGGTCGAGACGAACAAGGAAGCGGGCCGCAGCATGGGTCGGGACCATCATCCGCAAGCCTTCAGCATGTGGATGGCCGGGGGCGGCGTGAAGCGCGGCCAGACCATCGGCCAGACCGACGATTTCGGTTTCAACATTACCGAAGACAGCGTGCCGGTGCATGATTTGCACGCGACCATTTTGCACCTCCTTGGTTTCGACCACACCAAATTGACCTATCACTTTCAAGGCCGCGATTTCCGTTTGACCGACGTCGAAGGCGAAGTCAACAAAAAGATCCTGGCCTAAACACCGTTTCCGGGCTATTGGGTTTCTCCGCGCGTGACCCGGAGGAACACTTCCTCCAACCCCAGTTCGTCCTCCCACAGTCCAGTGAGTTTGACGCCGCCTCTGACCAGCGTTTCGGCTAGAAAGGAAGGGTCCACTTCGGGGTTGGCCAAGGTCACTTTGATCTGGCCATCCGCCGCTACGGCGTTCAACACTTCCGGGCGCGATTTTAAAAGCTCAATAGCGGGAGCGCTTTCTCCACTGACCACCACCCAATAAATTACGCCTTCTGACTTCCGGTCGCGCACGCCTTGCACGGGGCCACTGTAAATCAATTTCCCCTTTTCAATGATGGCCACGCGGTTGCAGAGCGTCTGCAATTCGCTCAGAATGTGCGACGAGATGATGATCGTTTTGCCGAGGCGCTGCAATTCCTGCAGGATGGCCATCATCTCCAGGCGCGCGCGCGGGTCCAGTCCGCTGGCCGGCTCGTCGAGCAACAGCACTTGAGGGTCGTGAATCAAAACCCGCGCCAAGCCCAGCCGTTGCTGCATCCCGCGGCTAAGCGCGCCGCTGATCGCCCCACGTTTTTCTGTCAAGCCTACCAATTCCAGGACATCTCCCACCGTTTTTTCGCGTTGCGCGGTCGGAATCTTGTAGCACGCGCCGAAGAAGTCCAGGTACTCGGTCACCTCCATGTCTTTATACACGCCAAAAAAGTCCGGCATGTAACCGATGACGTGTCGCACCGCGTCCGCCTCGCGAACGACGTCATGCCCCAGCACTTTGGCCGTGCCGGACGACGGCGCTAAAAACGTGGCCAGAATGCGCAGTGTGGTGGTTTTGCCCGCGCCGTTGGAACCGATAAACCCGAATAAATCTCCGCGGTTAATGACCAGATTCAAGGAATCCAAGGCATGCAGCGAGCCGTAAGCGCGGCTCAAATTGATCGTTTCCACCGCGGGGAGAGAAGGTGCGTCCATAATGGGTCAAGGGTCGATTTTCAGGGCAGTGTGACCAGCCGAAAAAGGGTGTTACGATGCATTCGCCGAACAGAGAAGCGATTCAGTCCGCTGGCGGCGGAATGGCCCGCATCCCAAGCCATCAAAATGGCATGGCCGTCGGCGGCGAAGCGGCTCAAATCCAATTCGGACGATGAGCTGAACTGTTGCCAGGTGTTCTGCTCTTCATTGAGCTGCGAAAGAAAAGACGCGGCCATCGTACTGGAGGCCAGATCGACAATGCGCCCGCCGTTATTGCCAAAGCTATTGTGCCGCGAGGCGACGGCCCTGGCGAAGGCTTGCCCGCTTCGCCGCGTCCAGAGAGCCAGCGATTTTCCCATCTCCCATTTGAGGGCAAATGTTTTAGACTGGGCGGCGGGCAACTCACCAAGGGTGAAGACGCGCCCGCTCAGGACCACGCACGCTGACTGCAAAGCATGATCCATTTTATTCTCGACAGTGACATCCCAGCTCCCGGTCTGCCCCGAAATCGTCATCTTTACAGGCAGCGGCGCCGGTTGTACCCAGTCACTCACATAAAGCTGGCTGGTCCAAACCGGCACAAAGGCCTCCGCCTCAAAACTATTTCCCCGTTGCACCACGGTCAGCCGGCTGCCTTCCTGGCCGACGCCAAAATTTCCGGCTGACTCGCCGCGCAACGCCGCAAAGGGGTGGTCGCTGGCCAGCTTGTAGTTCGCGTTGACCGGAGAATAAATAGAGACGTAGGTTTGCCCGCGCAAAACCGCCCGGTCACTGTCAGGCAGAATATCGACCACGCTCAACTCATTCCACTCCAGTTCGCCGGCGCGCAAATGAAAACCAATCCAATAAATCAATCCCGAAAAGATCAGGACATAACAGGGGAAAGTAATCCAAGTCAGCATTTGCCGGTTTAACTTTTTGAGGGAGTATTGGTCCAGAGGGCCGATGACAACCAAGTAAGCGCCGAGCAGCGCCAGCAGCCAGCTCAGGGGCAATTTGCGGACTTGCGTGGTATCAATCATCGCGCCAAAAATGCCGTCGCTGCTGGACTGCGACACGAACCGCCCCCGATCTCGCATCTCGAACACACTGGACGGAATTTCCGCCAGGTTGGCCCAAAACCAGGCGCGATTTTTCCATGATATAAAAGGTTCACGCTCCGGGCTGAAGCACAGCACGGTCAGCAAGCCGCGCCCACGCGTCGCTTCCATGGCCAAAGGCGCGGTCTTGTCACCAATAGAAATGCGCCCGCCGCGCTGCCGTCCCACCGCGACTTGGAGCGGGGCGGCGTTGAAATTCTGGTCGTTGACCAGCGCCAGGCCAAGGCGCCGCGAAAGCCATTCCTGCAATGAATCGTGCTCGTCCACGCTGATGGTCGAAGTCAATTCACACGGCAACAAATCCCGCAGCCACGGCGTGCCGTTGACCTCCCCGACTTGCTCGACCGCCACCACTAAATGGCCGCCGTTTTGCAGCCACTCGATCAACGCATTCACCTGTCCGATGCTTAATTCGGCTGCCTTGGCCGAGTTGAGATAGAGGAGATCAACGCCTTCCAAGGCAATCGGGTTGTCGGGAAAGAGCGCCGGCTGCAAGCGCGCGACGGTCACGGGAGACTGCCCCGCCCGATCAGCCTTCTCCGGGAACACCGGCAATCCCGCCACCGTGCGCGCCAAGCCTGCCACCAAAGGCAGATTGCTGCCTGCCACCCTGGTGAAGGACGAGGTCTGCTCCGCCAGGACCTGGCCACGGCTATCGACCAGACGCGCATTCCAGGTAAGCGCGGTCGCATAAACAGGGATGACAACGCGTTTGCGAGTACCGGTGGGAAGATCGATGGGAAATTGCCGCGTCTGGCCGCCCCACCCGGCGGTGTTGATGTCAATGACCGCGTTGAAGGAAGGGCCGTCGTTGTGCAACTCGCAAATAACAGGAAACCATCCGTGCGTCGGCAGAAGGTTGTCGTAACCGACAAAAACATCAAATTGCAGGGCGGCCCGCGCCGTTGAAATGAGCAGCAGAAAAATTGCTCCGGCAAGGAATATAACCTTCTTTGGCGCCATAATTTGGTTGACTCGCTTGTTATAAGCGATCGAAAGCGAAAAGAAAGCCAATTATGAACCCGCGCGAAAGCCGGGAACGCCCCGCGCATCTGTCAATACTTCTTTTGCCGGCGGACCGGTTTCTGGCAGCGCCAGCACGTCCACCGCCACGCTCAACGAATGTTCGCCGCTGCCGATAATAATCCCGCGCACGGGACTCACGTCGCTGTAATCCCGTCCCCACGCCACGGCGATATGGCGGCCGCCGACCAGCAAATTATTGGTGGGATCGACATCAACC
>DASRLE010000163.1:0-3941 GCA_035648615.1 Saccharimonadales bacterium (SeqCode) | reverse complement strand
TGCTGGGGCCGCTCTTAAGCCAGTTCGCCATGGCCCGTTTTTGCCGGATGCTTGGGACGCTGCTCAATGCCGGCGTGCCGCTGGTCGAGGCGCTGAATGTCGCCCGCAAATCGATTGGCAACCAGATTCTGGTCGATGCCGTTTCCAATTCCATCGACCGCGTCAAGGAAGGCGCTGCCCTCGGGGCCAGCATGGCGGACTGCCGCAATCTTTTTCCCGGCTCGGTGCTGGAGATGATCGCGGTCGCCGAAGAGAGCGGCAAGCTGGACCAGGAATTGGTGCGCATCGCCATTGTCACGGAAGGCGACCTGGACCGTAATTTAAAGACGGCGGTCGGGGTGCTCGAACCGCTCATGCTGTTTTTTATCGCGGGATTTATCGGCACGATATTCATCGGCATGATCATCCCGATTTTCTCAATGAACGATTACATCAAATAGAGTTATGAAAAACATGGATCCAAAGAAGAATCGATTGAACCGAGTGCGTCAGCAGGCCTTCACCCTGGTCGAACTTTTGTTAGTCTTGACAATTTTAGCCATTCTGGCCGGCATTGTCCTGCCGAAAATGGCGGGGCGCGGCGAACAGGCCCGCGTGGCTGCGGCCAAGTCGGACATTGCCACCTTCGGAACCGCCCTGGGGGCCTTTGAAGTGGACAATGGATTTTATCCCAAGGGCAAAAACGGCCTGACCGCGCTCGTCCAAAAACCGCGCGACGCCCAAAACTGGCACGGCCCCTACCTCGACAAAAACACCGTGCCGAGCGATCCGTGGGGCCGCCCCTACATCTACGAATGCCCCGGCAAACACAATCCATCGGGCTACGACATCATGTCGATGGGTTTCGATGGCCGGATAGGAGGGGACGATGATATTTGCAATTGGGAAACTCCGAAATAAGCGCCGCGCTTTCACCCTTGTGGAACTCATCGTGGTCATGGTGATGATGCTGGTCGTGATGGCCGTGATATTCCCCGCCCTCAAGGGATTTTTTCGCGGCCGCAACCTCGACAATGAGGCGCGCCAGTTTTTATCGTTGACACGGTATGGCCAAAGCCGCGCCGTTTCCGAAGGCGTTCCGGTCGAATTGTGGATCAACCCCAAGCAGGGAAGCTATGGATTGCAGGCCCTCTCCGGCTACTCCGAAACGCAAACCAATGCGCAAAGATTTACCTTGGATGACACGGTGAAGATTTCCTTTTCTGCGCCCTCGGCGGTTCTGGTTCGCTCCAATTATTGGACGCAGGCCTCGGGGCAATTTGGAGCGGTGACCAAGATTCGATTTCAACCCGATGGGTTCATCAGCGATACCAGTCCGGAGAACATTTTTTTCCGGCAAGGCGACGGCAGCGAAGTCTGGGTGGGCGAGGCGCCCACGCATCTGCAATATGAGATTGAAACCGGCCATTATCACCATTAAGCGCGCGCGCGCCGCCTTCACGCTGGCCGAAGTTCTGGCGGCGATGCTGTTTATGGCCATTGTCATTCCGGTGGCGGTGCAAGGCTTGCGCGTGGCCAGCCTGGCGGGGGAAGTCGGGCAGCGCAAAATGATCGCGACCCGCATCGGCAACAAAGTGTTGAACGAACTCAAAGTCATGGGCCAATTGCAAAGCACCGGCCAAAGCGGCGTGGTGCAGGAGAGCGGCTTGTCCTACAAGTGGTCGCTACGCAGCGAACTATGGACCGAGGACACCCTCACACCCATGAATCTCATCACTCTTATCGTGGCCTATCGAGCGCAAGGTAAAAACTACGACGTGCGCCTCAGCACGCTCATGGCCCAAAACAACCGATGATTCAATCTTCTCCTAATCTTAATCTTAATCCTAATCTTAATCCTAATCTTAATCCATCGGGGGAGATTAAGATTAGGATTAAGATTAAGATTAGGAAGAAGAAGAAGGATTCGACCGCCTTCACTTTGATGGAAGTGCTTATCGCTATTTCCATTTGCGCCATTTTGCTGGTGGCCATTCATACGGTTTTTTACAGCGCGCTTCGACTGCGCAATTCCACCGTCGAGTCGCTGGAGGCGAGCTTGCCTCGCGAACAAGCGTTGCAGATTATGCAGCGCGATTTGGCCAATATTGTCATTTCGACTAATGGAGTGTTTTTTGGTCCGTTGCAAACCACCAATCCCACCAACGCCCTTCCCGACCAAATCGGCCCGGATTTTTACACCTCCGGCGGAGAGTTGGACGGGATGGCGCCGTGGGGCAATGTCGAGAAGATCGATTATTTGCTGTCCGTTCCGACCAACCGCCCCGGTGGCGTGGGCAAGGATTTGATTCGCGCGGTGACGCGCAATTTGCTGCCGATAACCCAAATCCCGCAACCCGAGGAAAAGCATACCATCCTCAGCGGTGTGCAAATGCTGACCTTCCTTTACTACGACGGCACTCAGTGGGACCCGAACTGGGACACGACGCAACAAACCAATTTGCCGCTGGCCATCAAAGTGCAAATCCAAATGGCGGTGCGAAGCGGCGGTGGACTGACGCCCCAACCGCTCGAAGTGGTCGTGCCGATGGACATCCTTTTGAACACAAACCCCATCACGGCCATACAATAATGCGCGCGCCATTCTCCCATCGCCAAAAGACAGGCCAGCGCGGATCGATCCTGATCATTGTGCTTTGGGTGTCATTCGGGTTGGTCAGCATGGCGCTTTATTTTGCCCATGCCATGTCGCTGGAAATGAAAGCGGCGGACAACGAGGCGGCCAGCGTCGAGGCGGACCAGGCCATCGAGGGAGCGGCCATTTACGTGAGCAACGTCCTGGCTACTTTGCAAACTCCGAACATGCTGCCCACCCCTGACCATTTTCGCGCCGACAACGTCAAAATCGGCAACGCGACGTTTTGGCTGATCGGGCGCGACACCAACGATCTGGAAACTTCGGCGCAGGGAGACCATCCCATCTGGGGTCTGGTCGATGAAGCGTCGAAGGTAAACCTGAACACGGCCACGGCGGCGATGCTGCAAAACTTGCCGCAAATGACCGCCAATACCGCGGCCGCGATGTTTGACTGGGGGAGCACCAATTCCACCACCCCCAGCACAGGTGGGGCGAAATCGGAAACTTATTCCGCCCTCGAGCCGCCATATCTTTGCAAAAATGCGCGTTACGAAACGGTGGAGGAATTGCGCCTGGTCTTCGGGATGAACATGGATTTTCTGTTCGGCGAGGACGCCAATCTTAACGGCCTCCTGGATCCCAACGAAAATGACGGCATGGTCCTGCCGCCTTACGACAATCAGGATGGCATTCTGGACCCGGGCCTGTTGGAGTATGTGACGACTTTCACCCGGGAATCCACCATTGCCTCCAACGGAATGCCGCGCATCGCTGTCAATAATGTGGCGGCTTTGACCGCGTTTATTCAGTCCAATTATCCTTCGCTTTCTCCCTACATGGCGGCCTTTGGCGGCGGGGCGGCGGCCACCGGACGGGGCGGAACGACTGGCGGCCGGACAACCGGCCCGCTCGGCAGGGGAACGACTGGAGGCCGAGGCGCCGCCACCACGACCAGCGCCGCCGCGCCGACCAGCGTGCTGCAATTCTACGTCGTCAGCGGAATGCCGGAAACCGACTTCCAGCAGATCGAACCTTTTCTGATGAACCCAACCATTACGGGCTTGATTAACGTCAACACCGCCACTGCGACGGCATTGTCGTGCATCCCCGGCATCGGCCTGACCATGGCGCCGCAAATTTTATCCTATCGCCAATCCAATCCGCCACTGACGCCTTCGATTAGCTGGCTGAAAACTGCTTTGGGCAGCGATCCTGTGGTGGCGGCCCAAGTCGGACCCTACGTGACGCCGTATTCCTACCAGTTCACGGCGGACGTGGCGGCGGTGGGGCATCACGGCCGGGGGTATCGCCGGGTAAAATTTGTATTTGACTGCAGCAGCGGCACGCCGCTCATAATATACCG
>DASRLE010000162.1:0-13363 GCA_035648615.1 Saccharimonadales bacterium (SeqCode) | reverse complement strand
ATTTGAGCGTTTATCGCAGTGGCAATCGTGCCCGAAAAACGGAGAACTATAAATTGGCGGAAGCCATCCGTCCGCATTGCCGCGATTTGCTGATTCTTTCAGCCACACCACATCAGGGCGACCACTTCCGTTTCTGGATGCTCGTGCATTTGCTTGACGCGAAATTGTTCCACAACGAGCGCGACATGCTCGAAAATCGCCATCGCTTGAACGCCGTTGTCATCCGGCGCACAAAAGCCGATTCGTGCGCCCCGGACGGCTCACCTCTTTTCGCCCGGCGCGTGGTTCACACCGAAGCGTTTGAACTCACGCCCGCCGAGAAAGTTTTTTACGAAGCTCTTACAACGTATCTGAATGACGGTTACGACCTCGCCCGCGCTCGCGGCGGCGAGGGTCGTTCGCTGGGTTTCGTGATGACCATTTTCCAAAAAATCGCCGCCAGCAGCTTTGCTGCTGTCCGACGCACCCTGGAAAAGCGGCAATTGATGCTCACGATTCAGGAATCCATCCATCGTGACGAACAACTCGACGTGGACGGACGCAACGCCATGCTCAATGAAGCGCGAGAACTAATTCACCGAATGCACACACTGCCTGATGACGCAATTGGCCGCGCCCAGGTGGAACAGATTCTCGCAGACGTCAAACTCCATTTGCTCCGCAAACACGAGGAGGCGATGAACTACGCCTTGACCGCCGAAAGTTATGGCGACAACGAACGTGAAGCTGGCCGCGAAGAAGACTTCGCCACGAATCCCGCTGTCGCGCTCCCAGAGGAACGCCGTCGCATCAGGGAATTGTTGAGCCAGTATCCCGAAAGCCTCGAATCCAAAGCCCTAAAGTTGCTTGATGCGTTGAACCAGATTTGGCGGCAGAATCCTACTGAAAAAGTTGTAGTGTTTGCGACGTATCTCGGCAGTGTCGAAAGTCTCCAAAAAGCCATTGCCCAAAGATTCCCGTCGCAGGGCGTCGAGGTGTTAAAAGGCGGCGACCATGGCTCGAAAACCGCCGCGCAACGCCGTTTTCGCCGCCCCGATGGTCCGAACGTGTTGGTTTGCACCGCCGCCGGGAGGGAAGGTATTAATCTCCAATTTGCCCGCATCCTTTTTAATTTTGATCTGCCGTGGAATCCGATGGACTTGGAACAGCGTATCGGACGCATCCACCGTTACGGCCAACGTGATACTGCCCAGGTCTATAACTTCGTCACGACCGACACCATAGAGGGCAACATCTTCCTTTTGCTCGACGCGAAGTTGCAGGAGATCGCCCTAACCCTCGGCAAAGTGGACGAGAACGGTGAACCGGCGGAGGATTTCCGCGTCCAAGTGCTCGGCCAGTTGAACACCCGTCTTAATTATGAGCGGCTTTATCAGGAGGCGCTTGCCGACCCGTCGCTAAAACGGACGAGACAGGAAATTGAAGTTGCCATGACCAACGCGGAACGTGCCCGCCAGGTCGTGTTCGAGTTGTTCCAAGATTTGGAGAAATTCAATTTGCAAGACTACCGTCGCGTGGACGACGGCGGCATTGCCATGCGCCGGTTGCTCGATTTCAGCCGCAGTGCAGTGGCGGCCAATGGCGGCACTTGGACGGTCAAGACGGACGACGAATTTGAAGCCAGCTTGAATGTGTCCGGCAACATTCGTCTGACGACCAATCGCGAACGGGCCTTGCGGCAGGAAAATCTCGCCTTGCTTGGCTTGGAACAGCCATTCATTCGTGGCCTCATGGAAAAGATGCAGTCAATTCCCGCTTCCGACCGCGCCTTAATTGCTGCCAACGGCCAACCGCACAACGGTTGCCTCACGTTTTGGGCCGTGACCGTTCATGGCAAAAGCGGCCATCTGAAACAATCCATTGTGAAACTTGCCATCGGCAACACCGGCACACGCAATGCGACGCTCGAATCATTGCCGCTGGACCAATTCCATGCCCCGCCACCAAACTATGGCGCGCCGTTTGATCGGAACGCGCTCCAAACGCTTTTGACCGACCACGCGCCGCAAGTTCTCCACCGCGACCTTGAACATCGCGGGGAACTCACCGAAGGAGCATGGTATTCAAGCCGCCTGCTCGGAGTGCTCATGCAATTTTAGTCACCAAGTTGGTGGTTTGTGGAACGCGCCCGTGACATCTGTCATGGTCGGCGGGAACTGCGCGGATTGCAATTGCGTCCACGTCACGCCGTTTTGGTAAAAACTGGCGGCGTGTTGCAGGCCGGCATTCTTCCGGGGCGGACGACAATTCGGGCCGGAAAGACGTTGCGGATTCAAAATGCCGACGGGCTTCTTCAATTCATCCCGCACCATGCGAATCGGAGTCACGAGATCGGAATCACCCGACATGACGATGGCGCATTCGTATTTGTTTCGGAAACCATCGAGCAGCAGATGCGCGGCGAGGTTCACGTCCGAACCTTTTTCTTCCGTCTTGAAAACCCTCATGAAATTCGGCGGTGGATTCACGACCGCAGCCATGACCTCGCGGGTGCGGAAGTCGCCCTCAATGATTTCCAAATTCGGCAGTGTGCGCAGTGCGCGCCAAAGGATCATTTGCCGAATCGGCTGTCCCGGATTCCCCGGCAGCGCACTGACTTTGGCCGTGAAATACTTCGTCGCGATGATCTGATTCCGGGGAAAAGCTCGTTCAATCAGCGCCACCGGGTTGAGCCACCGCAGGGGTGTGCCCTTGACCGCGCTGTAAAAAAGGTTGAATCCGTCGATGTAGAGGATTGTTCTCACAAGACGACATCCTCATCCACCGGACACCCTGGAAAAAATGCAGGGGCAGCTTCCGAAGAAGCGGCCCCGCGTCCTGCCGTCGAAACGGACAGGAGAGATGTTCTATAAGTAAACACTATCCGGCTACGGTTTGTCAACCGATTCCTTTTGCCGTTCCTTTTGCCGCTCATGCCGTAATATTCTTGAGCGCTTTCTTTGCGTCAAATCTTTCCCAATAGCATTCGCATCCGTCGAGGCGTTGGTGCAGCCCAAGAATGGCTTGGCATTCCAAACCATTTAGTTCTCTGCCGGCGATTCAATTTGCAACAGCTTTGTTTCCAGTTCCCCCACTTTGCGATTGAAGCTCATCAACTGCTCAATGTAACCCTTCCATTCCAATTCGAAAAGCCCTATTCCCCGCTGCGAAGAAAATGCTCCGCGAGCGCCACGGCATCAAACATATCCATCCGACAATCTTCGTTCACCAAAAGTGTGTGCTTTCGTGGCAATCGGAAGCCTAGTTCTTCCGGGAAGCGGGCGGCAAGATGGAGAGCTACGTCATGTTTTGTCCCTTCATCGTTCGAGAGAAACCCGGCACTCAACTCCTTGCGCGAGAATCGCTTCACTTTGATTTTCTCCTCCTCGGCCATCCTGACTATCTGGTCGATGAGCGATTGCACCCGCAAGTGGCGGCGTGATCCTTCAAGCCGCGTCGATTCAAGGGCGATCACGTTCGGTGCATACTGAGCAACGAGGTTGCCGACATGCGAGAGGCACCGAGCATTCTTGTCGCCGTTCCCCCTTTTCGAACCCCAATCAACCAGTCTGCTCTCGTTCTCCATGACTGCAAAGCCAATCCCCTGCCATGATGCCGCAATTCCCAAGACCCGGATATGTTTTGGACAAAGTTTTTTCATGATTGTGTTGATTGGCTTTTGGCTTCGGCGGAAACGATTGTGGCGAGAGCCTTCCGCTTGCGGGTCGCAACTTGAATCATGTTGCCTGAAAATGTCCTGTGTTCCAGTATTTTGGCCCTTGCCTTTACCTCACGTTGGATTTTTTCAAACAGGCCGGGGAAGAGTTCAGACACCGGTTTCTGGTAAATGGCCTCATACGCAAGGGCGGTTTGAAGGCCAGGCTCCCGTTTGAATCGCTCGTAGTGGCTGATTTTTGAGCCGCTTCGGATTCCCAAGAGAAAGGCCACCTCTCCCTGAGAAAGTGCCGAACGTTTGCGGTATGAAAGTAAATAGTTGGGAAGTTGTTTTGAAGCCATGAAGTGCGTATGGATGAACTCCATGGGTGCGAGTCCAGAATGCAACACTAACGGAAGATCATGACACTCAAAAGCAGGGCAAATTTGCCCAAAACAGCAAACTCCACAAAAAACACCGGGCCTCTCCGCCTCGGTAGTGTCAAACATATTATAACACATATATCGTAAATTAGCAAGTTAAGGGCAGTAATTGCCGCCAAGCAAGTTTGCCGGAATGGGCCAATCGACCGGCTTTTTTCATCACGGCTACCCGCGTAAAGTTGCCAGCATGAAAACACCACAACAATTGAGCCGCCAGGCCATCGACGAGTTCAAAACCATTTACCAAGAGGAGTTCGGTCAGGAATTGTCAGACGATGAAGTCCAGGAAATCGCCATGCGATTGCTCCGGTTTTTCGGGATTCTGGTCAAGCCGAGTGGCACCCGCGAGTAATCTGGCATTTGTCCATTGGTGGCCATATTGACGTACCCATTGGGTACGTTAGCATGGTGTACCCCGAAAAATTGCCCGTGTCCCCTGTTTTAAATCAAACTTCATGCCTGGATATTTCATCTATTGCCGCAAGTCATCCGAAGCCGAAGACCGGCAGGTTCTTTCCATTGAATCGCAGATCCGGGAGATCAAGGAACTTGCCGCCAAACTAAATCTGGCAGTGGCGGAGGTCTTGATTGAGGCCAAGTCTGCCAAGGAACCGGGGCGCCCGGTGTTTAATACTATGATGCAGCGGCTGTACCGGGGAGAGGCGGCAGGCGTGATGTGTTGGAAACTGGACAGATTGGCCCGAAATCCCGTAGATGGAGGGACCGTTATTTGGGCGATCAAACAGCATCGCATCAAAATCATCACGCCAGCGCAGAGTTACGCCCATGAAGATGACAACATTATTCTCATGTATATCGAATTCGGCATGGCCCAAAAATATGTGGACGATTTAAGCCGGAATGTCAAACGCGGCATGAAAGCCAAGGCGGAGAATGGGTTGTATCCATGCCTTGCCCCACCTGGCTACGTGAACGACCGGACGAAACAGCAGGGCGAACGGGACCTAAAGCGCGATCCCGATCGATTTCCCCTTGTCCGCCGCATGTGGGACTTGATGCTGACCGGCCTCTACACTCCGCCACGAATCCTCGAAATCGCCAACGCTGAGTGGGGCTTTCGCACCCGGCCAACGAACAAAAATAGTGGCAACCAGCTTTCGCGGAGCACTATTTACCAGATATTCACCAAGCCCTTCTATTACGGCTGGTACGAATTTCCAGTCGGAAGCGGGAAATGGTATCATGGTAGCCACGAGCCAATGATTACCAAAGACGAATATGACCGGGTCCAGGCGCTTCTCGGCCGCAAGGGCAATCCCCGACCGAGCATCCATTTCAATTTCCCCTTCGCGGGCCTCATCCGCTGCGGCGAATGCGGTTTGACGGTCACGGCCGAGGACAAGCACCAGGTCATCTGTCCCAAGTGCCGGTTCAAGTTCGCATACCGTGGACGGGATTCCTGCCCGCGCTGTGAGACGCCGATTGAGAAAATGGCGAATCCCCTATTTCTCCACTACACCTATTACCGTTGCTCAAAAAGCAAGATGCCCCGATGCTCGCAAAAATCTGTCAGCGCACAGGAAGCGGAAAAACAGATCGACCAGCTTCTTGCCCGTATCCAGATTTCTCCGCGGTTCAAGGAATGGGCGATCAAATACCTCCATGAATTGCACGAAAAGGAGAGTGCGGCTCGGAACGACATCATTCAGGCCCAACAAAAGGCTTATACGGAATGTCTGCGGCGAATTGACAATATGGTGAGGCTTAAAACCTCTGCCGGCAATACCGACGGCAGCCTTCTGTCTGACGAAGAGTATGGGCAACAACGAGGTGAACTGCTCAAGGAAAAAGCTGCTCTTGAAGAGCTACTCAATGATGCAGGCCATCGGGTTGAGCAGTGGTTAAAGCTCTCCGAAGGGACATTTGAATTCGCTTGCACAGCCCGTGAAAGATTCGCCAAAGGCGACCATTTGACCAAAAAGGAGATTTTGATGGCAGTGGCTTTGAACCTAATCTTGAAGGACAAAAAGCTCTGTATTGAAGCCAGGAAACCGTTCCTTATCCTCGAAACGTCCATGCTTGGTTGCGAAACCAAAATTGAAGCCTTTGAACCTGAAAAAACTGTTCTCTCACAAGGACGAAAAGGGGGAAATTGCTCTCATCGTCCAACCTTGTGCGCCTCCCGGGACGATGTTCGAACCTACGACCCAAAATCTCGGAAGCTAATCAAATCGATTTACCACTTCTTCAAAAAGGAGTGCGGGCTGCTGTCGTTTAAGTTTTCGGATTGGGAATTTCTAAATCATGAAGGAAGTATGGACGTGGAGAGGAATTAGAAGAAGCAGGGTGAAATTGCCCAAAGTGGCAATATTTTCCAAAATATAGTTTGACATGATATAATGGCCGGCAATGGAAAAAACGGGAGGCGTTTACGCCTATATCGACGGGGCAAATCTTCATAAAGGAATCGAGGAACTCGGCTGGCAGTTGGACTATGCACGATTCAGGATTTTTTTGCGTGATAAATATCACGTTTCTTTAGCGTATATATTCCTGGGGTATGTCCCTGAATTGACTGCCTTATACCGCAACCTCCAAAAGCAGGGCTACACGATCATTTTTAAACCAACGCTCAAGAATGACCGGGAGGAGATCAAAGGCAACTGCGATGCTGAATTGGTGCTCCAGGCCATGATTGACTTTGAAACGTACAGCCGCGCTGTCATCGTTACCGGCGATGGTGATTTCGCCTGTCTCGTCTCGCATTTGCAGAACAAACAGAAGTTAAGCGCCGTCATCAGCCCAAATCCAAAAAAGTGCTCGGTGCTTTTGCGAAGGCTCGTGCCGAACGACCATCTATTCCTTGATCGATTCCGTGAACGGCTGGAATACAAGCGCTCAAAATGAAAAAGCCCCGCTGCAGGACGGACCCTGCATGGGAGCCTTTTCTTGGTGATTCATTCCCATTCTACTCCAAGTGACAATCGAATGTCAATAGATGGCGTGGATAGGCATTCGGCTCATAAGTTGTAGTATGATATACTCCAATTATGCATCCTCAGACAGACGAAAAGAGAATGATCGCCGAGGCCCGTAATATACTCCTTCTCCTCACGGACGGCAACGCCGCGCAAGCGATTGATAGAATTGCCCAATTTGACACAGAACTCTCGAAGCAAGATACGTCACATGTGGCGACCGATGTCCGTGCGCTGTGGGACCAGGTCGGGATTGCGGCGGGCAATATGTCCAACGTGCAGTATTTCGAGGATGTGAAAGAGGAACTTAACCGGGTGACGTTCGAGCATAACAAACGACACCCGGTCTGATTCTCGCATTCTCCCCTATCGCTTCCCTTTATTGGCGGTATGGATCGACTTTGAGCCGCCAGCAGTGCTTGCCTTTGAAATCTCATGGGCATGACTGCCGTCTGGGGTAGGCGTGAGGCGTTCAACCTTGTAGCTGCCGTCTTTACCGTCCCCTCCCGTGCGATATTTACTGCCGTCGCTTCCCTCTTTCCAACTGCCCGTACTGCTTACATTTTTTATGTTTTCGTCATTTGGCATATTACCTCCCTTCAAAGCACTGTAGCACCTGATCAAGGCATTTCAATCATTCATTTTATGCTCGATGGATTCCCCTGTCGCTTGATCCCAGCCTGTTTGAGAAGTTTTCAGTCTTGAGGACGCCAGATCACGTAAAACAGAACCATGCAATCGAACCTAAAATCCATGCCTATAATTCAGGTCCGATCAGGTGTTTACCTGTTTACCGTCCGTGGAGGGGTCCTTGAACTTTTCAGGTAAACAGTAAAAATCGAACAACAAAAAAGCCCTCTGTTAAGGGCTTTTTTTGGATTTCTTCCTGCTCCGGCAACATAGGGTGCGCCTCCCGGGACGATGTTCGAACCTACGGCCCTAAATATAAGAAGTCAGTCAGATCAGTATACCACTACTTCAGAAAGGAGTGTGGAAAGCTGTCATTCAAATTGTCGGACTGGAAATTTTTAAATCATAAGGGCAGTATGGACGTGGAGAGGAATTAGCAAAAGGCCCGTGACCTTGCGGACAACGACAATTATTTAAACGGCAGCTTGGCTTTTACCCCTTCCAGTATTTCAGTTTTGCGCATCAAAATTGTTCGGTTGGTGGTATACGAGAGGCCTTTGTTCGGTTGAGCTTCAAATCCCAGGTATATGCAGGTCACCTTCCGGTTACGGACTTCTTTCACTGCCGGCTGCAAATCGGAGTCCGAGCTTGCAAGAATGATCGCCTTCACCTTGTTGTCGCAGGATAGGCTCACCGTATCCACCGCAATCTTTACGTCCACGCCCTTTTCCTTGAATATCAGGACTTTCTTGCCATTCTGCCCTTCTTCCATCTGGCCTCGGACGCGGCCCGAGAGAAGCACTTCAAAGCCCTGCTGTTCGAGATGTGTTTTGAGCCGGCGTTGCTCCTCGATGAGTTGTTGCGATTTTTCTTTGCTGCTGTCGTGCTCTTTGATCTTGGCGAAATAGAAAATGTGACGGTCAACATTGATACCTTTGAGCACGGTATCAAAAAGACCTTTGAAATCATATGCCAAGGGCGAAATCGAATGGATGCAATCCCGGCGGTTTAGAATGGGATCTTCTTCGGTTGGATTTTCTTCGACAGATTCGCTGAAAACTCTTCTTCTTCTCCGCTCTGATTTTTCTTGCGACTGGATTTTCTTCCGTTCTTTGGCTTCGGTTTCCGATACTGGTCCCTTTTCATTTTGGAACTGATGAAGCCGCCGCAACCCCGACGCATGTGCTTGCACTGCAAGGAACTTTTTCTTCCCGATTGCCGGGGTGGACAGCCAAGGTCACCAAATCAAGGAGTTCACGCCAGCGGCATTGGCCAAGGCTCAAGCGGAGAAGAAAGCGGTCGCTCTGGCTGCGTGATGGTCGGGGCACACGCCGACGGCAACGGCTTCAACATCCAGATTGAATCCGTCCCGATGGACGCACGCATCGCTTTACGAATCGCTTCCGAAAAAACCAAATAACCCGCAGCCGGGGCGGGCTTCACAGCCCGTCCTTTTCCCACATTTTCAGGCAACAGATCGCGGATTGCAACGGGGACTTGCCTGTGCTTGAATATGAATGTTCCGAAAGATAATTATGTGACCAATATGACAAACTGATTTGCGGCTTCGGCTGCTGTCCAACTCGAAACTGGTAATTTCACGCAAACGGACACGGTTCGAGGCACGCCCACATCGGGCGTGCCCGAAAGCGTTCCGTTGAAGGCATACCAGTGCCTGAGTTGGTGCGTGATTAGGTCACGCCCCTTTCGATTTGGACAGCCTGATTTAGAAATTAGAAATTAACATTATGAAAATGCTGGTCCAGCAAAAAATCCAGGCGGGGTTCGCCGTGGCGCTGGCCTTTCTGCTCCTCACTGGCGTGACCTCGTGGTGGAGCGAGCAACGGAACGCGGCAGCCTTTCGCGCGGCGGATCACTCCTACAAAGTCCTTGATCAGTTTGAAGTTTTGCTGGTGGAAATGCTCGGCATGGAAACGGGGCATCGCGGCTTTGCCATTTCCGGCGATGAAAAGTTTTTAGAGCCGTATCAGGACGGAATCGCGAAGGTTCAGCAATCGTTCGCGGCGGCGAAGCAAATGACGCAAGACAACCCCGACCAGCAACGCCGGCTGGCGATTCTCGAACCGTTGATTCAAAAGAAAACCAGCATCGCGAACGAGGCGATCAATCTGCGCCGCAGCGGAGACACTGCCGGCGCCCTTCAACTCATCGCCACGGGGCAGGGACAGCAAACGATGGAGGAAATCCGCAAGCTGGTTGCCGAAATGGAAGCCGTCGAGGAACAACTCCTGCAGCAGCGCACGGCCCAGGCGCAAGCGGCGGCCCGCATGACCAAGACAATTATGGCCTTTACCAGTCTGCTGGCCATTGGGCTGGTCGGCCTCGCCAGCGTCATTGTGCGGCGCGATTTTGAAAGGCGGCAGCAGGCGGAGGCGGCGCAACGGTTGAGCAACGCGCGATATAACATGCTGTTCGACTCGATTGACGAAGGTTATTGTATCATCGAGATGATTTTCGACAAGCAGGAAAAGCCGGTTGACTATCGCTTTTTGGAAATCAATCCGGCGTTTGAGAAACACACCGGACTGCGTGAGGCTCAAGGCAAGAGTATGCGCGAGCTTGCCCCGCAGCACGAGGCGCACTGGTTTGAAACCTATGGCCGCGTCGCCCTGACGGGCGAAGCGGTTCGTTTTCAAAACCGTGCCGAACAGTTGCAGCGCTGGTATGACGTTTACGCGTTCCGCTTCGGCGAACCGGAAAACCGGCAGGTTGCGATTCTTTTCAACGACATCACGGCGCAAAAGCAGTCGGAGGAAGCCCTGCGCCGGAGCGAGGAGGAGTTTCGCTCCATGGCGGAAGCCATGCCGCAGATCGTTTGGGCCACCCGGCCCGACGGTTGGAACATCTTTTTCAACCAACAATGGGTGGACTACACCGGGCTGACGCTGGAAGAGAGCTACGGCCACGGCTGGAACAAGCCTTTCCATCCCGACGACAAGCAGCGCGCCTGGGATGCCTGGCAGCGGGCCACTCAAAACAACGAACGTTATTCGCTGGAATGCCGCTTGCGGCGTGCCGATGGTGTTTATCATTGGTGGCTGATCCGGGGCGCGCAGATGCGCAATGCGAACGGCGAAGTTGTTAAATGGTTTGGCACTTGCACTGATATTGAAGAGTCCAAACAGGCGGAGGAAGCCCTGCGCCGCAGCGAGGAGAAGCTCACCGTCACCCTGCAATCGATCGGCGACGCCGTGCTGGCCACCGATGGCGAGGGGCGCGTGACGCGGCTGAATCTCAACGCGGAAAAACTGACGGGCTGGACACACGCCGAGGCGCTGGGCCAGCCGGTGGCCGAGGTCTTCCGCATCTTCAATGAGGAAACGCGCGCGCCGGCCGTCATTCCTGTGGACAAGGTGCTGGCCACCGGCGAAATCCACGGTCTGGCCAAACACACCATCATCATCGCGCGCGACGGCACGGAGCGGCCCATTGCCGACAGCGCCGCGCCCATCCGCGACAAAGAGGGCAAGATTCTCGGTGTGGTGCTCGTGTTCCGCGATGTGACGGAGGAACACGCCACCCAGCGGGCATTGCGCGAGAGCGAGCAGCGCGTGCGGCTGGCCATCGAAGCGGCGGACATGGGGGTATGGGCGTGGGATATCAACAGCGGAGCGATCCACTGGGATGACCGGATGTTTGCGTTTTATGGCTTGCCGCCCAAACCGGACGGGTGGGTGGCTTACGAGGACTGGCGGGCGCGGGTGTTGCCGGGCGAAGTCAAGGAGCAAGAGGCCAAGTTGCAGAGCACCGTCGCAACCTGCGGTCACAGCCAGCGCGAGTTTCGGATCACGCGCGCCTCCGACCAGGCCACGCGCGTCATCCATGCCGCCGAGATGGCGATTGCGGGAGTGGACGGGAAGGCGGCGCACGTGGTTGGCATCAATATTGACATCACCGAGCGGAAGCGGATGGAGGAGACTCAAGCGCGGTTCGTCGCCATCATTGAATCTTCCGACGACGCCATCATCAGCAAATCACTGGACGGCATCATCACCAGTTGGAATCCGGGCGCGGAACGGCTCTTTGGTTACACGGCGGCGGAAATCATCGGCACGCCGATGACGCGGCTCTTTCCACCCGACCGGCTCGACGAGGCGCCAAAGATTCTGGCGCGGCTGAAAAACGGGGAGCACCTGGATCAATTCGAAACCGTGCGGGTGACGAAAGATGGACGCCAGCTCGACGTTTCGGTGACCATTTCTCTGATCAAAGACGCCGCCGGCCATATCATCGGTGCTTCCAAGATTGTGCGTGACATCGCCGATCTCAAGCAGGCGCAAGAAAAAATTCGCCGGTTCAATGAGGGGCTTGAAAAACTCGTCGCCCAGCGCACCGTCGAAGTGCAGGAGGCGCTGGCAACCTTGGACGCCACGAAGGACGGCGCTTACATCTTTGACCCGGCGAGCCTGCGCTTCAGCTATGTCAACAAAGGCGCGATGCGGCAACTGGGTTACACGCGCGAGGAACTGCTCAAGCTGACGCCGCTGGATTTGAACACCAAGCATGACGAGCCGGCCTACCGGGAAATGATCGCGCCGCTCATGCGGGGCGAAAAGAGCATGCTGTCGTATGAAAGAGTCCTCCGCCGCAAGGATGGCGGCACGCTGGCGGTGGAGGTTAATCTGCAATACATCACCCCGGAGGACGGGTCGCCGCGCTTCATCGCCATCGTGCGCGACATCACCGAGCGCAAGAAAGCCGAGCAACAGGCCATGCGTTCGCAGCGGCTGGAGAGCATCGGCACTTTGGCGGGCGGCGTGGCGCATGATTTGAACAACGCGCTCGCCCCCATCATGATGAGCGGTGAATTGCTGCGGATGCAGTATCCCGATGAAACACAAACGCTGGACATGATTGCGGCCAGCGGCAAGCGCGCGGCGGACATGGTGAGGCAATTGTTGAGCTTCGCCAAAGGCATGGAAGGCGAGCGCGCCGCCCTCCAAGCCGGTCGCCTGGTCAAAGAGATGGAGAAAATCATGGCGGGCAGTTTCCCCAAGAACATCCAGTTGGTGGTCAAATGCGACCCGAAACTCCCGCTGGTGCTGGGCGACTCCACGCAGTTGCATCAGGTGCTGCTCAACTTGTGTGTCAATGCCCGCGACGCCATGCCCCACGGCGGCACGCTCACGCTGGACGCGCAACAAAAGAAAATGGACGCCACCTATGCCAGTTCCATCCCTGATGCCAAGCCAGGCAACTATGTGGCGCTCCGCGTGCGCGACACCGGCACGGGCATTCCGCCGGAAATTCTCGACCAGATTTTTGATCCCTTCTTCACCACCAAAGGCCCGGACAAAGGCACTGGCCTGGGCCTCTCCACCGTCATGGGCATCATCAAGGGCCACGGCGGATTCTTGCAGGTTTATTCGCAACCCGGCCAAGGTTCGACGTTCACCGCGTATCTGCCCGCCGACCGTGCGGGCAGCGACACGGAACACGTCACCAAAGCGGCGGCGGAATTCCACGGCCAAGGGGAAACCATCCTGTTCGTGGATGACGAAGCGCCTTTGCGGACGGTGGCGCGCGCGGTCTTGCAGCGGCTGAACTTCAAGCCGTTGACCGCCACCGACGGCGCGGATGGCTTGATTCAGGCGGCACAGCACCGCACCGAGTTGCGCGCCATCATCACGGATTTGCACATGCCCCACATGGACGGCCTGGCATTTGTGCGCGCGGTTCGGCGGATGCTGCCAGAC
>DASRLE010000161.1:0-20319 GCA_035648615.1 Saccharimonadales bacterium (SeqCode) | reverse complement strand
TTGGCCAAGGGCAAGGGCAGGGGGGTGCTGCCGGCCAAGACCGAACTGCCCGCGACCATTTTTTCGCGAAGCGACCGGGCTGAGAGAATCACCCCGCCATAAACGCCGAAGGCTTTGCTCAAGGTCGTCGTTTGGATGATGCGCTGGCGCGAAACCCCGGCGGCTTCGGGCGTTCCGCGGCCGGTTTTGCCGAGCACTCCAGCGCCGTGCGCATCGTCCACCAGAATGAAGCCGCTTGGTCCTAGAATTTTTAAATATTCGGCCAGCGGCGCCAGTTCGCCCAGGGTGGAAACTCCATCGGTCAATAAAATCGGTTTGACATGGCGGCCCGCGCCGGCCAGGACGCGGGCGAGGTCTTGGGCGTCGCGGTGCTGGAATTCCAAAACGGGCGCGTTGAAGAAGCGGCTGGCATCGCGCAGGCTGGGATGCGCCTTGGCGTCAATTACTACGTGAGTAAAATCGTCGCGCAAGGCTTGGGCGACAACGCAGTTTGTGGCGTAACCGTTCCCGATCAGCAATGCGGCCGGCGCGCCAAAGAATCGGGATAGCGCCGCTTCCAGTTTTGCGTAAAGGACATGGTTGCCGGTGGTGAGACGCGAGGCGGCCACGTTCAATCCGTATTTTTTCAGGCCAGTCGCGACGGCTCGCATTACTTTCGGATGACTGGACAACCGGAAATAATCGCACCCGGCAAAGTAGGAGAGTTTTCGATTGCGGTAGAGAACGCGGGTGCGTTCGATTTGTTGCAATGGCTCAGGCTCTCTCATCTCACTGGAGGAGGATGATGTCGCCGGATTCGAGGGGGAAATCATGGCCGTGCAGCAAATCCACGCCTTTGCATTCGTCCACGATTTGTCCCTGCCGGATGACGCGAACCAAAATCGGGTTCATAAATCCGGTGTAATCGGCCGCCACGATGGCGTTGGCCAGGGTCATTCCGTGGGTCCAGGGAAGCGCGGGGTGTTGGACCGAACCGCGCAGCAGCACGAAAGGTTCTCCCGGCGGCAGGGCCGCTTGAGGTGGAGGGCCAGGCTGCTGTCCTGCCATATACGCCTGGCGCGCCCGCATGGCCTCTTCCTTTTTTGTGACGCAACCCGCCGCGCACAGGATCGCTAAAAATAAAAAGCCGGTGAAATAGCGCATAGTTAGCAGCTTGTTGGCGCTTCCTGCAAAACTTCCACGCAATGGGGTATCGCTCCCACGACAAACCCCAAACACTCGACCGCCCCCGACGGTTTGCCGGGCAGGCAAATGACCAGCGTTTTGTCCACCACCGCCGCGAGGTTGCGCGAGAGGATGGCGTTCTTGGTGATTTTCATGGATTCGATGCGCATGACTTCGCCGAAGCCCGGCAATTCCCGCACCGCAATCTCCCGCACCGCTTCGGGCGTGACGTCCCGCAAGGCGACGCCAGTCCCGCCGGTGGTCAGGATCACATGGCAGCCTTTGGCAATCTGTTCGCGAATGGCGCGTTGAATCTCCCGCTTTTCGTCCGGGACGATGGCGTCGGCCACAACTTCCCAGCCATAACCTTGCGCCGCTTTTTGCAGGGCGGGACCGCCCAGGTCGTCGTAGAGGCCGCGCGAGGCTCGGTCGGAAACGGTGATGATGCCGGCTTGGATTTGCATTATTTGCATGGGATTTTTATTTTTGACACCAAGGTGATGTCCGTGATTCGCATCGTTTTATCAACGGCTTTGCACATGTCGTAAATGGTCAGGGCGGCGAGGCTGACCGCCGTCAACGCCTCCATTTCCACCCCCGTCGGCGCGGTCAATGCGGCCGATGCAGTGATGATGACGCGATCGCGGCTGGCCGGAATTTCAAAATCCACCGCGCAATGCGTGAGGGCCAGCGGATGGCAAAGAGGAATAAGCTCGCCGGTTTTTTTAGCGGCCATAATTCCGGCAACGCGCGCAGTGGCGAAAACATTTCCCTTGGCCATGTGATCTTTTTCGATGGCGGCGAGGGTCGTCTCCTGCAAATGAATCTCGCCTCGCGCCACGGCCTCACGGCGCACGGCGGGCTTAGCCGAGACATCGACCATTCTCGCTTCGCCTTTGGCGTCCAGGTGGGAAAATTTTTTCATGGGCGGCCGGGAGCAACGACGCTCTCTTTCCATTCAACCACGGCGGCCCGCATTTGTTCCGCAAAATTCCAGTGTTTCTTGACGTGACGCGGAATGTAATCCGGCGACGTGCCCAGCAAATCGGTCGTGACCAGTATATCGCCGTCGCAATGGGCGCCGGAGCCGATGCCGAGGGTGGGAATGGCAATGCTTGACGTAATCTCGCGCGCCACCGGCGGCGTGACCAATTCGAGAACGATGCCGAAGGCGCCTTCTTCCGCCAATGCGGCGGCATCGGCCATCAAGTCCGAGCGCTCACCGGGATTCTTTCCTTTGACGTGGTAACCGCCCTCGGCGACCGCGTTCTGCGGCAGCATGCCGAGATGGCCAAGAAACGGGATGCCCGCCTCGATGATGGCCCGGACTTGGGGAAGGATATTTCGGCCGCCTTCCGCTTTGATTGCTTCCGCGCCGGCGGTCATCAGGCGCCGGGCATTTTCCAAGGCCGCAGGCACGGTCAGGCAACTGTTGAAAGGCAGATCAGCCACCAGCAAAGCCTGCGGCTTGGCGCGGGCCACGCAGCGCACATGATGTTCCATCTCGGCCATGGTGACATGCGTGGTATCGGGATAGCCCAGCACGACCATGCCCAGCGAGTCGCCCACCAGCAGCAACGGCACGCCCGTGCCATCGAGCAATTTGGCCATGGCAAAATCGTAGGCGGTCAGGGCCGCGATGCGGCTGCGCCCCTTCATGGCTTGAATGGTTTGCGCCGTGATTTTCAAATAAATTTCTCCTGGCGGAAGTTGCGCAGCAATTCTTCGGGCGTGACTGTCGCCGTGCCCAATTTTCCCACCACCACGCCTGCCGCGTGATTGGAAAGGATCGCCGCCTCGACCGGCGAAGCTCCGGCCACAATCGCCAAAGTAAACGAGGCGATGACCGTATCGCCCGCGCCCGAAACGTCGAAGACCTCGCGCGCCACCGTCGGAATATGAAACGGCCTTTGACCACGCTGACACAGCAGCAGGCCCTGATCGCCCAAGGTAATGAGGAGCAGGGCGGGTTGAAGTTCGCCCAACAATTTCTCGCCCACATGCCGCAACGCCGCGTCTTGCGAAGGGTCTTCGGCGCGGGCGTCGTCCGGCAATCCGGCCAGTTCAAAAGCCTCTTTGCGATTGGGCGTGAGCAAGGAGACGCCGGACAAATTGAGATGATGGCTCGGCTTGGGGTCCACGCTTAACCAGATGCCGCGCGCCCGGCACAGCGCTTTGGTTTCGTCCAGCAACCGCTGAGTGATGACACCCTTGGCATAGTCGCACAAAATAACGGCATGAGCGGTTTTGAGGCCCCGTTCCAGTTGGGCCAGCAGCCAGCGCCGAGTGGTCTCGTCGATGTCCGCCTTCGTTTCGCGATCCACCCGCACCATTTGCTGGCGATGGGCGATAATGCGAGTCTTGACACTGGTCGTTCGATTCTCACAGGAGAAAAGGCCGCTGCAACCGATCCGCTCATGTTGCAGCACCTGTTTTAATTGCATGGCCGAATCGTCATTGCCGACCGCGCCCAGAAGTTCGGTCGCCACCTTCAAGTCGGCCAGATTGCGCGCGACGTTGCCCGCGCCGCCCGGGATGTAACTCTCGCGCTCGAACTCGACCACCGGAACGGGTGCCTCCGGCGAGATGCGCCCGACTTTGCCCCAAAGAAAATGGTCCAGCATGACATCACCCAAAACCAGGATGCGAGAGCGCGCGGCGGCATCCATCAGTTGGCGAAGACGCACAGCGGAGAGACTGCGATTGGGTCGTTTGCCTTTCATCAATTTAAGAAAGCGGTCAGCGGACTGGTTGCGCTCGCGTTGCTTTGCGGCGCGCCCAGCCCGATTTCATAGGCCTCGCGTCCCGCCTGGACTGCGGACTGGAAAGCCCGCGCCATCCGGCATGGGTCATTGGCCACGGCAATCGCCGTATTGACCAGCACGGCGTCCGCGCCGAGCTCCATCGCTTCGGCGGCGTGGCTGGGCGCGCCGATGCCGGCATCGACGACCACCGGCACGGTCGCTTGCTCGATGATGATGCGAATTTGCTCGCGGGCATCCAGGCCGCGATTGGAGCCGATGGGCGAGCCTAGCGGCATGACCGTCGCGACGCCGACGTCTTGCAGGCGCTTGGCCAGCACGGGGTCGGCGTTGATATAAGGCAGCACGATAAAACCTTCTTTGACCAATAGTTCGGCGGCGGCAAAAGTCTCCATCGGATCCGGCAGCAGATAACGCGGGTCCGGGTGTATCTCAAGCTTGATCCAGTTGGGCAACCCCGCCGCGACGGCGAGGCGCGCGAGGCGGACGGCTTCGGCGGCATTCATGGCGCCGCTGGTATTGGGGAGAAGCAAATAACGTTTGGGATCAATGAACTCGAGGATGTTGGCAAACGGATCGCGCCGCCCCGTAAGGTCCGCGCGGCGCAACGCCACCGTGACGATGGCCGTCCCGCTGGCCTCGATGGCCTCGCGCATCAATTCAGGCGAGGCGAATTTCCCGGTGCCCAAAAGAAGGCGGGAGGAAAAGGTTCGTCCGGCAATGGTCAGTGTATTCGAATCCACGTTCAACAGGTAAAGTTTGAAGTTTAGCAATTAAAGAAGAAAGGGCAAAGTTGCCAAGTTCTCGGATACGCAAGTTTGCTGGATTTGGTTGTCTCAGCCCGTTGGGGTGAATTACAATTTGCCCAAGCCCAGACATCGGAGTGAAAGGCAAAAAATGGGGGGCAAAGTGCGCAGTGGAGAAGCCGAACGGTTTGGAGGGTGAAAGTCCCTCTGGTCCGGCCGTGGAAAGGTCTGGAAGGAGAGGCCAACGCCGTCCCGGCGGGCGGGGGAGCCAAACGACTCGTTGGAGGCGTTTTTTTGCCTTTGCCACCAGGGATACCGGCCGGGATATTTTCAAAACGCGCTCGTCGGGTTTCACTTTAATTTGGTTTAATCTGGTCAAATCCCCCACGGGGAACTTACGTAAAAATACAGAAAAAAGCCGGCGGCGAAGCTGTAACGTTGAGCCCGCCGTAAAAGGAGGCCCTGGCCTCCATAGCACGTCCCGGGCGAAGGAGGCCCGGCTTTTCATCATCTATTTCGATCATCTTCCCATTCTGCCACAGAACCGGAAACCTCTGCCGCTCACCGTTCGCGCTATTTGCGGGACGTTTACGAGGGAGCCTGTCAACAAGAGACGCGCACGGTGCGCGCTATTTTTGGGAAAGGAGCATTCAAGCGGCATGGAGCGCAAATTTGCTTGCCAGAGAGGAGGCTCAAAATTAGCTTATAAAGTCCTGACGCCAGTTTAGCTCAGTTGGTAGAGCAACGCTTTCGTAAAGCGTGGGTCGCCGGTTCAAATCCGGCAACTGGCTCCATTCCTAACTGCTAGTGCAACAATGGTTTAGGTGGCAGATGGTCGGCAACGGACACCGAAACGGACACCAACTTGTGTGCCCGCTTTAAACAGGGGTAACGGAGGATAACTCTCCGACTACCCGCTAACGGTCCGGGTTTCGGATGTTTTATCATCGCGGTTACGTGAGGAAATTATGAATACACGTTACCGCTTAGTTCATCGTGGCATCCGGGGTGGGATGTATTATTGCTTTGACAAAGTCACTGGCAAACGCGCCAGCCTTAACACCACGAACGAGGACGCCGCCCGGCAGATCGTCGAGGCCAAAAATCAGGCCGTGCGCCAGCCCGCCATCAACCTGCAAATCGCCCAGGCTTACTTGCAACACGGCGACCCCGTCATGGCCAAACGGACATGGCAGGATGTCATGGACGCAATGGCCCCGCTCAAAACCGGCCCAACCCAACGCCGCTGGACGGCGGCGATGCGGGACAAAGCCTTTGACCTCATCCGCCACCGCAAACTCATGGAAACGGCGTCCGAGCTATTTTTGCAGGTTCTCAATTCGGGAACTGTCTCGACGAATATGTTTTTGCGCCGCCTGCACAATTTCGCAGTCGGGATGCACTGGCTTCCTTGGTCGGTGTTGCCGAAACTTCACTGGCCGCCAGTGAGGCATAAAGACCGGAAGGCTATTACAGCGGACGAGCATCAGGCGATCATTGATCGGGAGCACAATCCTGAAATCCGGGCGTATTACCAACTCCTGTGGCACTTGGGCGGGTCGCAGACCGACATGGCGGAATTGACCGGCGAGGATGTGGATTGGAAAGACCGCACAATTTCCTACCGCCGGGGCAAGACTAACGTCCCGGTCATCATCACCTTCGGCGCGGATGTCGCCGCGCTCTTGGAATCACTGCCGAAAAGCGGCCCGTTGTTTCCACGCATGGCGCGGATTCAGGAAAACCACCGCGCGAAAATGTTTATCAAGCGGCTCAAAACCGTTGGCATCACCGGCATTTCCTTGCACAGCTACCGTTACGCTTGGGCAGAGCGGGCGAAAACGGTGGGAATGCCAGAGCGGTTCGCCCAGCAGGCTCTTGGGCACAGTTCCAAAGCCATCGCCAGAGCCTATTCCAAGAAGGCGCAAGTCATCGTGCCGTCGCTGGAGGATTACGAGCGGAAAATAGTGCCAATGCCCCGTACGGCTTTGGCCGCAGTGCCGGCGCGCAATCAGACCCAACCAACGGCGCAAGCTGTCAACGAATAAGGAGGCCGCATGAATCCGATATTTCGTTTGATTGACTGGTTACTGCGGGAACACAGGGCGTTCGTCTCCGGCCTCTTTGTCTATGTCGCCGTACCGTTTATTGCCTGGCATTTGGGGCGACAGGCGAAGCGGAAAAAGACCAAAGGAAATCACACCTTCATCTTGGTTATACGACCACCAACGGAGCTGTCGGGAGTTCCACCCGTCATTCGGTGGGAAATCGAGCCGCCCAGCGACGGCAGCGGCCCGTTTGGCGGATGATGCAGAAAATGGCGCGGGCGGAATTGAGTCCGCTCGCGAAGCACCACGAACACTCGCTTACGGAAATCCCTCATTCAATCTGGATCGAGTCAACCAAGCCCTGAACACTTTCCTGCAATATCTCGTACTTTTCCGGCACAGGCGTGACCGACACGACGGCGCGTTCCTGAAAAGCAACGGCCAGGTCGCGCAGATTGCGGCCGGTGATCCGCACCTTATGGTTGACAAACGAAAGGGAAATCGTGTCGCCTTTATGGGCCGACTCGAACTCGGCGACTTCCAAATGGTGATAAGGCAACAAGTAAAAATGGCTGGGGGTCAGTTCCAGTCGCACGTTGTCCAACGGCACATGGTTGCCCATCACTTCACGGCTCAGTTCATAACACGATAGACGATCATCGAATGCTCTCATATTCAGGCTCATACTCCGATGCCTCCTCCATATTTTTGATTGTGCTTGTACGCGGGATTGATTTTCCGCGCCATCCGAACGGTTTGCGATTGCTGGACAGATTCGGATTTTTCCTGAACTT
Organism: Saccharimonadales bacterium (SeqCode); assembly: GCA_035648615.1. Taxonomy (GTDB): domain Bacteria; phylum Verrucomicrobiota; class Verrucomicrobiia; order Limisphaerales; family Palsa-1400; genus DASRLE01. The sequence goes on along the minus strand of DASRLE010000161.1, from coordinate 12,805 downwards.
CTGCCCGCTGAACCAATTCCGCCCGACGCTGCTCGGCTTGACGCTGCGAATGATGGACATTCAACACGTATCCAATATCGCGGCCCCAAGCGTTTGCCAGCGCATGGACGGAGGATTCTTTGGCGATGTCCAAGGCCAGTTCCCGGCCCCCGGAGCGGAGGACGTTTTGGCGAAGCTGGATTTTGTCCGCTGTGAAAATCTGGACGCCCTTGCGACCCCGCGAAATGGTCACATACCATTGCTGTTGGTTCGTCGCCGCCTTCACCGCTGAATCGGAGAACATCACATGATCGACCGATTTGCCTTGCGAGGCATAGGACGTGACGGCGTAGCCGCGCACAAACTGGCGGAAGTGTGGGGAAAGCACCCGGCCATCGGCGAGCGCGATGCGACCATCCTCGCGGATTTCCTTGATTGTGACCAGTTCGCCATTGGCCAGCTTCCGGTCGTCTTCGCTGCGGCCATTGGCCTTCAATAGCAGCCGGTCGCCGGAGGCCAAGGCCAATTCCTTGGTCTGGCAAACCGTGATTCGGTCGAGTTGCTTGAACGGTATCGAGACGCGACGCCCTTCGTTTTCAACGACCACATGCGTTTCGGTAATGGCCTGCAATCGCGCCGCCTCGCCCGCTTTGAAGCCGCGCACGTTGCGGTTGAAGACCACCACGGAATTCTCATCGTAAGACCGTTGATCGCGCTTTTGCGCGTCCGTCATGTCCACCGGCTGAAATGTTGTAAGGACTTTGTCAGTGTCGCCCACCAGTTTCTCGCCCTTGAGGGCTAGACGAATCTGTTCGTTGACCTGATGAATCTCATTCCAGCTTTGGGATACAACCACTGTGGAGTGACGGTCTTTCGCCAGCGCCAGGTAATATTCCGCCAGCTTTTGATGCTGGTCAGCCAAACTGCATTGAACGATGGCTCCTTCTCTATCCAGACGATTAAATGAGTCGGCAAACTTGCCGTCCTGCGCTTCGGCCACGGCCTGTCGGTATTGTTTGATCCATTCGCGTTCCTCGCTGGTTTTAGCCAGTTCTGGATTCTGACGGCGAATGGTGGTCAGTTCGATGGGACACACCCCCGAATACTTTTCAATGGCCCGCAGAGCATCCGCCGCCTCGACCGCGCCATGCTGGCGGGTGTCGCCGGAGAGAATCACCCGGCTCTCGTGCTCCAGGGCGAATTCCAACAGCGTGTGCATTTGTTTGCCCCCGATCTGTCCGGCCTCATCCACAATGACGACGGATTGCGGCTCCAAACGGCCTTTGGCCAGGAAGGCGCTGACCGTCTCGACATTTTGGAATCCTTCCTTTTCCAAATCCATGACCTGTTGGCGTTGCGGCGCGATTACGTGGACGGGCCGGCCCGTTTCTTTCAACGCTTTCTCGACTTCCCGTAGCGTGAAACTCTTGCCGGTGCCCGCCCCACCACGGAAAACTGCGACAAAGCCGGAGCATACCAAGATTCGTTCCACCGCCAATCGTTGCTCCGCATCCAGCGAAGGATTGGCGCAGTGATATTCCGGGCAAAAAGAATGATACCGGCGCAGACCCTTGTGAACCATTTCCACAATCTCCCATTCTCGCTGCAAGTGCTCGCGGGTAGTAACTTTGCCCGGATGTTTCTCATCGCGGATATAATCACGCTTGCCGGTGACGGATTGAATGTCCTTCAAGGTCACATTTTGGCCTCTGGCAAAACCGAGCGCGTGCCGCCAAAGTTCGTGTTCATTGACCACCGAACGCCTGTCAAACAAGTGTTCCTCTGCCCAGGCGACCGCTCGGCCCGCCACCATCTTCGCGTCTTCCCGACTCGTCGGTTGGGCATGAATGAGATTCCGCAACGATTTCCATTGTTCCAACGTCATTTGACCATCCCAATGAGCCTGCAATCGGGACAACCCAATTTCCGGGATTTTCCTATCGCGTTCCTTGTGGGCGATATGCTCCCGAATGGCGGCAATGTTACCTTCCGCCTTTTCAGGTTGGCGGGCCAGCAACTCGCGAGTCTTCTCGTCAATCTGCCGGTGACGTTTGGAGAATAAATCACGAAGCTCCTCGGAGATGCCTTTGATTTGAAAATCGCCGAGATTCCGGCTCCCGACCTCATAGCCAAATTCCTGTAGCGAACGCGCCAGTTCGTGGTAATAGACGTTTTCGATGAACTTCTGCGCGACGAGCATGTCATGGTTCTGCAATGCCTTCCAGCGGCCCTCCACCGCATCATAAGTGGCGTTGAAAATAATGCAGTGGGTGTGCAAGTGCGGGTCCAGCGCCCGCGATGTGTCGTGGCGAAATGTGGCAGCGACAATGTTGCCCGTTGTACGATCAGTATATTGGCCGTCCTTGCGGACGCGCGTGGAAGCAAACGATTGCAATTGCTCCAGCGCAATCGTCACCGCCTGCTCGTGTGCCCAGACAATCCGCTGGTCGTTGCCGACCAGGACGGCGATGGACACCGACTTTGGTGGCGAGATAGTGAAATCATAAAACACTCGTCGGTGGGCGTGCTCATGCTCTGCGCCGTCCACATCCGATTCCGTCCGAGTAGTTTTCTGGCGCAACGTCAGGCGCTGGCCGGTTTGCGGATGAAGATTATCGCAGAGCCGCTCAAACTGCTCGATGTTCGTGACGCCGGACAGCCCCAATTCCGCCGCTCCTTTCCCGTACCATTGGCCACGCACTTGGTGGCCTTCCCCGTAATACTCACCAGCCGACAGGTGTTCCCTGAAGTATCGTTTGGCGTCAGCCAGGCTGCATTGTGCTTTGGGCGAAAGCATGACCCAAAGATACGACGCTCAAGGCCGACAGCGTTAAAGGGTAGTGGGGAAGTTTAAGCTGGTTATCTCGAATTGTGCGTCCAAAGACGCTCGGCCTTGTGGTTTTCACTCCAGCAGAGCATTCTCTTACTCCTAACTGTGAAACAGTGAATCAGGCACAACAATACTTTTCTTCGGTTGTCGAATTGGCGAAGGACAAAGGTTTGATTGGACAATTCTTGCAACCCTACCAAGAGGTGTTGGGAGCAGCAGACAAGTGGGCAGAGCAAAACGCTCAATACGCGGAGAAACACAAAGACCCGAATCGCCTACCATCGCCTGATCCGTGGCAGTTTCTTCTTGATGCGCCAGTGGTTTCCGCCAAGAGCAAAGAGGTTTTCCGCGCAGCCCAAAGCCAGCTCGGAGCGTTGTGTCAACTCATTCACATTGCACAGGGAATTGCGACCCTGAACATTGACTGGTATCAAGAGTCCATTAACGCACGCGTCAAGGGCGATGAATCCAGATACTGCCATGCCATTAGCAAAGTAGCTAACGGGCATGTGATTCACGCTCGTGTTCAGGAGCATCTGCGAAAACAAAACAATCCTGAGTCATTGAAACAAATGGAGCACCTTTGGAAGAAACGGCGCGCGCAACTTGTTCATCGCGGTTACGGGAAGCAAATAAATCAGCCCATACCGTGGCCGTCATGGAAACAATTTAGAAACCACAATGGACTGCCTGTTGTACTTGTTGAATGGTGGGTGAGATGCGGTGCTGATGGTGTGCCAGGTCTCATGTTTTGGCGAAATGAAGCGTTGACCAAGTTTCTCAAGCTTCATCTTGACCAATCAAACCTGAATCCACCCGCGATTAAGAAAGTTCGGCAACAGCTTGGATTGCTCTCCGTCGGGGACAAAAAGCATTTTGTTTGGGATGTTTCCATCAAAAACGACGGCAAAGGAACCCGCGAAATCAAAGGTTGCGGACGAAATGGGGAACAATGCTTTTCTGGTTTGGTTTATCCTCAAAAACAGGTTTCATCGGCAGTCCTGTTGTCGGTGAGGTAGTCCTACTCGCCCATAAGTTTTCCCCATTCGGAGATTTTCTTTCTGGCATAGATGGCGCGAACGACGTGCCATACTATGACAAAAACGCTTAAAAAATCAGGCGAGAGCAGCACTGCTACGCTGGAAATCTCGCCATCAAAGGCGGTCCAACTCTTACCGACCGCACAATCAGACGATTATTTAAAACTGGCTTCCCGCCAAAATCGGAGATTACGTCTCGCAAAACTCAAGATTGTGAACCAAAGGTTGATACGCTGATTTGGGTGACACCGTATAAACCAGGCGCTTTGACTGCCCGGCATTTCCCCTTCTGCCCTCGAAAACCGTGCAGACCAAGCGCCTTAACCGGAAACATCCATGCGGGTTTCGCACTCAACGCCCGCCCTCAGCCACGCTTCACTTCGCCTGCCGCCCCATAATCCTCGGCTCGCTCCGTTCCGCTCCGGCTTCGGGTCAGGCGTTCAGTGCATGGTAACAATTACACATCGGATTGCTGGATTCAGGAATGCATTTTCATTCACACATTGCAACACGACTGCAGTTGCCTCGTTTCGTACGCAATATCGCGTTGTTTTCCACTCTAAGCGCGTGGAATTAAAAGGAGGACGCCCTACCCCTACGAACAAATCGTAGGTTTGGCGGCTATCCGCCAATCAGCACGAATTCTCGTGTCGCAAGGCGTTGAAGGGTGTTGACATATTCAACACACCTCAACGGATTTCAACGCAGCGATTCAACGCCTTTCAGCACTTTTCAACAGGTGCAAAACCTAATCGGCTTAACTCTCCCACAAATCGGGCTAACTCGCCTGCTGCCCGTTAACGCAGTCGAGTATTGAGGGTTTAAAGTTATGGCAATGGAATCGGAGACGAAAACGAACGCAGTGGCGGCCAGAAATGGCGGCGGACGCGCCTTTCACAGCCGCGTCGAGCCATTCGTGGCGATAATTCGCGCACAGCGCCAGCAGCGCAAAGCGTGGAGGGAAATCGCCGAATGGCTCGCGGTTGAAGAAGGCTGCCGCATTACACTCCAAGGTCTGCATCAATTCTACCGCAGATATGTAAAGCGGCAGGGCCGACTTCATTGGGAGGACGAAGGCCGGACGCTGTCCGCGCCACCCACCCCCCCACATGAGCCGGCCAGTCGGCCAGAATCAAACCGCAAGCCGGTTCTTGCGGCCATTCCGGCCTCGCGTTCATTTCGGCAACCGAGTCCTGACAGTCTAAACCTTAACGATCCAAATAAATTATGAACATCACACGTCGTATTCACTTAAATCCACAGTCCAAGGGAAACCTTGGCAAAAGTTTTGAAGCGGAATTCCGCACCGCCTGGCTCGACCAGCTTGGCGTTCAATGGAACGGTTCCGACCTTGACGACCGGCATCACACGTTTGCTAGTCGGCACAAGGACGCCGTCCGGTCGTATCAACTCGGCAACGAGCACGAGAGCAAGACGGCCCTGCTCAGTCTTTTTCGGCGGGTGCTCAAGGACACCGCGCCGGTTCACGTCATTGACACACGCGCCCAGGCGGACGCGCTCATCATGGCGGCATTGGAGGAATTGCAGGTGCTTGATGTCTGCGCCGAACAGGACATGCGATTGACCTTCTTCCTGTTTCCGACCGACGACACCGAGAGCATGACGAACGCAGGGCGACTGTTCTTGTACGCGGGCGACCGGGTGGACTATGTTGTTGTCCATAGTCCGGCCAAGGCGCGGGGCGATCTGTTCAAAGGCTCGTCGCTGGAAAAGCAATTGGCGGAATTCGGGTCGAAAACCATCACACTGCCGACCTTGACGCCAACGACGTTGCTGGCCGCCGAGAAGGCTGAGGCCGATGCGAAGCACGGTTTGAGCTTCGCCGAATTGTCCCGCATCGAAGCGGGCCATTTAGAACGGCTGCTGGCTGGGGAAATCCAGTGGGCCATGCAGCGGATGTTCCAACAGTACGACTCGATTGCCGAGTCGCTCTTGCCAACGGCGCTCATTCCCGAACCAAAATTACCGCCTCAACGGGAATGGAAAACCGAGAGGCCGCAACCACAACTTAATTTTGGAGAATGATTTATGATGGACACCGACTTTGATTTGTTGTGTGACGGCGTCAATCCGGCAGAGGCGAAGCGCCTGCGAAAAATTCTGGCCGAATGGTGCAGCGGCGATGAAAACTCATTTCCGGTGCAACTGGCCTTGTTGACCAAGGCCCAATGGCGAGCCATCGGACGGTTGCCTCATATTCTGAGGGATTCCCAAAAAGATTGGCAGCGAGACCAAGCCAGTCACCGCACCCGCTTTTCGGAGCAATTCAACAGCGCACTGGATGATGCGCGTCGGCTTGCCAGTGACTCCAAAAAACTGTTGGACGCCGTCCAAGCCGACCACCGCCGACAGATTGCGGCTCAGTCCAAGACCACCCTCGAAGCAATAGACGGAAGATTAAAGCAATACGACATGACAGTGTCAGGTTACAACGATGTCATTCACGGCATCGCCACCCAAATATGCTCGAAAGCGCGCGAGCTTGAGGCCATCGCCCGAAAAATCCAGGACGATCTCAATCAGGGAGCCGAATCGTGGAAACAGGCAAAGGAAGATTTCAATATGGCGCGGGAAAAAATGAACAAGGAACGGGAGCGGTTGGAGCAACGCCTGACCAAGCGGGACTGGTTCGCCTACCTTTTGGTTGCGTCCTTGCTCGTTTCGTTCGGGCTGATGTTGGGCATTGTCCTCCGGCGATAACCCATCACTTTTCTATCACCATCCTACCGAAATCTATCACCGCATAACTCCAACCCGCAATCATGGTTCTGAATGAACTCCCCGTGCTGTTTGCCGACTGACCGGTTCCGACGGATGGCCTGGTTTAGGAAAATGGTGCTGCTAAAATTCCCGTCCCATCGGCGAGAGAATTGACCTGGACCACGCGCCGATGCGGCCAGGAACGCACTCGCCCGGCGACCGGCCAACTCACCGGCCAAGTCGCGGTTGGGAATTGCCCTGGTTGTTTGGGGAATCTTGGATAATTCCGAGACTGGAAATAACGCTGATTTTTGTAATGGATGCTTTGCGCCCGATATTTATGATTTCAATACAAAGACGATTTTTAAACTTATGGAAACGATTTCAAAAACCGAGGAGTCCCCCATGACAACCGAACGTCTGGCCTACTCTATACAGGAGGCAGCGGATATGCTGGGCGTGCATTATTTCAGCATTTATCGCCTCGTCCAAGGCGGCAAACTCAAAGTGTGCCGGGCGTTGCGCGGCAAGCTGCTCGTGCCCCGCACCGAACTGCTCCGGTTGCTTAAATCAGAGTAAAGGAGGATTTATGGCCAAAAGAGACCCACAATCCACGGGAACCGTCAATCGAGCGATGGTAGAGAAAAAGGGGTTCAAACGGGCCGAAGCCGCAATTTATTTGGGCGTGACGCCCGCAACCATAGACCGCTTGAGAAAGCGGGGCCTTCTGCATCCTTCATTGGCACTGCGCCACCCGATCTATTCCAGAGACGACCTCGACCGCTTCCTGAAGGAGACAACAGGGATCATTTGAAAAGATTCAGTTGATTGTTTCGTGGTCGCGGCTTGTTTCCGAATGGATGGGCTTTTGGCGAGACCATTTCTCGCTCTCAGAGAGACAACTTTAAGTGCTTCTGTCTCTTTTAAAGGGATAAAATCAGTCGTGCCTAAAGCAGTTTTATGGGCGACCGGACAAGTCACCGGACAAGTCGGAGCTTGTTTCCTGGCGAAACGAGACGGTTATGGGACAATTGGGACATCGGGAACACGGACCAATCATTAAACGCATTTTGGTCAATCGTAAAGTTGGGTCACGACGAAACTCGACAGCCACCGTGTTCAGGCAACCGAAATATGACCTCAGAGAATCGTCAACCAATCGTCAAGCGAATTTCGGTAATCGTCAAGTTGGCTCACACCGAAATTCAAAAAACACCCGGCCCAGGCGACCGATCTGAGACCCAGGCGAATCGTCCGATGATCGTCCGATTGGTACTTGGGCTGCCGTTTTTCTCAATCTTAGATAACGGCAAACGCCGCCCAAATTCCCCGCCGCGACCAACGCTCATTTTGGCTCCTTCCATAGACAGCAGGCGTCCCTCACCCCGCCCGCCTCTGTCCGTTCCTGTCGCCAAACCGCGCGCTCGTCGCGGCTTCCCTTTGGCTTCCGTCTGGACTTGCGTCGCGGCGTTCTGCTACGGATTCCACCCCTGACGCCCTGTTCCATCGCTCCGCTCCACTCTCCGCGCTGCAAATCCAGACCGAAGCGCAGATTTTCGGCCCATTCGGGGCGCAGGAGTCCATTCGCACAACTTCCCGTCAGCAAGTTTGCGAAAGGAGCGCGTCCACTTGCAATTCATGCCCTGTAACCACACCATTGGGAAACAGCGGCTGATCTGAAAGAAAAGCCGAACATAATGATTCCCGAAGAAGGACAAACGGTTGAACGGAAAGAGTCGTTGAGCCTGTGGCGCGACATTGTGGAAACTTGTGCCGCCTTTGCCTCGGCACAGGGCGGGAAGGTTTTTGTAGGCGTGGCAGACGATGGCCGCATCACCGGCGTACAGATTGGCAAAGGCACTTTGGAAGACTTGGCCAACAGAATCGCACAAAATACCACGCCCAAGGTCGTGCCGGCCATTACGAACCAGGACGAGCCAGGGGCGACCGTCATTGTTGTGGACGTGCCGGAACACCAAACCAAGCCCGTTACAGCATTCGGCCGCCCGTATCGCCGGTCGGGACGCACTAATCAGGTGTTATCCGCCAGTGAAGTTGCCGAACTTTATCTCGCGTCGAGAGGGCTGACGTGGGATCAGACCGTAGAATCTGACGCGAGCCTCAGCGACATTGACCCGGAAAAGGTTCGCAAATTCCTGAACCGCGCCATGGCGGAATGGCAATGGCCAATTGACCCGCAGACGCCTGTGCAACAGGCGCTCAATCAGTTGGACCTTAGGGGTCACCGTACCTTTGCTTTATTCTATGCACGCGGTCACGGGTTATTGCATTCGAATGGTTTAATGGTTTAATGGTTTAATGCATCATCAAATTCGCATTGACTGTCGCGGCGCCATCTATAGTGTCCTCAGTCGGACGAGAGCTGGCCCAGATCTGGATTCAAGCAAAGCTTCAACAGACCAAGACACCATGATCAATAGTGCAAATGTACGGTTTGACCCCTATCCCTGCGACATGCCTTTCGTTACCCCCGCGCTGCTAGACCGGTTGATAAACTCTCCAGCCCCGAATATTTTCGCGGCCAGCGAGGGAAAAGCCGGCTTTCCCTTCCTATTGGCACGGGACGCTTTGCCAATCGTGGAAAAGTAACGGGCCGTTCCTGAATACTCTCTGCAAGCGCTGGCCAAAGTCTGCCACGCCGCTTTAGTGCAAACCCCATCCTCCCTTCTTTTCAACGTCAACACTCCCGAGGACTGGCAACGCGCCCAAAACATTTCTCAGAACCTTCCGGTTCAATAATGCCCTTTGGAGAGACAGGCATCAGCGCCGAGGGCGACGCAGCCTTCGGCGTCATCATTGTTAGGCCTCGTGCCGGCGGGGAGATTTTCGCGTGATCGTGAAAGATAGGGCCGACATTACGAGGGCGACCGCCGCGGTTCCGCCATAAATAACGTTCAAGCTTAATCCCCCCCACGATTGCAAAGGGCCAACGCCGAACGCGGCAATACCGTAGCCGATCTGGTAGAAGGCAATCAGGCCGCCCGCCGCCGAAGCGGCGATGGTCGTCAATTCTTTCTGGCCGAAACTAATGGTCAACGGCAGCAGCGCCGAACAACCGAGTCCCGCCAGCGCAAAAGTCAGGATGCCGAAGAACGAACTGGTTTTCGGCACGAAGGCCGTGGCAATGAAAGCGGCGGCGATGACGAACGGCAAGACCCGGCAAACCATTTTTTCGGGAAACCATTTTTCAATGGCGGCGAACAGGACGCGGCCAGCGGTCACCATGCTCCAAAAAACGGCCAGGGCGAACGACGCCATGAAGGCACTCGCGCCAAAATGTTTTGTCATGTAAGGCGCCGCCCAGTTTCCGTTCATGGTTTCGCACACGCCGTAGAGCAACGCGAAAGAAGCGAAAATCCAAAACCGGGCGGGAAATTTGCTTTTGTGCTTTTTCGCGGAGTGGGCGGTTCCGCCCACGCTCAGGGTCTGACTGACACTGAATAATAGCAATCCAACCAGCAGCACTCCGACCAGCACCGGCAAGCCCCACCAAATTCCAAGACCGACAAAAATTGCTATAAAGACGGGAGCCAGCGCCGTTCCTAAACCCAAAAGCGCGTTAAGAACCAGCACCGCCCGGTCCACTTTTTTTGGGAAAAACGCCGCCGCAAGCGTGTTGAGTGCCGGCACGGTGAAGCCAAAGCCAATTCCCATGCAGCCGGTGGCGACCAGCAAAATTCCGTAAGCCAATGAATGATCCTTCATCACGAACCGGCTCGCGACGAGCAGGGTCATGGCCAGCAGGTTGGCGACCAACCCCAACAGATAGATGAGTTTGGTTCCGAGGCGTTTTCTCAGTCCGGCGCCCAGCAGCGACGAAATGATGGCCATGACGGCCTGTGGAACAAACATGCCGCCGTATTCCGTGTTCGACAGGCCATAGTCGCTGGAATTTGTGAACACGGCGCTCGCCGCCGGAAATGTGACCAGTGCCACGCCTTGAATCAGTCCGGCGGCATACACGGTTATGATTTCGCGGCGTTGGGCCATTTGATTTTTATTTAAGACGTTCGAGCAAGCGGTCTCCGACTCGAAGGGCGTTGGCGATTATAGTCAGGGACGGGTTCACCGCTCCGCAGGAAGGGAAGAAGGAAGCGTCCACGACGTAGAGATTGTCAATGTCGTGCGCGCGGCAGTCGAGGTTCAAGACCGAATTCTTTGAATCCGATCCAAACCGGCAGGTGCCGTTCTGGTGTCCGACGCCCTCCAAGGGAATGGATTTCTTGAGATAAAACTCTTCGGGCACATAGGAATGTCCGCCATCCACTTGCTTTAGTACTTCTTTCCAACGGTGGGTCAGGCGCTGGTAGGGACGCTCGTTGTTTGGCGTGTAATCGAGTTGGATGCCTTTTCCTGCGATCCAGCGGACGCGATTTTCGTGACTCGGCAGATCCTCCGTCGTCAGCCACCACGGGACGGAGTGAGACTTCATGGTTTTCAAAACCACGGGCGGTGTGAGGGGTGGCGCTTCGCCTTTCATCATCTCCCATTTAAAAGAGCCGACCAATTGAACTCCTCCCATGGGATAGGGATAACCCTTTTCGCCAAAGTAAAAATCGTTCACGGCCACGGTTTTCATGTATTTGCTCGGATTCGGTTTCAGGCCAATCGAAAGCACTATGGCCGCTTTGTGAAACATGAAGTTGCGTCCGACCAGGTCCGAGGAGTTCGCCAAACCAGTGGGATGCGACGCGTTGGCGCTGCGCAACAGCAGCGCGGCGGAGTTGATCGCTCCGCAGGCCACAACCACGATGTGGGCGGCGTACGTTTCCTTGCGCTTTCCTTGCTCGAATTCCACTTCGACGCCGGTCACTTCGCTCCCCGAAGGATTGGTCGTCAGCTTCGCGACGTAGGCGTCGGTGAGGAGGGTGACGTTGGGTAATTCGAAGATAGGGCGGATGCAATTGTTGTCAGCGTCTGACTTGGCCTCGACCAGGCAGGGAAAGCCATCGCATGTATCGCAGCGAATACATTGGCTCTGCCAGGGCGCCCGTTCGTTGAGTTTAATGCCAACGGGACAGGGAAAAGGATGATAGCCCCCAGCCGCAAGCTCATTGTAAATTTCCTGAACGCGCGGTTCGTGACTGACCGGCGGCCGCGGGTAAGGTTGCTTGGTTGGAGGTTCCGTGGGATCGGTGCCGCGCTCGCCATGGGCCTGATAAAGCGCCTCGGCTTGGTCATAATAAGACTGATAGTCGTGGTATTTCAACGGCCACTCCGGTGAGATGCCGTCTTCGTGTTTGACTTCTTCAAAATCACGCTCCCGCAGCCGAAATAATGCCGCGCCATAGACCTTCGTATTGCCCCCGACCCAATAGGCGGTCTGCGGATGGAGGGGCTTTCCCTCGCTGTCCTGCCAGACTTCGTCCGTGTGGTAGCGGTTTTCGATGAAGACTGCCTTGGTGTTCCAATTCTCTTTCTCCCGGGGCAGGAATGTGCCGCGCTCAAGGATGAGAATACGCTTTCCACTCGGAGCGAGGCGTTGGGCGAGAGCGCCACCGCCGGCTCCGGTTCCGATAATGATGAAGTCGTAATGATTTGTGTTCATGGATTTTTCTTTTAGCTTCTCATGGGCTTTCGAAGGGCCAGTCCACTTTTACCATGAGAACAGAACGGCGGCCCTGAAACGTCCAAGGGGCATGGCGTCCGCTAAAGTTATAACTATTCTCTTAACTGGCATAATGGGGGAAACACCCCATATTGAAGTTCAACCGTTCCATGCTTAATATTCTGGTCGAGAACCTACCGGCTCTTCCATAAAGGGGCGCCAGTTAATGCCAAACATGACACAGAATTGCGCCCGCCAATTTCTGGCTTTCGGACCCGTGCTGCGCGTTCTACAACCCGATTCGCCCCAAGCCCGCGCCATCTTTGATGTGGGGGTGGTGTCAACTATCATTTTCGCGAGTATTTTTGTCATTGTCGCTGGAATCATCGTTTTTGCGCTGATGCGCTTCCGCTGGCGCGAAGGCGAACCGGACCCGCATCAACTTGCGGGCAACCGGACGATTGAAATTGTCTGGACGGTAATTCCGTGCGTGATTGTCGTGGCGCTTTTTGCGCTCACGGCCCGGGCGATGAGTTTGTCCGACCCCCCGCCCCCGCCAGAGCCGGATATTGTCGTGACCGGCCATCAATGGTGGTGGGAGGCGCGCTACGCAAAGTCGGGCGTTATGGTGGCGAATGAATTGCACATTCCAGTCGGAAAGCCGAT
>DASRLE010000160.1:0-4767 GCA_035648615.1 Saccharimonadales bacterium (SeqCode) | reverse complement strand
CCTTTACATCGCCCCAAGGGTGCGCAAATTTGCCATTATCGGCGACACCGAGGTCCATGCCCGTTGTGGCGATGAGTTTTGGCGCGAAGTGGCGCACGAAATGTCCGGACACTTTCGCAAGAGCGAATTTACCGAGGGTATTCTCCACGGCATTCGCCGCGCCGGGAAACTTCTGGCCGAACATTTTCCTCCGGCAGCCGGGGCGAAAAGCCACCCGCCGCGCGACATCGCGCATGACTGAACGGCTGGTTACGCCGCCGCTGCCGCTGGCACGATTGCGTCTTGCACCCAAAGGCGCGCCTGCTCGATGTCCCGCACGTCAAAATAGCGAATCTCGGCGTTGGTAAAAGGTTTGCAGAACTTGCTCATGCCGGCCTGCCATTTCTTTTCGCCCACCAGAGCGACTCGGTCAATATCGCTGAAATGTTTGAAGTCCCATTTAACATCCTCCCAGACCGCTCCAATCTCCCAGCCGTGAAAGTCGCGCATGACCACGACTAAATTGAATTTGCCCCACTCTTTAATCAGGCGTTCGGTTACCGGAATGAATTCCTGATAATCGTCGCGCGTGAGTTTTCCCGACATGTGAACTTCAAGGATTTTACCGTCATTTTTCTCAATAATGCTGATGGGCATACGCACCTCCGCCATAAGATAGGGTGAACATTTCTCCGCGCAAGGAGCGGAACTGCTGTGAGAATATATAAGCGAAAAGACTAGGCGTTCTCGTTCTCGAGGGCGGCTCGCACTGCGGCGGCCAGCGCCGCAACGCGCGTCGGCAGCGGAAAATCCGAGGGCGCCTCCAAAGTATAGCTGACCTGCGTCCGGTGGGTGACGAGGTAAAACGCTTCGGGCCATTGAGGGCGGTCGAGAGGAGCGTTCAGCGGCCGAATCACGCCATTTTTCGCGGCCCATTTCTCGATGATCGGCGAAAGATCAATTGGACAAACCTTCGCCACCGCTTCGATCATTTTGTCGGCCAGAGAACCAAGCTGGCTGGGATTTAATTCGTAAACGTAAAACCCCTGCGCCTCCCAATCTTCATGCAGGCAGAGGGACAGGTCGAAGCCCGGTTGTTGTTGCAGCCAGCCGACGTGAGTGCGCACTTCCTCGCTTTGCAGGTGGCGATAGTCACGGTTCAGGTCCATTCCCAGCGCATTCTCGCGGCGGTTGAGCGGGAAGCCGGTCGGATTCAAACAAGGGCAAAGCCAAATGGCCGCATTGGCCGGCCAGCGGTCTTCCTGGAGCAGTTGCAAGACGGCCAGCGGCCCGGCGGGTTCATCGCCATGAATTCCTGTGGAAAGGTAAACACGGTGACGGGCGGATTCCACCGGGCGGCGGTAGGCGATAAAATTCGCCGGAGGGTTCGCATTGAGAGAAGCGAGAGGAATCGTGTCCCGCACCCAATTCTTCCCGGCGATCGCGGCGTCGATGTCGCGGAGGACTTGCTGGATGTCGATGATTTCCCCCAGGTACTTCCCCAGATTTTTTCCCAGCCGTTCCACGCTACGTCTCGGCTTGGTCGGAAAAACCGTGTTTGTCCCAGGCGGGGTCGAGGCCAAGGTCCTTGATCATTTGCAGATCGCGCTCCACGGACTGATTGAGCGTGGTCAAATAATTGCCCACCATCAACGCGCTCGCCCCTGCGGCGAAAACCATGCTCTGCATATCGCGCAAGTTAACCGTGCGACCGCCAGCCACCATAATTTCCTGCCGCGGCAGGATGAAGCGGAAACAGGCGATCGTCTGCAAAATTTCCATCGGCGGCAAGGGAGGAACGTTTTCGAACGGCGTGCCTTTGATCGGATTGAGAATGTTGATCGGCACCACATTCGCGCCCACTTCCTTGAGCGAGAAAGCCAGGTCGCAGCGATCTTCGCGGGTTTCGCCCATGCCGATAATTCCCCCGGAACAAATTTTGACTCCGGCCTTTTTCAGATAGGAAATGGTTTGGACGCGTTCGTCATAACTATGCGTCGTGCAGTGTTTGGGGAAAAAACGCTTCGAGCTTTCCAAATTGTGGCCGTAACATTCCACGCCCGCTTCTTTCAAACGGTCGGCCACCCGTTGATTCGGGATAATTCCCAGCGAAACATCCGCGCGCGCCTTGCCGCTGTTGGACAGCTCGCGGATGCGGTCGCACACTTCGTCCAGCATCGGCCCTTCCTTAAGCCCGCGCCAGGCGGCGACAAGTCCCACTGCGGTGACGCCGTTGCGGCTGGCTTCTTCGGCGGCTTCGAGCACCGGTTCGGGATCAATGAAGCCGTACTTGGGGGAACCGGTCTGGTAAAATGCGGACTGGGCGCAAAAGCTGCAATTCTCCGAGCAGGCGCCCGCCTTGGCGTTGACGATGGAGCAAAGATGAATTTTATTGCCCTTGAAATGCTCCCGAATGCGATTGGCCCCCGCCATCAAATCAAAAACGTCGGCGGTGCTTTCCAAGTCGAAAAGCGACTCGGCTTCGGCGCGGGTAATACTCCCGCCGTCAATGATGCGCCAAGCCAGCTCGGAAATTTGCGTCGAGCGGCGTGCGTCAAGCGGGTTAACGATCATGTTGACACCATAAGAACTTCGTCGCGGCAGTTCAAGAAACAAAAGTGAAAAAACCTCGCCGCCCTATTTTTCCATCGTCACATCGCCCCCGATAATTCGCTCCAGGTGGCCGTGTTGACCCCGCAGCAAGAGCGCGCCATCGGCGTCAAGCGCTTCCGCCCGGCCTTTGATGACCCGCTGGCCAATCCGAATGGTCACCTGAGAACCGATGGTGCTGCATTGCTCCTGCCATTGCTCGGCCACAATGTCGAATTCTCCGCGCTGGATTCGTTCATAGTCGCGATCCAGTTCGCGCAGGATGGCCACCGCGAGCGCGGACCGATCCACCGTTTGTCCCAATTCGATTTTCAGGGACGTGGCTGTCTTGCGCAAGGGGGCGGGAAATTCGTTGGCATCCAGATTGACATCGAGACCGATGCCGATAATGACCTCCTTCAAGTGGTCCAACTCCGCGCTCATTTCGGTCAGGATGCCCGCGACCTTTTTGCCTCGAATCAAGATGTCATTGGGCCATTTGATCTCGGTGACAATGCCGGTCTGCACCGTAATCGCGCGGGCCAGCGCCGTGGCCGAGGCGACGGTTAATTGAGTTGCGGCCTGGGGTTGGATGTCCGGGCGGAGCAAAACCGAAAACCAAAGCCCCTTGCGCGCGGGAGACATCCAAGGGCGGCCTAATCGCCCCCGGCCTTTGGTTTGTGATTCGGCAAAAATGACCACGCCCTCTTTCACGCCGCTGCGCGCCAGCCGGGCCATCAGGTCATTGGTCGAGGTGGTTTCTTCGAAGACTTGAATCTCGCGGCCAATGACGCGGGTGGGGCCCAGCCTGGAGCACAGGTCATCCGCATGCAATACATCGGGCACGCCCAACAGGCGGTAGCCCAGATGCGGGCTGGCCTCGATGTCATAACCAATCGCTCGCATTTCTTCGATATGGTTCCAGATGGCAGCGCGCGTGAGGTTGAGTTTGCGCGAAAGTTCCGCGCCGGACACGCCCCAAGGCGCGCCCCGCAAAGCGGACAAAATATGCGTATCGACTGTCGGGTCTTTGGGCATCAGGTTTGAAAATCCAGCGCAATATCCACTACCGGGGCGGAATGCGTCAGGGCGCCGACCGAAATAAAATCCACCCCGGTTTCCGCAATGGCTCGAACGGTCGATAAATTCACGCCGCCGCTGGCCTCTGTCTTGGCTCGGCCGCTGATCATTTTGACTGCGCCGCGCAAGTCGTCGTTCGACATATTGTCCAGCAAGATATAGTCCGCCCGGGCGTGAAGGGCCTGGACGACTTGATCCAGCGTGTCGGCTTCGACTTCCAGCGGCAGCGTTGGAAACTGGGCGCGCGCGCGCCGCACTGCGGCTTCAATCGCATTGGGCAATTCATCGCGCAACGCCACCAGATGGTTGTCCTTGATCAAAATACGATCAAACAACCCCAGGCGATGATTGATACCGCCCCCGCACCGAACGGCATATTTTTCCAGACGCCGCCAGCCGGGCGTCGTTTTGCGGGTATCGAGAATGCGCGCGCGCGTCCCAGCCACGGCTTGGACAAAGCGCGAGGTCAAAGTCGCCACGCCGGAAAGACGCTGCACGAAGTTAAGCGCCACGCGCTCACCGGTTAACAGGGCGCGAGCGGGGCCTTGAATGCTGAACAGCGCCTGTCCCTTGGCCGCATGCTCTCCGTCCTTGGCCATGGCGCTGAGTTGCAAGGTGGCCGAAAGCTCCCGGAAGACCGCTTCGGCCAAGGCGATTCCACAGACGACGAGCGGTTCGCGCGCTACCATGACCGCGCTTGCCCTCACCTCAGCGGGAACGGTGGCCAGAGTAGTCACGTCGCCTGAGCCGACGTCCTCGGCCAACGCGGCCTGGATCATTTGCAAGTCGAAGTTCAACCCGACCCCAAAAGTTAAAGGTTTGAAGTTGCTTCGCAAGTGTAAAGTTGAAAATCTAACAGGCGCATGGCCATACCAGTCATTTCGGTCGCTCAAATGCGCGAGTGGGAAAAAGCTTCGTGGGCCGCCGGCGCAAAGGAACTGGACGTGATCGACAAAGTGGGCGCTGCCATTGCCCGGCGCCTGGAGCGATTTTCCAAGCCGCACCAAACCATCCTTTTCCTGGCTGGCAAGGGCCACAACGGCGATGATGTCCGCGCCGCCCACAAGCATCTTGCTTCGGACCGGCGGGCAATCCTGTTGGATATATCGGACCCAGAGC
>DASRLE010000159.1:0-7305 GCA_035648615.1 Saccharimonadales bacterium (SeqCode) | reverse complement strand
CCTCTACTCGATTTTGCAGGGCATTTACGCGCCGGAAAAGAAAATCGTGACCATCGAGGACCCGGTGGAATACGAACTGCCCGGCGTGGCGCAAATCCCCGTTCGGCCCAGCCGCAATTTCACCTTCGCCAACGGCTTGCGCGCCATCCTGCGCCAGGACCCCGACGTAGTCATGGTCGGAGAGATTCGCGATTCCGAAACGGCGGAGATCGCCATTCGCGCGGCCCTGACGGGCCACCAGGTTTTCAGCACTCTGCACACCAACGACTCGACCGGCGCGGTCACGCGTCTGCTGGACATGGGCATCGAGGCATTTCTAATTTCCTCATCCCTCGAAGGCGTCCTGGCGCAACGGCTGGTTCGCCGCATTTGTCCGATATGCCGGACAGAAGGCCCCGCCGCTCCTGCTCTGATCGAAAAGCTGGAAACCATGAGCGGCCACCCTGTCCGAGGCCCGTTTTTCAAAGGCGGCGGCTGCGAAGAATGCCGGGGCACGGGCTATCGCGGGCGCATCGGGATTTTCGAGTTGCTGGCCATCGGAGCGGAATTGCGCGATCTCATCCTTCACAAGCGTTCGAATGCCGAACTGAAAACCCTCGCGCAAAAAAACATGATCACCATGCACGAAGACGCCTTGCGCAAAGCGGCCGAGGGCCTCACCACCCTGGAAGAAATCGTGCGCGTTTCCTCGGGAGACTTGATGGAATGACCGCCTTCCGCTACCAGGCTGTATCGCTCAACGGCGCGAATGTGGAAGGCGTCATCGAAGCGGCCGACCGCAAAGCCGCGCTGCAACAACTCGGTGGCCGCGGCCTTTTTCCTTCAACCTTGGAAATTCACGGCGCGCCAGCGCCGGCTGCGATGCGTTTGGGCAGCGGCATCAAGCGCAAGGAGATTACTGCCTTTACCCGTGAGTTAGGGGCGCTGCTCGGCGCGGCCATTCCCATTCCGCAGGCGCTGGAAGGGTTGGGCGAGGAGGAGGAAAATCCCGCCTTGCGCGCGACTGTCGCTCAAATTTCCGAGTCGGTTCGAAAAGGCGTGGCCCTCTCCGCCGCGCTCGAAGAGCACCCTCAGACCTTCGGCAAGCTGTACGTCAGCATGGTGCGCGTCGGCGAAGAAGCGGGCGTGTTGCCGATTGTGATGGCCGACCTGGCCGAGTTGCTCGAACACGAAGACGAAGTGCGCGGCGAAGTATTGTCCGCGGTGGCCTATCCGGCCTTCGTGCTCTGCTTCGGTATTTTCACGGTCATCATTTTGCTCAGTGTCGTTTTGCCGCGCCTCTTCGGCATGTTGCAGGAAATGCTGACTGTTCTGCCTCTGCCGACCTTGATTCTATTGAGGATCAGCGGGACCTTGCACCGGCAATGGCCCTGGCTTTTGCTCGGCTCGGGCGCGACCTTCGCCCTGCTCCGCTGGTATTTTCGCACGCCGCAAGGAAGGATCGTTTGGGACCAGGCCAAGCTGAAAGTCCCGGTGCTCGGACCGGTTTTTCGAGCGGCGGCCTTGAGCCGGTTTTCGCGGACATTGGGTACGCTGGTCAAAAGCGGCGTCTCGCTTCTGCCCGCCTTGAAAATTGTGGAGAACACAATCGGAAATCTGGTGTTAGCTAAACTGATCTCCCAGGTGGCGGAGGAAACGCGCGGCGGCGATTCGCTGGCGGCTCCTTTGCGCAAGCTGGGAATTTTTCCAAAAACCGTCATCCAAATGATCAGTGTGGGCGAAGAAACCGGCAAGCTCGACGAGATGTTGCTCAAAGTGGCCAGCATTGAGGAAAGGCACATGCGCGCGCGCACGAAAACCCTTATCTCCCTGCTTGCTCCGGCTTTGATTCTGGTCGTCGGGGCCTTGGTCGGCTTCATGGTCATCGCGTTGCTCCTGCCCATTTTCAAGATCAGCCGGGCCATCCATTAATTTATGAACTCCTACTCGCGCAAAACGTCGGCCTTCACTTTGATTGAAATCATGGTCGTGGTGGTCATCCTCGGCATTCTCGCCGCCACCATCATCCCGCAGTTCATGGGCACGACTCACGACGCCAAAGTCAGCACCGCCAAATCCAACATCGCCGAACTCGAAGCGGCCCTGGAACGGTTTTATGTTCACATGGACCGTTATCCCACCAGCGAAGAAGGCTTGAAGGTTTTGGTCGAAGCGCCCCCGGGTGACGAACAAAAATGGCGCGGTCCCTACATCAAACTTCTTCGGCCCGATCCGTGGGGCAATCCCTATCAATATAAAATGCCCGGCGCGCATCAGAAATCGAGTTTTGATCTCTGGTCTCGCGGCGGCGACGGCGATGCGGTCGAGATCGGCAACTGGCAAAATGCAACCACCACTACCAGTCAACCCTAAATTCCGCGCCGGCTTTACTTTGATCGAGCTGATGGTCGTGGTCGTTTTGATCGCCATCATGAGCGTCATGATCCTGGGCGAGATGACGGGCACGTTCCAGGACGCGCTCTTGCGCTCCTCCAGCCGGCAATTGATCAGCGTCTTCAACCTCGCTTCCAGCCGCGCCATTTCCGTCAATCGCCAGCACCGCGTGCGGCTGGATCGCGCGACCGGACGCTACTTGGTCGAAAAGCGCGAACGCGGCAACGAATTCGTGCCGCTCAAGGACGTCGCGGGCGGCGAAGGAACGCTGGACTCGCGCATTTCGATTCATGTCGAGGAACCGGGCGAAACCGAATCTTCGTCCGACACCGTCAGCTTTTTCGCCGACGGCACCGCCGACAGCCGCGAAGTGGAACTGCGCGACCGTGCCGGCTTCGGCCTGGCCTTGCGAGTCAGTCCAATTACGTCGCGCGTGCAAATCATCGAACTGGAACGCCAATGAAGCAGAGCCGTTCCAACGCCGGATTTTCCTTGATCGAGGTCATGTGCGCGATCCTCATCCTGGGCGTGGCGCTGACCGGCTTGACGGAGGGCATTACCACCGCGCTCAGTTCCAGCAAGGATTCCGAACTGCAAACGGCCGCCTCGCTTCTCGCCGCGGGACAGGTTGAGACCTTGCGCGCCAGCGGAACCCTCGTGGACGGCGAAACCGAGGGAGATTGCGGCGATGAACTTCCTCTTTATCAGTGGACCCAAACCATTTCGCCGACCGATTTGGACGGGCTGCACGAAATCAAAGTCGTGGTGCAGAAGGCCCAGTCCGCCCAGCCCATTTACGAACTCAGCACCCTGCTCTTCGACGCCGATTATCCCAGTCAAGATGAGGAAGGCGCGAAGACGGCGCGCGCTCACACCAAAAAACGGGGGCATAAGACACAATGAAGCCTTCCTGTTCTCATCGTGCGGCCTCCGCCTTTACCCTGATCGAGCTGGTCATCAGCGCGGCGGTCGGCGCGATGATTTTGACCGGCGCCTACCTTTGCCTGAGCGCTGGTTTGGCCGGTCAAAAAATCATCGGCCCGCGCGCGGATGTTTTGCAAACCGCTCGCGTTTCGCTGGCCATGATCAGCGCCGATTTGCGCGCCGCCTGCCCGCTGGACAAGGATTTTGCTTTTCTCGGCGTGCATCGCCTGCTGGAGGAGATCAACGCCGACAACCTCGATTTTGCCACCCACCATTACACCCCGCGCCATGACCGCGAAGGTGACTTTTGCGAGGTCAGCTATTTTCTGGAAAAGGACAAGGAGTCGGGGAAATACAGCTTGTGGCGGCGGCGTAATCCGACGATTGCCCTGGATTCGCTGTCCGGCGGAAGCCGCGAAGAAATCGCCCAGGGAGTGCGCGGCCTGAAATTTGAATACTACGACGGCGACGACTGGTACGACACCTGGGGCCAATCGACCAAAGACCAAAAACCGTCCAATTCCCTCAAGGAGATGCCCAACCTTTCCGGCATGCCGGAAGCCGTTCGTGTGACTCTGTATTTCGCTTCCGACGCAGCCAGCAATGCGCCGCCGCTCATTTTCCAAACCGTCGCGCGTCTTGAACTGACCGATAGCTTTCTGCCCACCACTGGCAGCGGCGCTTCCGACAGTTCGACCAATGCGCCAGTTCCGGGGGGAAATAACTAGATGCGAACCCACGCTTCCATCCTGGTCGGTTTGCTCTGGTGCCTGGCGCTGTTGTCGGTGGTGGTCATTGGCGTCTTGCACACCTCGCGGATGGATTCGCTGGTGGTCAAGAATTACGGCGACCGCCTCCAGGCCCATTACCTGGCCCTGGCGGGAGTGGAGCGGGCCAAGGCGCTGCTTTATCACGATTACTTGACTCGCCGCGAAACCTCCAAAAATCACACCGGCTCCCTTTACGACGACGCGAAGGATTTTGAAAACATCAAGTTTGACCGCGGCCATTATCGCATTTCCCGGCGCGATGAGACGGGACTCGTTTACGGGATCAGCGATGAAGAAAGCCGCCTCAACATCAACACTGCCACGGCGGACGAGATTACCAATATCGACGGCATGACTTCGGACATCGCCGCCGCCATCATCGATTGGCGCGACGCGGACAACGAAGTCACTCCCGGCGGGGCTGAGGCGGAGTATTACGCCGGCCTGCAACCTCCCTACCAGCCGCGCAACGGCCCGCTCCAAACCGTTCGCGAATTGCTGCTGGTGCGTGGCATTGGGCGCGATCTGCTGGAGGGTAATGACGTCAACAATCAGGACGACGACGAGTCCGGCGCGGACGGCGGCTGGTCGGCGATTCTGACGGTCGATTCCACCGATAAAAACGTCAGCGCCGACGGCAAAGACCGTATCAATGTTCAAACTGCCGACCAAACGACATTGACGGGCATCCGCGGCATTACCACCTCCATCGCCAGTTCGATCATCGCTTATCGCGGCCAGAAAAAATTACAAACCATCGCCGATTTGCTTGACGTCACCGCCGCCCGAAGTTCCAGCGGCGGACGGTCAACAAATAATACGGCCTCGACCCAAAATGCTTCGGGCGGCTCCTCCGTCATCAGCGACCAGTTACTGATGGAAATTGGCGACCAAGTCACCGTCACTTCCGATACCGACCTGCCTGGCTTGATCAATATCAACACTGCCGGCCTCAAAGTGCTCTCGTGCCTTCCCGGCCTTGATCCCACCATGGCCCAAGCGATTATTTCCTATCGGCAGTCCAGCGGATTTTTTGCCAACACGGCCGAGCTTTTAAAATTGCCGGGGATGACGCACGACATTTTCAAACAAGTCGTGCCGCTGGTCACGGCCCGCTCCGAAACCTTCCGCATCTCCAGCGAGGGCAAGGTCACCTCGACCGGCGCCCGCCAGCGTGTTCAGGCCATTGTCCATCTGGGGCCGCACGAGGCGAAAACCATTTCCTACCGGGAGGACCTATGAGCAGCGCCTTTAACGTGTTCATTTATTTTGGCCAGACGGCGCTGGCGGCGCGGAATGGGGAGGCTCTCTTTGAACTTCCCTTGGAACGGGGCGAAAACGGGCGCCTGACCGCCGCCTGCCGCGAGCGGTTGGTCGCGGGCCTGCGCGCTTTCTTCGACCCGAAGGGATGGCGTCCCCGACCGCGCGCTTTAGTGGCCATCGGCGCGCGCGGCGTTTCGATGCGCCGCCTCATGTTGCCCATCGCCGACGGGAAAGAAACCCAGCGCCTTCTGCGATTGCAAATCGAAAGCGAATTTCCGCTGCCGCCCGACGAACTGGCCTGGGGTTCTCAATTGCTCGGCCAAAATGCGGGACGCCAGGAAGCGCTGGTCGTCGCTGTCAAGAAGGACGTGATCGAGAGCTGCGCCCAGCTTCTCGGCGAATGCGGAGTCAACCCGTTTTTCACCTTGACTGCGTTGGCGCGATTAGCGACGCATCCGCCGCCTCTGCCCGGCTGCCTCGTTTTGGAGGCGAGCGCAACGCAATCGGAATTGCTCATGTTGCAGGACGGCGTTCCCAGTTCCATCCGGCTTCTTCCCATCGCCGCGCGCGACCCCGCCATGGGCCAGCGCCTGAACCATGTTCGCGGGTCGGTGTTGGATTTGAAGGGGACGACCGTCCTCGATGAACTCCAGAAATTAAACGCGCCTTTGCTGCTGCAATTAAAAGAATCCAAAGCGGGGAAAGCCGCAGCGCAAGGCGTGCCCTGGAAATGGGCCGCCGCCGCCGCGCTGCTCCTGCTGGCCACAATATTTTTCCCCTATCTCGAAGCCGTTGCCCTCAAACCGCACCTCGCCAAAAAGCTCGCCGCCATCGAAATAGATCGAGGCAGGCTTCCGGCCATCGACCGAGAATTGGAGTTTCTGCAATATATCAAGGCCAGCCAGCCGCCCTACCTCGATGTTTTGTATCTGCTCGCCAAAGTCGCGCCGCCGGGAACGGTGTTCGACTCCTTGAACATGACACGGCACGGCGATCTGGCCTTGCGCGGCAAAATGGGAGGCTCCCAGCAAGTGACCGACCTGCGCGCCAAGCTGATCGAAGCGGGCTGGTTTTCGTCTGTCGTCGTCGAAGAACAAACGCCCACGCCGGATCGCAAGGTCACGGTGCGGATGACGGCCGTGTTGAAACCCTCTGAGTCGCGCAAACCGCTGGCCGTTGATTCCCCGCCCGCGAAACCGGAGCGCGCCAAGAAATAATTTATGCGCACCTTGACCGGCCAGGAAAAACGCACTATTCGCTTCGGCTCGATTTTGCTCGCGCTTTATCTGGTTCTCTTTTGCGGCGCGGCGGTGGCCAAACGATTTCAGGCACGGCGCGAGGCCTATCGTCAATTGACCCGCCAGGCCCAGGACGTGCGCGACGAAATCCGCCCTTACCAGGACAAAGTGGACATTGTCAAAAAATTGATGGAGGACTTTCGTCTTGACCCGATGACCCTCTCGCGAACTTCGCTGGTCGCCCAAGCCAGCGCGGCCATCCAAAAGGCCGCCACCGACGCCGGCGTGGCGCCCGGTCCGATTCGTGAATCCCCCGGCCGCGGCATGGCCAAGGAAATGGCCTCGATCCAATTCGAAGGCTCGGGGCCAGTGCCCGCGGTGATGGCTCTGCTCCATCGGTTGCAGGAAACCGGCTCTCCTCTGATCATTGATTCGCTGCAAATTGGCTCCGACCCCAAAAAGCCGGGAGCCGTCAAGTTGAATTTAACCATTGTCGTTTTGGATTTCGACCAATGGAAAACGGAGGAGGTTCCCAGTGCTTGACCGGCTCGAACCTCTTTTGCGGATCATCTGTTTGGCGCTGGCCGCCCTGCTCCTCTGCCAAGTCGTGCGCCTAGTGGTGCGGGGGGATCCACTGGGGCATGCGTCCATCCCAGCTTTGCCCACCCTTTCCCTCAAGGCCGCCCCGGCCACCAAATCGCCGGTTGCGCCGCCGACTAATGCGCCGGCTCTAACCA
>DASRLE010000158.1:0-17282 GCA_035648615.1 Saccharimonadales bacterium (SeqCode) | reverse complement strand
TATAATAAGTCTCGCCAAAGTCACCCGCCACGCCGTTCGGGTTGGGCTGGATGGCTTGCCATCCATACGCGGGATAGACCTCCCACGCGAATGAAAGATTCGTCGCGGCGGTATAAGTGAAAACAGCATCCGAGTGTTCGGAGCAGGCGGATTGACCGGCAGGCGAAACAGATATTTCCACCGGGTTTGATCGAGGACCAGAACTGCTTTCGTATGCGCCCACGTCAAGCCCCCACGCCGCCACGCGTGGCTGGAAACTGAGGTCGGTCACGATCCCGGATGCGGCAGCGAGTGAGCCCGCGCCGATGGCTGGCGAGTATGGCTCCAGATTGAAATTACCGGCCGCCGGATTGACAAACTGAGGATCAAAAGCGAGGCCGCCCGCGCCCAAATTCGTTTGGCCTTGGATGATCGAGAACCCGGTGGCGAATGCGCCCTCCGCCTGAGAGAGAGCCAAACCATTGCTCCACAAAATCGAGTTTGTGAAACCCGCGGACCCTTGCGGGCCATAGAAACCGCCGCCGCCTTGCGTGGAATCATTGCCGTAAATCGTAGTGCTTAAGACTGAAAGTTGGGCGTAGTTAGCCAGTCCGCCGCCGTAGGAAGCGGCATTGCTGTCAATCAAACAGTTCACCACTGACAACGCGCAGTTTTGCCCGTTGTAAACTGCCCCGCCCTCGTCCGTCGCGCTGTTCCCCGCCAAGATACAGTGATCCAGCGTCACGGCCGGGCAATTGGCCGAATCACAGATTGCGCCGCCGTCCGCGCCGGTGTTGCCGGTGAATAAACTTCGATAAATCGACATGCTGGCGTCCTGACTGAAGATTGCGCCGCCTTGGGCCGGACTATGGTTGCTGAGAAATTGCGTGTTGGTCACCGTCAGCGAACCGCCGTTCTCATTGACGATGGCGGTAAACAAATTCGAGACGAAAACGCAGTTCTGAATAAAGGGCGCGCCGCCCACGTTGGCGACCGCCGGGCCGCTATTGGACGTGAAAGTGCAATTCTGCACGGTGGGGTTTCCCTGTTGCACATAAAATCCCGCGCCCGTGCTCGAGGTTATGGTGAATCCATCGAGGACGGTGGCAAAGCCTCCGACGTTGCTCGAGAGGCTTTGGATAACATTTGTTTGGCCCGAACTGATCAGGAATGTTGGGTGGCTGGTCAAATTGCGCTGGCTCAAATTGGTTTCAGTGCCGGCGAATCCTCCATAGACCGCTGTACTAGGATTGACGGTAAATCCCGCCCCGCCGCCCGCTTCAGCCGGCGCGTAAGTGCCGCCAGCCACCCAGACATCAACACATGGGCCGGCCGACGCCAAAGCCCCATCCAAGCCGGGCATGGCGTTCGCCCAGTTCGTCCCGGTCCCATTGCCGGAAGCCGTGCTGTTGACGTAGATAATCGAATGCGGCAGGACGCTCAACGTGGCGGAACTGGAGTAAAGGCTCAGGCTGCCGATCTGTGCCCGATATTGATAACCGCTCATCCCCGGCAAGGGATTGCTGACAACCAAAGTCGAAGTGGCGTCGCTGGCCGAGACGCTGTAACCGGACGACTGAGGCAAGGCCACAAACCCGCCGCCTTCGTTCACCTGCCAATTGAAATTGGTGCCAAAATTCGCGGGACCGGCCGCAGCAAACGAAACCGCATTTCCCTGGCAAACGGTTTGCGAAACCGGTTGTTGCGTAATCTCGATGTAGTTCCCAACCCCGGAGCTCTCGTAAGCCCCCATGTCCACCGAAAATCCCTGGATGCGCGGCGCGCCGCCCAAGTCGGGTCCCGCGGGAGCATCCGTGTTGAGGCCGGTGTCAACGCAAGGCGATCCGCTTTGCAGCGTGAATACGTTGCCGGCCGCATTCACGAACAACGGATCGTATGGTATATTATTGTTCCCCGCGAATTGGTTGAGGCCCTCGATACACGAATTGGCCACGATTGCGTTGCCGGAAAGTTGCGAAGATTCGCCTGGGCCATTGTTCCACAAGATCGAATTGGTGACGCAGGCCGCGCCGGAAATCGAAATGCCGCCGCCTGACGAAGCCGAGTTTTGGGCCACCGTATCGTTGACCAGCACCAGGGTCGCGCCGGAACCCGCGATGGCCCCGCCGGTGTTGGCGCTATTATTGACAATCAGGCAACTAGCCACCAGTGCCGCGGATTGGTTGAGATAGAGCGCGCCGCCCGCCGCCCCGGTGGCATTGTTCGAGAAAATACATTGCGCGAGCGAGACCGACGAACCTGACTCGGCGTCGATGGCGCCGCCGTTTTGGCCTCGCGGCGACTGATTTCCCGCAAAAACACAATTGACAAACGAAGGCGAGGCGGCAAGGGCTGAGGCGGCGGCGGACCCGGCGTTGTTGGTGAAACTACAATTGACAACGGTCGGCGACGCCCCCGCCTGGCTGGCGATGGCCCCGTCGCTGTTGCCGGTAAAAACACAATTCTGGATCAACGGACTGCTGGCGGATACAAGGAAACCAGGGGTGTTAACGCCGCCTGTGAACGTCAAACCGTCCACTACGGTCGCGTTGTCCACGCCGCCCACTGCTTCCAAGGCGGGCGCCGCGGAGGCCGCCATCAAGATCGTGGGGTTGGCGGCTGGATTGCGCTGCGCCAGGCTGGTTTCGGTTCCCGCAAACCCGCCGAACAGCCGCATGCCTTCCTGCAACGACGGCGTCGCGGTCGAGCCATTCAAGTCGTTGGTCACTGCGTACGTTCCGGCCGCAATCCAAATATCGCTGCAATTGCCCGATCCGAACGCATCCGCGAGATTGGCGAAGGCGTTGCTCCAACTCGAGCCATTGCCGCCGCGCGCAGCCTGGCTGTTGACGTATATCACTGAGCGCGGCGTAACATCGAGGGTAAAGACGGCCGATGTGACGGTGATCGAGTTGCCTTGGGCCAGCACGCGATAGCTCGACCCATTTAGCGCCATGGGCACATTGCTGATGCTCAAGGTCCCCGTGCCGCCGGAAGTCGAGATGGCGTAGAGGGCATTTGGCGAAAGAGTGGTAAATTCCGCTCCGCTCTGCTCTTGCCAGACATAGGCAAATCCATTGGTCGCAGGGGCAGCGACGGTGAAGAGCACAGTATTCGACGCGCATGCGTCCGCCGATTGTGGCAATAGCGAAATATTTGCAGGGGCCGCAGCCGCGCCCTGATATTCATACGCGCCCAAATCAACGCTGGAACGCGCCACCCGCGGGTTGCCGTCCAAATCGAGATCGTCGCCTGGAACGGACGCGACGCTGGCGACGTCCAATGCGGGCGAATCGCTATTCAGATGATAATCGCCACCGGGTTCATTGACGAACAGAGGATTATAGGAACTGCCTTCGACCATGGAAGTCGTGAGAGAACTGAACAAGGCCGAACCGGCAGCGCCATTGATTTGCGCCAGCGAGGTCGAGGTGTCGGAACCATTGACGGCGTTGCCCCAGAAAATGCTGTTTGCCACCGTCAGTGAGCCGCCGGAAGCGACCCAAAGGCCGCCGCCCGCCGACCCGGCCCTGTTGTCGGCCACGGTGCAATTCGTCATCCCGAGCGAGCCGTAGTCGGAGATGGCGCCGCCCTGATAGGACACGCTGTTCTGCGAGAAAAGAGAATCTCTTATTGACAGAAAGCTGCCGGCCGTATTGTACACGGCCCCGCCTTCACTGGCGGAATTGGTGCCAAATTGGCAGCGGATGATGGCCGTCGCGCCATTGGTGCTGTTATTATAAATCGCCGCGCCCTCACCGGCGGCGTTTTGCCCAAAGGAGCAGCCGAGAATGGCGGGCGCGGACGAATTGTTCAATATGCCGCTGGCCGAGTTGTTGACAAACCAGCAATTGGTAATAGTCGCCTGCGCGTCGGCGCTGAGCCCAAGATTGTAAATCGACGGCGTCAAATTATTAGTGAACACGCAATTTCGAATGAGCGGGCTGGCGTTGATATTAAACATCGCCGGGCTGACCGACCCGCCGGTTAAAATAAAACCGTCCAGTATCGCGGTGTGATCAATCGGCCCCGCGGTTCCGTCATTAAAGAAAATACTCTGCCCGTTCGTCGGCACGAGAATCGTCGGATGATGAACATAATCACGCGCCGCCAGGTTCGTTTCATTACCGGCAAAGCCGCCCTCCATGTCTAAAAGCTGGCGCATGCGGAACGAGGTCGTGCCATTGCTTCCCGTTGGTATCACGTACGTCCCTTGCGCCACCCAGAGCTGGAGGCAGGAGTTCCCGCCCATGGCCTGCTGGAGATTGGTAAAGGCATTAGCCCAATCCGCCCCCGAACCGTTTCCCGTCGCCGCCGGGTTAACGTAAGCCACCGGCGAAGGGTTGACCGTCAGAGCCGCCGCCGGTGTGGTGTATTGATAGCCGGGCACTCGCAACTGAAATTGGTATCCGTTCAGCGCCAGCGTGGCCGGGTTGACTGTTAAAACGGTCGAGGTAGCGGTCAAACTCACGCTATAAAGCAATGAGGGAACTATGTCGGAAAATCCCGAGCCGTTATTGACTTGCCAGATAAAATTGGTCGCGATCGTGCCCAAGCTGAATGTGGCATACGAACCGGGACAAACGGTTTCAGACGACGGATAGGATGAAACCTGGAAGGGTGAGGTTACTGGGCTTTGTGATTCATAAGCGCCGATATCGAGGACAGGACCGTAGATCCGCGGATTGCCGGCGAGGTCCAGCCCGGGTTCGTCGAAGGCAGATCCCGCGCTGATTGCGGGTGAATAGGGTTGCAGTTCAAATTGGCCCGCCGCCGCGTTGACAAAATCGGGGTCGAGCGAAAAATTGCCGCCGACGTTATAGACAGAGAACAGTTGAGAGTTGTTGGTTTGGTTATACAGATTCAGGCCCTGGATGATGCTGTTCTCGATGAATATCAAATACTCTGTCTCCCGATTAGTAACCTGCGAATCAGCGACGAACGGCGGATTGTAGATTTGCTGAAATTCAACCGAGAGGCCCGACGTGGCGCTGGTATTGCCCCAAAAAATGGTGTTCCAAATTTCAGGGTCATTGCCGTACATTCCGCCTCCGTCAGCGCCTGCTGAATTATCGGCAAAGGTGCAGCTAATGATCAAAAGCGGGAAGTCATTTCCTGAAACTTGCCCCTGCCAGTTCAAGCCGCCGCCGTTGTTGGTCGCATAGTTGTCGGCCACCAACGTGCTCGCCAAGTTGGCCTGCACCAGGTTCGGACCGGCAAACAAACCGCCGCCGTTGGCCGCAGAATTGCCCGTGAAAGTGACGTAGTTCAAATACAGCCGGACCGGACCATCAACAAAAAGCGCGCCGCCGTTGGACGACGAAGTATTGCCGGAGAACACACATTGCGGCATCGCCAGACCGCCCCCATCGTCCGGGGCCAACACCGCTCCACCGTTGCCCGTGGCGGAATTAGTGAGGAATTGGCAGGCGTTGAACTGCCCGCCACCGTCCGCGATATAGACCGCGCCGCCACCCCCGTTGGTTGCGGCATTATTGGAGAAAATGCAATTTGCCAGGATGGGGGCGGACCCGGATTGGAAATAGGCTGAGTTGGGTCCAAGGTTGCTTATAAACAGGCAGTTCGTAAAGAGGCCTGCGGAAGATACATTCGAGACGGCCGAAGCGGAATTCCCCGCAAAGGTGCAGTTTTGAATGCTCGGACTGACCGAGACATTGACCAATACCGGCTGCGTTTCGCCACCTGTCAAGTAGAAGCCATCCAGGACGCTGGTGCCATCGGCCTGCAAGACTTGGTTACTGATAGCAGGGGCATTTGGTCCCGGAAGAAGGACGCATATATTGGAAAGCCAGTTGCGTTGGCTCAAACTCGTTTCGTTGCCTTGGAAACCGCCATAGAGCGTCGTGCCGGGTGCGAGTTCCCACGGAGCGGCATCTCCGGCATTATTGGTCGCCGAATAAGTCCCCGCCGCCACCCAGATTTGTTGGCCTGGCGCGGCTGCCGCGATTCCGTCTTGCAGCTGGGTAAACGCGTTGGCCCAACTCATCCCATTAGCCGCGCCCGTCGCCGATGCGCTTACGTAAACCTGCTGCGGCACGGTGACGGTTAATGTGTCCGGCAAAGAGACGTAGGACCCATTGGTGGCGGCGATGCGGTATTGATTGCCGTTCAGGGCCACCGTCAGTCCGGAAATCAGCAAGGTGCTCGTATTGCCGGCATAACTAATCGAATAGATCGAGCCATTGGCGAGATTGCTCCAACCCGACCCGGCATTAATCTGCCAAACGTAATTAGCCGCGTCGATTCCCGGCGGCAAGACGGCGGTGGCGCTGACCGAGCCGCGCACCGTTCCCGCGAGCGACCCAGGCAGGACGGTCAGGGTGGCGGGTGCGGTCGCGAAGGAAATTTGGGGCGCAGCCAAACGGACCTGGTCTCCGTTCATACTCAGATCGACCGGCGACATTTGCAAAATCGACGAGTTGAGTGCGTTGGCAACGGAGAAGGTTCCGTTGGCCACAACATTAACCCAGCCTGACCCGACGTTGATCTGCCATACGTAGTTGCTCGCGTAGCTATTCGCCGCCAATTCCGCCGAGAAAGTAGCCACGCCTGGCGTTGTCACCGTTTCTGACTGAGGCCCTTCCGTTACGGCAATAACACCTGCCGAGGGAACTTGAAGTTCGTAGGCACCCATGTCCACGCCCGCGCCAAAAAGGCGAGAATTTCCGGCCAGATCCAATTCACCGGGAATCATCACGCTGGAATTTCCGGAATCCACCACGGGCGAAACCGATGGCGGCGCAAAATTATTCGTACCCGCGCCTACCAGCAAAGGATCAGCGCCGATATTGCCATTGCCCGAGAAGTAGTTAAGTCCTTCGATGCAGGAATTGGCCACCGTCCCGTACAATGATCGCGCCGCCAGAAATTCGCCCGTCGGAAAATACCCATCCAGGTAAGACAGATTGAGCCAGTTATAGTAACTTTGCCATGCCTGGTTGACGGTGAAACTATAAGCGTCCGCGTCGCCGTTGTAAGGGTCCTGGGTGAAAATCTCATTGACGTCGCTGTTGCTATAAGCGGCGGCGGCGAAACTCACCGGAAATTCGGTCGGCTGAGTTAAGGTGTAATTCCAGTTACTCGAATGATTGTTCCAGAGAATGCAATTGGTGACGGTAAGCGATCCATACGCCTGGGCGGTGATGGCGCCCTGCGGCTGTTGATTGGAATAGATGGTGCAATTAATGACGGCGGTGGCGGTCCCATAGCCATTGTGACTGATCGAAACGCCATTATTATTGACAAACAACGAATCGCGCACCGTAACCACGGTTCCATCGTTATCCCACAATCCCGCCCCGGTATTGCCTTGGAAAATACAACGGGAGACAGAGCATTGCGCGGAAGCTATTCCGCCTGTTCCCCAAGAAACGATCCCGTTGGAAATCCCCGAGAACAAACAGGTGGAAACGACCGCATTGGCCCCATAGCTCAAATACACACCATTGGCCAAGCCCCCCGTAAAGGTCGAATTGGAAACCGTCGCGGTACCTGCCGCAACGTAAACTCCGCTGCTCGCATTGCTGAAGATACACTGATTTACAGTCGGATGCCCAAAATTAACATAAACCATATTGCCGCCGCCTGACAGGGCGCAGTTTTGAATGGTGGGCGACGCGTAGTTTGCCTGCAATCCGCCCTGGACAATAAAACCATCCACCAAGGCCGTCACCGACGCGCCATTGGCCAGGATGGTCGGATGGTTGGTCCAACTGCGTTGGGCAAGAGACAATTCATTTCCCGCAAAACCTCCGTATATCGGCCAATTGACCGTAGCGGGAAGCGAATAACTTCCTTGCGCAACCCAGACGACGACGTTCTGGTTGGTCGTGGTCAGTGCCTGGGTAAGGTTGGTAAAGGCAGTGGCCCACGTTAACCCATTATGAGTGGGGCCGGCCGCGAGCGGGTTTACGTAAAACAGCACTGGCACACGAATGAAGAGAACCACCGGAGGTGAAGTCACATTCAAACCGGCCGCCACCAGGCGGTACTGCGCGCCGTTCAACCCATTATAGTTGGCGGCCAGGTTAGTCAGGTAAAGCGTCAACGCGGCGGTATTGCCGTTTAACGACGTCCCGTAGTTAATGGATGGTGTATTAGTGAGAGGTCCGAAACCACTTCCAGTGTTGACTTGCCATTGGGCCGTCCCGAATGGCGAACCAATGTTACTAACGGAAATGTTATAAATTCCAAGATTGGTGACGCTCACCGAGTAAGGAAGCATCGCCGAAAACAAAGGAGCCGTTGGGGTCGTTTGATGCTGGTAGGGACCCACATCCACCAACCCACTCGTTTCGCGCAGGTTGCCGTCAAAATCCAAGCCGAGACTCGATGCGGCCGCACCATTGCCGGCGTTAATCAGCGGCGAAGAAGGCGACAAATGGAAGTCATTGGATGCGGTGAGATTGAAAGCCGGATCGGTGACAAGGTTGTTGTTGTTAGTTGTCCCGCCTTCGATGCACGAATAAAAAATCCCTGGCGCGCCGGATCCGCCGGACTGCGCGCTGAATATGTTCGTGCCTGATTGCCCATCGCTGTTGGCCCAAAAAATAGAATTGACGATAGAGTTGCTGCCTCCAAAGGAAAACAATCCGCCGGAAACATCCCCCGCGGAATTGAACAGCACCGCGCTGTTCAGCAGGGAAAGGCTTGAGTTGGTGGCAAAAATCGCGCCCCCATTTTGTAGTGCGGCATTGTCATACAGAATACAGTTTTGCAGAGACCCGGTTGAGTCGGCAAAGTAAAGAGCGCCCTCCCCCACTGTGTTGGTTGTTACCACGCAATCGATCATTTGGAGGATTGCTCCGTTCGAGCTGACGACCGCCGCCCCGGCGGACGCGGTGTTACTGATGAAGAGACAGTTCTGGATGGTCGGATTGGCGCCGATGTTCACGACTGCTCCGTTGCTCGACGCCGTCAGGGTAAAGCCGTCCAGGATGGCGTTGGTGACAGTGGGACCATTGACAAAAATGCTTGGGCTCGGATTAAGAATATAATGTCCGGGAATCAGGCCCGCGGCATTCGGATCGCTGCTCAAGATGGTGGGGTTGGCGTGCCAGTTGCGCTGCGTATCGGCGGTTTCGGTGCCATTGAATCCGCCCAGGATGCGAACTCCGGCCGCCATCGAAAGCGCGGCCGGCATCTGAGTTTCGTATTGGTAATCGTAATACAAGCGACCCAATGGATAGTAAGTCCCGCTGCGAACCCAGATTTCCGAGCCAGGACGCGCCCCGGCAATAGCTTGGTCCAGGGAAAAGAATGCCGTCGCCCAGGACGTCCCGTTCCAGGTCGGAGTGATGCCAACTCCCTCAATCTCGTTGGTGAAATAACTGTATCCCCGCGTACCATCGACATAAACGATGTTATTACCCTGGGAAGCCTCCAAGCCGACGGGGGCAAGTTGAAACGAAACACCATTGGCCACTCCCGTTAGCCGATACTGATAACCGCTCATAGCCGCGGTCGCACCGGAGACTGTCAGCGTCGTGCTATCGACACCGTGATAAATGCCCCCGTTGGCAATGGCCGTCCAGAGTCCATTGCCGATATTAACCTGCCATTGCAGGCTGGATGGTACAGCGTTGCCCAAAGCGGCTTGGAAAGTGTAGGCAGGCCCCCACACTCCATTACCGAATCCGCCGCCCACTTCGACAGAGGTGGACAAAGCGGATGGACTCTGCGGGAAGCCTTGGAATTCATACGCTCCCATGTCCAGCCGCCCGGAAAACAAACGCGGCTGGCCGGCGGCGTCAACCTGGGGGAAGTTGCCTGGCAATCCGTTGGTCAAGCCCGCGCCGATGGCTGGCGAGGCCGCGCTGAGCTGGAAGTTGCCATGGACGGCGTCGAGAAAAAGAGGATCGGAATCGGTGCCCGGAAACTGCTGGGCGGCCACGCCGTCAGAAACATCGTTCCAAAAGAGACAATTGACCGGATTCGGCATCGGGCCGATAAGCCCCGATGGCGCGGAAAGAAAAGGCGTATCTGCCTGCATATAGAGAGCCAGCGGGCCATTGCCGTAGAAAGTGTCGTTATAAAGACGCCATGGCCCGCCATTCGGGGTATTGCCGTAAATGGCGGAGCCGTAGTGCGCGTTGTTCCCGTTAAAAATACAATTGACAGCTTCAACGGAGGAGTTAAATGCGATCGCCCCGCCCTCGGAATAGGTCTGGGTGGCCGAGTTACTGGTGAAGAAGCAATTTTGCGCCGTTACGTCGTAGGCATAGACCGCGCCATTCCAGACGCTGGAATTTCCGATAAAGCTCGAATTATAAAGATAGAGAGTGCCGGGCCACCAGATGGCGCTGGCATAAACCGCCGAATTATTGACAAACAGGCAATTGGTCACGATCCCTATGGTTCCTCCATCACTCGTGAGCAGCGGGTAATCAGCGCTGACAGTGTTGCTGACGATGAATCCGTCCAGCGCTATGCTGCCCTCGCAGAACAGTTGGCCAGTCAAATAGGTCGGGTGAGCGGCCCAATTGCGCTGGCTCAAATTTGTTTCATTGCCCGCAAAGCCGCCGTAGAAAACAGCATTGGTTTCCGTAATGCCACTCAGTTGGTATGAGCCTTGCGCGACCCAGACCGGAAACCACGCCATCGTTTCGCCCAGTTGCAGCAGCGGGTCAAAGTTCTGAAAAGCGGTCGCCCAAGTTAAGCCATCGCCATGGGGTGGCGCGCCCTGACGCACATAGTAGTTCAGCCCTGCGTCGGACAGGCCCTGTTGCTCAAAGCCCTGAAATTGGACGCACCCGCGCTCGGCGCCAAACGGTGAAAAGCCTTGCCCAAATATATCCTCAAAAGGCATTCGGGTCGGCGTGGCGGCGGAAGTGTCAACCCCGGAAAAAAATCCGTCCAAGTACGAGCCTTCGTAGTGAGTGCCTTCGTTAACCGAGGGCAATGTTCCGGCATAGTTATAGTTATAGCTCCAGAGATTTTCATCGTCAGCCCAGTTATCGTAGAGATCCAATGGCACGGAGTGCGGCACAACTCCCCCTTCCCCGGCGAGGTTCGGGTTGATCGCATTGTTGGCTTCATTATTTTGGCCATTGTAAACTGTAAACGCGCCGGGCCGGATACCCTGCCCCAAATTGCAGTAGCCAGCCAGACTGGCGAACCCGTACTGGTCGGCGTCCTGGAAATATTGCTCCGAAACAGAGATTAAAAACGGATCCGCATTCCACGGATAAATCTCAAATTCCTCCGTGCCGTGGGGCAGGCTGTTAAAGCTTTGCACCGTGCAGAATCGCATGTCCATCGTCGCGATATAGTCGTTTTGCGCCGGCCCCGCCTGATTATATGTGTCCAGCATATTGTTGCTGATGTTGTTAACTGTGGCAACGAAGAGGTCCGCGCCGCCCTGAGGGTTTGTGTTATTAGTATTGCCCCAAAGGATGGAATTGTAGAGATCGACCTCTGAGCCTAATTCGCAACCGAGCGCCACGGAACTCGGCGAGCTGTTGCCTACGAATGTGCAATTGATGATTTGTGAGCGCGCGTGAAACGTGTTATCAAGCGTCGAATACCAATGCGCGGCAGTGTTTCCCGAAAAAGCGCAACTGACCATCCGCGGCGTATTCCATCCCACCAACGCCACTGCGCCCGCAACCGTGCTGGCGCTGTTGGTCAGGAACCAGCAGCGATCAAATTCCACGTTGTCATACTGCGCCACGACCGCGCCGCCCTCTCCCACCACGCTGTTTCCGACAAAGCTGCAGTCTTTCATCGTCGAGTACGGGGCGACGTTAAAATTCTGCAGTTCTCCCTGGGCATAAGAATTCTGCTGGTCTTCAAAAGACGACTGGTGGAGCACGTTGCCAAGCGAACCGCCAAAACCTTCGCTGAGCAGGGTTATAACCCCGATCGGAGAAATATATTGCGCATAAAGATCGCTGAACTCCAAATAACCCTTATACGCTGGGGAGTTCGGATCTCCGCCCAGGAGAATACTCACATCCCCGATGAAATTTCCTGCCGTTACAGCCAACCCTACCAACGAATAGGCATCCATCAAGCCGCTCGGGATATCGCTCAGATTAATGAAACCGACGTCGTAATGGCCCCAAATATAACTCGCGCTCGAAGTGAAAAGCGATATCCCTGAGACAATAGCCCCTGTTACGGCGGCCTGATGCACAGGATCGAGGTCTTGTGCCACCGTCTTGCCCGAAGGCAGCGTATTGTAAAAAACCGCGCCGCCAAAATCATTGGCGCTGTTGTTGGAAAACTCGCATTGCTCGAAACTGGAAAACTGGTTCAGACCTCCGAAAGCTCCACCTCGCTTGCCGGCAAAATTATCGAGGAATGAGCAACCCGTCACGCTCAAGTTGGCCTCGAACGCGGCCAAAGCGCCGCCAACGTTCTCGGCCGAGTTGTGAATCAAAATGCAATTTTGAAGGGTCAGCGTTGGCTGGCTCGAAGGCCGCGAGTAATAATTGCTCACAAATATCCCACCGCCTGAGGTCAGCGAATCCGGCTGAACCAAGGGACTTCCGGTAGCGAATGCGTTGGCATCGCCGGCATTGGCCCAAGTCATAGCCTCGAGGTCGCCCAACTTATAGATGGGTGCGTCGTAGGCATCCGTATTGTTGGCATTGCCGCCCGTGATAACCAGACGGTCGAGCATCACGTTAGCAGCGCCTTTGCAGGTAAGCACGTTGTAACTATTATATAGGCTTTCACCATGGAACGGCGGTAGGGCTGTGCCTGCTAAAATTCCCCCAATGTTGGCCGCAGTGATTGCGCTCCCATCGGGACTGCCAATGTCCCCGCTCAACACTGTCCAGGCGCCTGAACCGGGACGCTGGCTTGGGCTGGTTTCCGTTCCCGCAAACCCGCCGCGGATCGTCACCCAACTCGGTACCGCGAAGGATTTGCTTCGCACCGTATCAGAAGTCGGCTTGTAGGTGCCGGTGGCCACCCAGATCTCAACAGGGTTATTGACCGAAGCGGTGGCCGCCCCCGGGCTACCCAAGGCATCCCGCAACTCCCAGTAGGCATTGCCCCACGAGGCCCCGTTGCGGGCGCTGGTCGCAGGAGCGTTTTGGTTGACGTATATGAACTGGGTTGCCTGGGCGGAACAAACCATGAGACTCAGGAAAAATGGCCACGCTAGCCGCGCTTTATTCATAGAACTTTACAAGCGAAATGCTTGGTATTTAATAGGTTGGAACTGCCCAAAAGGGCCCGGGCAGATGGAATGGTTGTTGAGAACCGACAATGGAGAGCAGAATGACGCCAAAAACCTTCCTTGACCAGCTTTTTCTCAACCTTTTTCAGTCCGTAAACGACCGCAGCCTTCCGCTCCTAAAGCTGGCACTGGCGGGCGTTATGCTGCGGAGTCCGGGCAGCCACCAGCCCCGAGATTATCCAAGGAATGCGAGTGGTAAGTGGTTCGCTCCCGAAGGCTCGCTGACCCCTCACGGGCGGTTCCGGTTTAGTCGAGCGCTCGGAATTTCACCCGCACGAGACGAGGGTTCGATTCCCTTCACCCGCTCCAACCTCGATAATTATGTTGTGCATAAACGACTTATACAATTTCAATAGTCAAAAAGCTCGCAAAGTAAGAATAAAAGTAAGAATGGAGACTCCGTTTTTCATGCGCGGGATCACCCGAACCGGCCTGTTTAGATCAGGTTCCCATGCGAACCACGACGAATGAAGGTGAGAATATGGGGAATATTTGCGCCGTGGTGAGGGTGGAGCGTGGATTGAAACGCGCCGATGGAAAATGGAACACAAACCGGCAGCAGCTCTATCCGCTGCTCCGAAGAAAATGTTCCGCGAGCGCCACGGCATCAAAAATATCCATCCGGGAATCTTCGTTCTCCCAAGCCTTGGGCTTTGGGGGTAATCGCAAGGTGAGTTCCTTTGGAAAACGAGCGACAAGATTTTGAGCCAGGGCATGTTTTGTCCCATGCTCATCCGACAAAAAGCCAAGTTTCACCTGTTTGCGCGAATACCGCATCACTTTGATATTCTCATCCCTGGCCATAATGACAATCTCCTCGATCAGTGCCCGTATCCGTGACGAACGCCGTGAGCTTTTTGTCCGGGCATCCTCGATTGCAATTACGTGCGGCTGATAATGAGCGATCAGGTTGCCAACATTCGAGAGGCAACGGGAATTTTTGTCCCCACCCTTCACCGTCTTAACGCCCCAAGCAGCCAGCTTGCTCTCCCCCTCCATCACGGCAAAGCCGCAACCGTACGATGATGGCGCAAGTCCCAAGACCCGGATATTTTCTGAATTCAGTTTCTTCATGATTGTTTCAATTGATTATTAAATTCTGCGGAGAGGATGGCGGCGAGGGATTGGCGTTTTAGGGTCGTCAGAGCGTTTGAATTACTGTGCAATTCTTTTTGTTCCAACAACTTGACCCGCGTCATCACCTCTTTTTGGATTTTTTCCACAAGTCCGGGGAACAGTTCAGAAATCGGTCGCTGGTATATGGCCTCATACGCCAGAGCGGTTTGAAGACCAGGATCGAGATCAAATCGTTCATGGCGGCAGACCTTGGCACTGCCTTGGACTCCCAACAGAAAAGCCACTTCCGTTTGGGAAAGTGCCGAGCGTTTCCGATGGGACAGGAGATAGTTTGGAAGATATTCAGAGGCCATGAAGTGTGTTTGAGTGAACCCCGCTTGGGAGTCCAGAATGCAACACTAACGGAAATGGAAGGCACTCAGAAGACTGGAGACTTTGCCGAAAACGGCAAACTCCATAAAAATCACCGGGCCTTTTCAGGCTCGGTTAGTGTCAATTACACTATGACATATATATGAGTAAAAGGCAAGTACCGCCAAAATTGCGGCGAGTTTGCCGGAATCGGTAAATTCCCCCGTCTGTTTCAACCAGGACAGTCCGCGTAATGTGAATGGCATGGAAGCGCCGCAACAATTGAGCCGACAGGCAATCGACGAGTTCAAAGCCCTTTATCACGAGGAAATTGGGCAGGATATTTCTGACGACGAAGCCCGGGAAATCGCTTTTCGTCTGCTGCGCCTCTTTGACACGCTGCTTCAGCCGCTTCCGGGCAACACCTC
Organism: Saccharimonadales bacterium (SeqCode); assembly: GCA_035648615.1. Classification (GTDB taxonomy): domain Bacteria; phylum Verrucomicrobiota; class Verrucomicrobiia; order Limisphaerales; family Palsa-1400; genus DASRLE01. The sequence continues at coordinate 2,237 of DASRLE010000158.1, read as the reverse complement.
AGGTCGAAGTGGCATCCAAAAGGGCGACTGTTGACGTACCGGACGGGTACGTTACCATGGTGTACACCCAAAATCGCCCACGGTCCGTTCGTTAATCAAACCCCTCAATGCCTGGATTTTTCATTTATTGCCGCAAATCATCCGAATCCGAAGATCGGCAGGTTCTTTCTATTGAATCGCAGACCCACGAGTTGGAACAGCTTGCAAAAAAATTGAATTTGCCCGTTACCCAAATCCTTATAGAGTCGAAGTCCGCCAAGGAACCGGGGCGCCCGGTATTCAATGCCATGATGCAGCGGCTTAAACGAGGCGATGCCCAAGGCATCATTTGCTGGAAACTCGACCGTCTGGCGCGCAATCCAGTGGACGGTGGTTCGATCATTTGGGCCATCAAACAGCATGGTATCAAAGTCTTGACTCCGGCCCAAAGCTACGCTCGCGAAGATGACAATATCATCCTCATGTACATCGAATTCGGAATGGCGCAGAAATACGTTGACGATTTGAGCAAGAACGTGAAACGAGGGTTGCGAGCCAAAGCAGAAAAGGGCCTCTACCCTAACCTTGCCCCGCCAGGCTTCGTGAACGACCGAACCAAACAGCAGGGCCAACGGGATCTCATGCGAGACCCCGACCGCTTTCCCCTCGTACGTCGCATGCTCCCGGCAGCCTGGTCGAGCAGTGGCGGGATGAAATGTTTGAAAAATTCGGCCTCGAATTTCGCGTCTTCACAAAAGACTTGGAAGCCGCCACGCCCAGCGGCAATCCGTTTGAAGACATCGACCATCTCATCGTCCGGCTCGACCAGATGGCGCGCAACGATGACCTTCAGGAAAAGCTTTGCGCCGCCGGTTGGGATCTCGTCGTGTTTGACGAGGCGCACAAACTCGCCGCGCATTTCTTCGGCAGCAAGCTGGAAAAAACCGGCCGGTTCAAGCTGGCGGAAAAACTCGGCGCGCACAGCCGTGTTTACCTACCGCCGACGTCAGATGCGATGGCCGTAGCAACCGCAGCTTCGCCAACGTGGCGGCCTGATTTAGAATTTTTTCAGCAAGCACTTGGTTTCCGTGTAGGCAACTACGGCATTACGAAGTGGAGCGAACTATTCACACAACGGCAGTTAATGGCGATGACAACGCTCTGTGACCTCGTTGCTGAAGCACGAGGCCGCATCCGCCGAGACGCAATGACAGCAGAACTTGGTGACGATGAAACAAACTTAGAATCCGGTGGCACTGCTGCCACGGCATACGCCGAAGCGGTCAGTGTGTATTTGGGAATGGCAACTTCCAGGTGGGCAGATTTCTGTAATACAATTTGCTCTTGGAATGAGCAAAATCAGAACATCAGGGTTCTATTTGCGAGGCAAGCAATTCCGATGAGTTGGGATTTTGCTGAACTCTCTCCATTCTCTTCCGTTGGCCCTTGGTTCAGTGTTGTGGAATCTATTGTGGCAGCACTCCCTGCCACCGCACCAAATAACATCCCCGGTCGTGCTTCACAAGAAAATGCCTCAACCCAAACACTTAGTCGCAATAAGACCGTATCCACGGATCCACCATACTTCGACAACATTGGTTACGCAGACCTATCCGACTTCTTTTATGTATGGCTACGGAAGTCACTGCACTCGATCCTGCCGTCGCTACTGGCTACAACAGCAGTTCCGAAGTCTGAAGAATTGGTGGCTACACCTGCGCGCCACGGAAGCAAGGAACGGGCGGAGAAGTTCTTTTTGGATGGGATGACCAAAGCGATGGCTAGTTTGGCCGACCAAGCTCACCCGGCTGGCCCCATCACCATATACTATGCATTCAAACAGTCTGATACGGACTCTGAATCAGGAACTGCCTCCTCGGGGTGCGAGACGTTTCTTGAGGCGGTGAGCAGAGCCAGCCTTCAACTTTCAGGCACATGGCCTATGGGGTCATAACCTCATCAATACAAATGAGAACTGTCACAATTCTAGGACTGACCCCAGTGCCTTCAAGAGTCGCATGAAACTTGAACTTCAACTGGTTTTGCGGGCGAGGGTTTCCCCTCGCTGCGGTTCAGCTTTGGGTCGTTAGGCCACTCAACGCATTATGGAAAAACGAGCATTCATTCAATGGGCCGGCGGAGGGTTAGCGGCGGCATCGTTTGGTTGCCTCATCCAGATATTGACGCTTGATTTGGATAAGCTGTCGCCGCCGCTGAAGATGGCCGTTTTGCTGTACGCCATTGCTATTCCTCTGGAC
>DASRLE010000157.1:0-4117 GCA_035648615.1 Saccharimonadales bacterium (SeqCode) | reverse complement strand
GGATGTTCTGCCGACACCGCCTCCGAGCTCGCCGCCGGAAGATTTGGAAGCCCCGGACGAACGCCTCCCAATCCCGCCATCTATCCCATTCCCCTGAGGGAGCAGGCAAGTTTTAGGAAATTTTCCAAAGTCGTGGCAATCGGTCCCGCATTTGTTGTCCAACATCCAAAATGGACCTTGGCAATCATTGGTGTACCAGCTATCTACTCGATTCAATTCATCAATGATGGAAAAGCCACAACTGCTGGAGGACGGGACGCATGTCATCCCGATCTGGAGGATAAAGTGTATGGATTGCGAGGTGGATACGAGCGCAACTGGAGCTGTATCATGGCACCCCGAAAAAGGCATAACCTTTTCCATCACGTTTCCGGGGCGTCCGCCTCAAATGCTGGGCAGATATTATCGTCCTCCGCACTTCTCTGGCGGGGCTGGAAGCCTTGTTGAAAGACAAACGAGTCCTCGTTGGATTGGCGAAACCGCCGATGAGTTCCCCATACAACTTTTCGGCCTTGACGAAGTCGTAGAGAGCCACACGTCCGCGGCCGGCTTCCGCACCGAAATAAGAGGGAGCGCCGGGTCCGCCTCCGTAGAATTCACTCGCGACTGCCCGCTTGGATTTTATGACCAGACCCTGCCGCGGCCGCGCTCGTTCTTTCTCGGCTTTAAAAGCTTTCATTGGCCATGCAGTGAAGAGATTTCATTTCCTCACGGCAATGGGACGATGCAGACCGCACGTCGTTCAATGAGCTTATCTACTTCACCAGATGTTAAGATTTATGAAGCCAGTTCTTTGATGAAATTCCCGGATGGAGCATGGGTAACAAATAATGACGCCGAGAACGATGCGGCCTTGACCTCGTACCCATCGCGTTCCACATCTGGTTTTGTTTCGTTTCTCGTCGGGAGGAGAGTGAACTTTTTTTGGCGAGATTCTTTCCTTGCGGGCTCGATCCTGCGTCGGCTTTATAACGGTTCCGAGAGAGTAATGCTCCGAACATTGCGTGATGCCCTTCCGCCTCTCCCGTTGTTTTACTCATCTGAACCAAATCTTGCTCAAACCGTCACCGAGCACTTGCCCTCGCTTTTTGCGACCTATTGTGGGATCAATGAGAAAATCGATCTGCCCTTTATTTTGGGTCCGCTTTGGTCAGCCTCCGACGGTCTTGTCACGGATTTGCTGGCCTTGGCATGTGTGAGCCTTGAGCGACTCGCAGAAGAATGGACCCATTACAACCAGAACCCCAATGGACAAGCAAAGGGCGGATTTTGGTCCAGAACCCAAAGCGGTAAAGTCCGCTTCGCTCTAGAGAAAGCACTCGACGCAGTTGCAGCAGACGCAGAACTCGCTCCGGCGCAAATCGACATAATCAAAAAACGCATCAACAGTCAGTTGGGACAGCCGGCAAATGCTGACAAGCTGATCAGCGTTTTTACCGACCGAGGCATGGAATTGACCAGTTTTGAGATGGATTGTGTCAAGCAACGCAATGTGTCACTGCATGGTAGACAGACCATGGTGGATTGTGGCGACGTGACGCAAATAGACGCCGAAATTAAGCGATACGACACCATTCGCATGATGATCATAAAGGCCCTACTTTCGTTGCTCCAATATCACGGGCCGTATCTCAACTACGCAGCACGATTGCCACAAAGGGACTTTCCGATTCAACGGCTCCCTAGTCATGCGTTTGAAAATGTCAAATCGGCTTAGGTTTTTCTTCACTTTCGGTGCGGCCTTACCCCGATTACTTGCCCTGGCATAACGCCAGGGTGGGCGATTGAATCATTTATCCGACCGGCGCCGCCAAGCTGTTTTCAAAGGACAAAACATTTGGAGTCAAAGTTTGTTAATTCCGCGTCGGGTCGTTGCCAAAAGCGCCACGTTTTTCAGAAAATGCGCGAATGGTATGTGGAAGACCTGGATAATCCCATGCTTGGTTGAGCGCCCACTGGATCATTTCCGAGTCCCGATTCTCTAAAGCGGGAAAAAGATTCGTTGTGCAGGTACTCAACGCCATAGCCAAATCAACGCCATAACTCAGCCGGAAATACAGTATCACGGTTTGCTCCTCTGAAAGCGCGGGCCAATTCTTTATCTTCGCAAATCCGCGCACTGCTTCGTCAAGCGATTCGCGCGTCGCTTTTTCAAGCCGCTCGAAAGTGTCCGCCGCTTTTTCTCCAATCCGGGCAAACTCAAAGATGGGCCGAGGTACAATAGCCCGCCGTTGCAAATTCAGAAAATCGCTTAATTCACGCCACGTCATTTGCGAAGATTACCCCGTCTCGAACGCCACGTCTATCTCACTTTGCTGCGAGGTCCCAACGGGCCCGTGGGCAAAGGGCATGAGTTCTTCAAGTCATTCTGAGTGACTTAATTGCTTCCTCTGCATCTTGTGAAAAGCCTGCTTTGACCAAGACCCCGTTCGGCCTCGATGCAGTAACGAAAAGCGGAGATTGCCTGATTTCCAAGTCGATTGCTTTTACCTGAATACTCGCAAGACCCGCCTCTTCACCGATTGTGTTCAAAAGATCGAGTTCTCGCTTGTCGGGAAATGGGCGATAATCAAAGGCAGTAAGAAGTCTAAAAAAGCGCTTGCGCTGATTTAGGGATTCAAGTTCACACCCGGCAGCCCCGCGCCGCCTTAGCTTCGGTCAAACACATCTGCGCCAATGAGGAATAGAGGAATCATTCTTATTCTTATTCTTTTTCCAGTGATCGTGCCGGCATCGACCCATAATAAGTTGGGGACAGGAGTCAGGAGCCAAGCTAGCACAATCCAAGAAGGCAATGTACTACCGGAAAAACGATGTTTTACCCACGGAAGAATCGGCTACCCTCAATCCGGTCTACGCCACGCCCAGCATCGCCAAGAAGCTGCACGGCATCTTTTGCCACCAGCAGGAGCAGAGTTTCGACCAGACGGAGCTAGCCCTAATGGAACACGTCACTCACCAGCGCATCAGCGCTCTGCTCAAGCACATTTTAGCCAAAGCCGTCAAGATTCTTCAGCGGCACCGCGAGCACATGGATGTGCTGCTGCACCACCTGAAGTAGCGGCTCCTTTTGCCTTTTGAAAACGAGCAGGGCCGCCGCCCGCCCGCGGTCAAGAGAATGCAGGCGCCGCGAACGTGTGGGGGTCGATTTGGCCGTCCCCCTTGAAGCCCATCACCGCCTTGTTGATGGCATCCTTCAGCAACTGCTTGGCATGGCGCCGGGGAGACATGCCGCCCGGGTAGCACTTGCTATCAGCCTCGATCTCCACGGCCGCTTTCGAGCGGGAAGTCGTTTCCACCAAGTTGGCCGCATGCGCATTCATGGCCTGCTCCCGCTGCGCGCCGTCACGGATGGAGGAAAGCCTGCAGAAATCGAGCATGCCCTCTTCCATGCCATCCTCCGCAAGCTCATCCATCATCTTAAAGCTTTGCGGCCCGTTGTACAAGGGCCCTTCGAGGTTGTTCAGCTCAATGGAGCTGGGCAGGCTTTGTCTGTAAAACTCCAAGGAGCGCCGAAGCGTATTTTTCATGACGCCCATGGCCGCCGAGGAAATGATCGACGCTTTTGCATTGGCCAGTTCACACCGGACTTCCGCCCTGGGATTGAGCGCCTTGTATATCTCCGAGGGCGAATCCGTAATCCGCTTGCCCAGCGTGGCAACGTTCAGAGTGCGGGCGCGGACGCGCGAGTCAAGTTCGTCCTCAAGCTTCTGCTTGAAGTCCTTGACATGAGTCTCCCCGAATTCCTGGAGCTTTTGCGCCAGCTGGACGTTGTGCTGATCGATGGCCGCGTGCAGCAGGAGCGCATAAGCCGCCTCGGCCCGGCTCTTGCCGTAGGCCTTCATCACGTAATCCACCTCGCCGCCAGACGCATCGGCGGGGCGCCCCATCAGGAGGTAGCCTTCTCTCAGAAAAACATTGACGGCCTCATCTGGAACGTTCTCCTTCCGGAAAATCGAGCATGCGCTGTTTAACAGCAGCCCGCGCGATCGCGTCACGTCGCTTACGCCGGCGCTGCGCTCCATCAGGCGGTGGTTCAACGATTTCGGAGGCGCCAAGACGTTCTTGTCAGGAGTTGGTCCGAGGTACTCCTCCATCTGGTGCAGGAGCAGGTTTC
>DASRLE010000156.1:0-7125 GCA_035648615.1 Saccharimonadales bacterium (SeqCode) | reverse complement strand
AAATCAAGAGTATGTCAATCGAAAAAAAGAATACAAAAGAGCACGGCGGTTGGCGCAAAGGAGCGGGCGCTAAACACCGCGTTGGAGGCGCCGAAAAAATTTGTGTTTCCGTTAACAAACAAACGTGGCAGGCTGCCGTCGATCTATGGAAAGAAAAACCGTCGTGGTTGGTTGACGGTTTGCTTTTGCGCTATATTGAAACCGAAGGCGGCATTCTTGAGGCTGCGATATGAGCAATCAAATCGAAATAAAAATCGAAGGCAAAGGGCTGACACCTGACAAGTTCGTTCTTGCCGCAAAATCCTTTTTTGACCTCATTCAGGGCGTATCCAAAAATGTGGGCGCGAAGCAAGTTGATTGGATTGTGGAAGTGGACAAGGGAAGCGCAATATTACGTGGTCGCGTAGAAAGCCCGTCCCCTGAATCCGAGATTGCAATTAATGACATAAGCCGCGGCATAAGGTCTTTGCGGTCTGGAATGAAGGCGATTCCAAGCGGATTCACGCGAGACGAGGTGCGCGCGTGCCAAACATTGGCGAGTTTGGTGGATGGAAACAGCATTAAGGCCATTTTCATTCAGAACGGAGGTTCTCCCGAAGAGCTTTCCCGAACCATTGTGCCCACCGCTGAGGCCATTCTAACTGGCGAAAATTATACCGCGTTCGGCTCTATCGAAGGCAAGATAGACTCACTTTCTGATCGGCAAACTTTTAGTTGTAGTATTCTCGACCCGTATCTACGCCGTGAAATTGTATGTTACTTTCAAAGTGAGGCGGTAGCGGAAGAGGCAATCAGGGGATTCAGAAAAAGGGTGCTCGCCGGGGGGTTGATTCGTTATGCGAAAGAAGGACATCCTACCAGCATTGTGGTTGATACCATCCGCATTTTCCCAGAAGAATCTGAATTGCCAACAATCGAAGACGTTCAGGCGATATTCAAACAATATGCCGTATAGGGTTTATTGGGATGCCAGCGTATTTCACGCGTTGTTCGGTAACGAAGCCGGGTGAGTGGACGTGTGCTTGAAGCTGGAAACGCAGGCTAAAGACGGCAAATTGGAGATTTACACATCTACGGCGACATTTACTGAATGCGTATGGATAAAGGGAAACCCCAATAAACTATCGCGCCAGCATGAAGCGGTTCTCCAGAAATATTTCATGCACAAATATCTCAAAATTGTCATTTGTGACAGGCAAATTGCGGAAGCGGCTCGTCTTTTGATATGGGATTATCCAAGTTTGCGTCCAAAGGATGCCATTCATGTTGCAAGCGCTATGGCACAGCAGATTGAAGAATTTCATTCCTACGACAGTGATCACATCAAACTGGATGGCAAATTGGGAACCTCACCCCTAAAAATCTGCAATCCACAAGTTATACTCCCTGCTCCAAGCCCTCAAGGAAATTTAATTCTTCCAAGTTAGGACTCTCCTTAAGTGGGACCCCTTGCCGGCAGAGGTTCGATGCCCGGCAATTTCAAGGTTTGTCCGGTTTTTCCCGGAAGGGTCGTAACTCCTGGTAGATCGAGAGTCGCTCTTGCATCTCCTTCTGTTCCGAATCCGTTAGGCGGCCGGTGCGCAATGCTTGTTTCTCGAACTGGATGGCATGTTTGAAATCGCCGGCCTCGGCGCAGGCGGCGGCCAGAGTGTCAATGAACTGCCCATTCTTCCATTCCGTCAATTCGCACGCCCTGCTCGCGGCGGTGACGGCGGCCTGGCCGTCCCGAACCGACGCGTCGGGACACATGGCCTCCATCCACGCGAGCTGGTTGTAACTCCAGTCATCCTTTGCATCGAAGAGGATGACTTGCTGGAGTGTGGCGACGACATTGGAATATTGACCGAGAGCGTAATACCGGTCGCCGCAGGCTCGCAGCAGGCTTTTGGGAGCAACGTCACGCAGGAATTCGAAAGGATCATTCTTGAAGCGATCGATTGTCTGACTCACCTTCACTGTATCGCCGAGTAATTCGTCCGGAGCAACGCAATCCACCTGAACGGATTCGCCGCCGTCATCCTGCTCCGCGCGGACCCTGGCGGCGAACGCCTGGCAGCTTTTTTCGATAGTTCCTCCGGTCTGGTCTCCTGCCAGCAGTCGGACGCGACCGGGCAGACTCAGGACATGGTAGCCAGTCTCCGACCGAACCAGCACTGGCCCCACGTAGCGCAAGTTCACCGGGGGCGGCTGCGTTGCCTGCTGTTTCAATTCGGCCACGCAATCCGGGCAAAGGCGTCTCTGCTGACCCACCAGCCAGCGGCGGAGGCGAAGGTCCACATTCATCAGGCACGCCGGGTTCGGGCAATGGTGGTAAACGCCTGCCGGCCGGCGCACCAGACCCAGAATGTGGCCCGCTTCGTGAAGGATATCCTCGTTCCGGCCCCATCCAGACTGGTAGCGAGTATTGATATAGATCGCCGGATAAAACAGGATCTCGGTATATGGATGGGTGATCTCCCGACGGCGGGCGGGCGCCTGGCCCGCGGCGGAATCCTTGCATAAAGCGTCGTTGTAGAAGAGCACGTACATAAACGCAGACGGCGAGGCGGTATTGGTGTCCGGGCCCCTCATATATTTGCGGGCCAGTGCTTTCTCCGTCATTCCACGGGCGGCTTCGATGGGGATCACAGGGCCGCGCACAATTTCGATTCCGTCTGGCTTGTTGCAGTAGGCGGAGAGAAAACCGCGTAGTTTGTGGAGTTCAGTCTCGCCCGGCGCACTTCCTTCGACCGCATCCACCTCCACGTACAGCCGCGGATGTGGCGAAGGGAGAAGATACAACAAATGCGGCGTCCACGACGCGGGGATCTGAACGACCTCAGAGTTTGGTTTGGGAAGGGGTGGAGTGGAAGTGGAACAGCCTGACAGCATCAGGCAGAACAGGATCGGGATGGCGCCTCGGAAGAATCGTGGACTTAACAGCGCGAGCATATTCATGGGTGTTGTGCAGCTTCGGATCGAATTATCCAACTCCCGATGTGATCTGCAAGCCAGAAACCGCAGCCCGATTTCTCTCCTGCGGGCGGCCTTTTCCCATCCCGCTTCCGTCCAGGAGGCATGAACAAATTGAAAAGCCCCTGGCCCGCATCAAGAGACCTGATATGAATAAAGCACCTCAGAGTGGCCGGTTTTGACTCGGCTCCGGCTGGCTGCTTTTGAAGTGACCGGTGACACTTGCGGCAGGAAACGACGATGCCCCTCAAATGAATCTGCCAGGAGTTGAAGATGGGAGCGTGGAAATCGGTTAATCGGCTGCTCTATAAAGGGAGACAAGCCAAATGTTGAATGTTGATACACTAGGAACCGACCCCAAACACACGACCCCAAACACGTCCGCGTATTAGCCGTTTTCGAGAGCGTTCAAAAGTTTAGTTAACACCCCGAAATCCGGTCGTTCCGTCGCTTCGAGAGAATATCTTGCATCAAATCTAGTGCATATCATCTTAACAACGTCTTCCGGAACATCATGCGAAATGCGAAGGATGCCGGAAAATGCATCGTGAAACGTAAAAATGACGTCGTGAGCGGAATAGCCCTTGACGTGATGGAAAAGGCACTCATGTGTATTAGTCTTTAAGAGACCCTTAAAGAAATCACAGAGCAGCGGTGTAAATGTCAGATGAAACGATAGCGGTTTAGGAAACAAGGTGTCTGGAGCAATGTCGATCGGTTTGGGGTATAGGTGCTTTTTGTAGAGAGGCGGAATTCTTGGGTCAATCTCCGTCCCCTCTACGTACAAAACAGATCCTTCTCTCATCAAGACAGGCAGGACATTAAAAAATCCAATCGCGGAGGCAACACCATACACAGCCCAATGAAAGTCGGTAACCAATCCGAGTTGAGGGGGGGATTGAGTAATTCTGCCACGAATGGCTCGTTTTAGATCGTCTCTTTCGGATTTTCTCATAAAAACTAAGCTGAGAATGACTGCGTCAGCGTGCCAAGTACGTCAACAGTTACAAAGTAGTTGCCGGGGCCACGAGGTCGGTTCCTAGTGTTTCGCACTTTGGTTGACAAGATATATCGCTGTCGCCAAATCCCGACGGAAGTTGACTAGTAGAAACCGACCTCAAATACGTCGTCCTGTTTTGCTATTTTAATCGGTTGAAGGTGGCTTGGAGGATTTCCCAGTCTTTTTTGCCGGCTACTTTTTGGCGGGCTTCGGTGTTGATCTTTTCTTCGTTCTTGTTCTTGGTCGGGCGGTTGGATTTGTAGAAGAGGCCGAAATAGCCGGGGAAGGCCGCGCTGGCTAGTTTGTAGGCGGCCACTTCGTCGGTCACGTCGTGGTCGGCGGGGACTGGCTCGAATTTGCCTCCTTTGCGGGGATTCGAGGCGTCGAAGGCGCCTTCGTAAAATTCCACGCATTCGCTCAGGCACTCGATCACGCTGAATCCATCGTGGTCCATGGCGGCTTCCATCATTTGCAGAAGGTGGTTGGGATTGGTGTGGGTCGCCCGCGCGACAAACGAGGCTCCGGCCGAGATCAGTTGCTTCATGGGATTGATCGGCATGTCCGTGGCGCCCAAAGTGTCGGTCTTGCTTTTGAAACCGATGGGCGAGGTGGGCGAGGTCTGTTTCTTGGTCAGGCCATAGACCCAGTTATCCATGACGACGTAGGTCATCTTGATGTTCTTGCGGGCGGTGTGGTTGAGATGGTTGCCACCGATGGAGAAGGCGTCGCCGTCGCCGCCGAATACGAATAGGTGCAGGTCGGGCCGGCTGAGTGAGACGCCGCTGGCAAAGGGCAGAGCCCGGCCATGAATGTAGTGCGCGCCATTGGCTTGCACGAAGTAGGGAAAACGGCTGGAGCAGCCGATGCCGGCCACGGTGGCGATTTTTTCGTGCCACATTTTGCGCTTTTCGATCAGCTTGAAATAGAGCGCGAGGATGGAAAAATCGCCGCAACCCGGACACCACGTAGGATGGTCGGCGGAGACTTCTTTTTTCGTGAGAGGCTTGCGCTCGGCTGGGGGCAGCGGGGCGGTCAGGATGGTTGATTCACTCATAAATAATTTGAAATCAAAGTTTGCGGACGGCGGCGGCGATGTCGGATTTGGCGCGTTCCAGAATTTCGCGCACACGCCAGGTCAAGCCGTCGGTTTTGGTCAGGCCGCGGATTTTTGGGTCGCAATAACGGGCGCGCAGCAAACCGCCAAGCTGGCCGTAACCGTAGAGGCCTTCGTCGTTCATTTCGACGACGACGACATGATTAAAACCGGCGAAAATATTTTCCAACCCCGGCGGCAATGGGCTGATATGGCGGATATGCACGCTGGACACGCTGTCCCCGGCGGCGCGAGCGCGGTCCACGGCTTCGTGAATCGGGCCGTGGGTCGAACCCCAGCCGACGAGAAGCATGTTTCCCTCGGGCGGTCCGTACACTTCGGCCGCCGGGAGTTCGGACGCGAGTTTTTGCAATTTTTGGCGGCGGCGGGCGGTCATCTGCATGTGCATTTTGGGCGAGCCGGTGGGATGCCCGAGTTCGTCGTGTTCCAAGCCGCTGGCGACGGGGTATTTTCCGTTCAAAATGGGCGTGCCGGGGGCGAGGCGCTGCCTGTATTCGCCTTGCAGCGCGTATGGTGTATATTCCGCGACGGGAGTAAAATCAGGGGAAATGTCCTGGCACATTTTTTCCAGGTTCGGTTCTTCAAAGGCTTCAATGCGCGTGGCAATGGATTGATCGCTCAAGATGACGACGGGCGTGTTGTATTTGCGCGCGATGTTGACCGCTTCGATGGCAATATAAAAGCAATCCTCGACGCCGGTTGGCGCCAGCACAACGCGCGGGGCGTCGCCGTGGCCGCCGAAGACGGCGATATTCAAGTCCGATTGCTCGACACTGGTGGGCATCCCGGTGGAAGGGCCGCCGCGCTGAACATCGACAACAATAACCGGCACTTCCGCCATGACCGCCCAGCCGAGCGCTTCGGTCTTGAGGGAGATGCCCGGCCCGCTCGAGCCGGTGACGGCGATCTTCCCCGCCCAACCCGAGCCAATGGCCATCGAGATCGAAGCAATTTCGTCTTCGCACTGCACGAAGGTGCCGCCGTACTTGGGCAATTCGCGCCGGAGCAATTCCATGATCTCCGACCACGGAGTGATCGGATAAGCCGCGCCGAAGCGGATGCCGGCGGCGATCAGACCGTAAGCAAGGGCCTCGTTGCCGGTCATGACGACTTGATGGCCGGAGCGTTTTTTGGATTCAGTGAACTGGAAGGTTTCGAAAATCTGGCCGAGGGAATATCCATAACCGGCATTGAAGGCGAGCATGGCATTTTTCACGATGCTGTCGTCCTTGCCGCCGAACCGTTCGGAAATCAGGCGCTCAAGTTTGGGCAGGTTTAAGTCGAAGATTTTCGCGACCAGCCCGAGGGTGAAAAGGTTTTTGCCCTTATCCTTGGCCGTGCCGCCGATGGCTTCGATCGTCCGGCTGGAAATGGGAACGGCCACATGCCGGTAATCCTTTTCCCATTCGGCATTCGGCTGGACGTGGTCGGAGTCGTAAATGACAATCCCGCCCTTGCGCAAGGAACTGATGTGGCTCTCGTAGGAATGTTGGTAAAAGGCGAAAAGCACATCGGCTTCATCCCCGGCGGTGAGCACCTCGCCCGAACCCAGGCGCACTTGGAAAATCGAGGGGCCGCCTGAAATGGTGGAAGGAATGGTCATAAAGGTCATGACCTCCTGTTCGCTGCGGCCGGCCAGACGGGCCAGAAAGCCGCCGAGGGCCTGGATGCCGTCCTGGGAATTGCCGGCAAAACGAATGACGGCTTCGGAAATTTTGGAGATTTTTGGGCCGCCGTTGAGAGCGGGTGTCACAGTTGATTCACTCATTGCTAGTATAGTTAGACTCATCTTCACCGTGGAGACACAACCGCCTTGCTCAAAAGCGGACTGGAATCGCGCTGGCGAAGATATTGCAGTTTTAAAGCTACCATTTTGGCATAAGGATGTCAAATGCTGAAAGAGTTATACAAGCTACTTTAGATAAAGACGTTACATCCAAAACAGGCAAAAAACGGCATTGCGAGGGCTTAGATATTAGTTTTTATAATTAAAGTGACCTCTAGGGTAAATCAAAGTAATTTTGCTGATTTTCGCCAATCTTTCACATAAGAAATGAGC
>DASRLE010000155.1:0-12001 GCA_035648615.1 Saccharimonadales bacterium (SeqCode) | reverse complement strand
GCTCGACAAAGGCCTGCCGACCGCTTCGAAACTTGATTTCTTTCACCTCGCCCGGCTTGTCGAGCACGCTCATCGCTACGGATTGTTTAAGGGCCAGCGTTTCCAACATGCGGTGTTCGATGGTGTTTTCGGAAATCAGATTGAACACGGTGACCGGGCGGGTCTGGTGTTTGCGCCAGGCGCGGGCGATGCGCTGTTCCAATTTGGCGGGATTCCACGGCAGGTCGCAATTGATGACAACGCTGGCGTTCTGAAGATTGAGGCCTGTTGCCCCGCAATCGGTGCTGAGGAAGACACGGCAACCCGGGTCATCCTTGAAGGAATTAATTTCGGCGCGACGGCGCTGTTGCGGGACGCTGCCCGTGTGCCAGGCGTGGCCAAGATCATGCTGCCGGCAAAGATCGCGCACGAGTTCCAGCATCCTCTCCCACTCGGAGAAGACGATGACCTTGGCGTCGTTTTCCCCGCACTCTTCCAGGAGTTTTCCCAATTCGCCCAGTTTCGGGCAGGTGCGATCGGCCGGATCAAGGATATAATTGGTGTCACAAATCATGCGCATCATGGCCAGTTCACGCTGAAGTTTTTCCTGTTCCTGTTTCGTGAGCGGGCGGCGCAACGCGATGTTGACGAGCCTCATCACCTGCTGCTCGTGGACGGCATAATTTTGTTTCTGCAAATCATGAAGCGGAACGAAGTGGTTGTGGTCCGTGCGCTCGGGCAGTTCGGTTTCCACGTCCACCTTGCGGCGGCGCAGCATGAAGGGCTTGATGCGTTCGTGCAGCAAGTCCAGGTTGCGGCAGCCGATGGGACGCCCGCGTTCATCGAGTTCGTAAAAGTCCCGGTTGAAGCGAAAGAGCGGGCCCAGCACGGCGGGATTGAGGAAGTCCATCAGCGAATGCAGCTCGTCAATGCGGTTCTCGATGGGCGTGCCGGTAAGGACGAAGGCGTAACGGCTGCGCAGGCGTTTTATGGCCTGGGCGGTCTTGGTGCTCCAGTTTTTGATGCGCTGGGCTTCATCCAGCACCACAACGTCCGGCGCAAGCCGCGCGTTCACCTCCGGCGTGTCGGCCACCATCTGCTCGTAGTTGACGATGGTGAAAAATGGCGTGGCGGAACTCTGGTCATAAGCCTTGAGACGACGAACCTTGCCGCCAAAGACAATCTGGTAATTCAAGGTGGTAAACTTCCGAATCTGTTCCTCCCATTCCGTTTTGAGCGAGGCGGGGGTGACCACCAGCACCCGGCGCGCCTGGCCGAGGCGATGCAAAAGCGCGCAGGCGGCGATGGCCTGGATGGTCTTGCCCAAGCCCATTTCGTCGGCCAGCAACGCGCGTTCGGTAAAGGCTAAATGCAGCATCCCTTCGCGTTGGTAGGGAAACAGCGGCACGGTCGTTTCATGGGATGGCCATTCGCCGCTCTGCACTTTGAGTTCGTACTCGTGCCGGAGCCGGCGGCGTTCGGCGACGCGGCGGCGGTTTTCGAGCCACGGCTCAATTTCCTGGGAAAGGCGGAGTTGCGGGAAATCAGCCTCGCGCAACCGGCGCAGCGCGTCCAGCGCGGCTTCGGGCGAGGCGTCCAGTAACCGGCCCTCGGTGTCAAACCACTGGCTGACCGCCTGCGGCAGTTTGCCTTGGCCATTTAGCACGCGCAAAGTATCCGCCGCCGGATCAAGCGTTACTTCGATGCGATCCGACCCTGTCATTTGCGCCATTTTGAAAAGCTTGCTATGGCGCGCTTGAAGCAGCAGCAGGACCGCTTCAGTATGTTTGCAGAGCGCGAGGCCGTTCGTGCGGAAATCCACGCAGTCACAGACGGAGTGTTGGCCGTCCAGTTGGCGAATCTCCACCGAGTAGGTCAGGCCGCTGGCGGACTTGACCCGGAAATTGGAGAAGAGGGGATGTCGCGCATCGGTGTTGGTGATGACAAAAGATTCTTCGCAGGCGCGCTGGCGGCGTTTGTTGACTTCGTCGGCATCGGTTGTGCGCCAATCGTGGGCTGGCGGCAATTTAATTTTTGTGTCTGCTTTGGCGGTCTTGCGCATGTGGGCAGCATGGCAAAAAACTCGAAGCAGTCAACGAGGAGGTGACTTTGTTTTTCCGTTCCCTGCTGCTTCCCGTATTGGAAAATTGGAAAGTATTGAAAATTCCCCGCGTCCGCGAGGTAATCCTGGAGTGATAACGACCAAAGCGGACAGCCACAAGCGCGTGCGGGTACCCCAAGCCAAGGTTCTACGGTTTGGCCAGGGCGGTGAGCGAACCGTCTTGCCCGTGAACAACGACCAATCCGGCTTGTTCCTTCAACACTTCGTCCAGAAGTTGCAAGGCTTCGTTCGTAGTCAGCGGGTGAACGGTCAGGACGCGCAGCAACGCGTAGGAGGGATTTGGCGCGGCTTTCATCGTCACTTTTTTGCCGGCCAGGCTTTCATAGACGCTGAGAACGCTGTCAAACGGCGTCCCTTGAAAATTGAATTCGAGCGCCGCCTTTTCTTTCGGCGCGGAACGAAAATCTATTTGGCCGGTTATGCCAAGCAACGCGTTGCTGGCGGCCTGGCGAACGGTGAGCACCGGGTTATCGAGCAATTGCCTCAAGCGTGGGGCGGAGGCGGAGGCCGCGGCGCCAAACACTCCGATTTGGGAGGCCGCTGCGGTGATCGTATAGCTATCCTGGTCATGCAATTGTTTGTCAAGAAGCGGAATGACAATGGCATTCGTTTGCGCGACCAAATAATGGATGGCGCCCGCCCGAACCATTTCGTTGGAATCATTGGCGAGCTTCAAAACGGCGGGAACAGCTTCCGGTGGCGGCGGTTTTAAGGCCTCCAGTGCGCCCAAGGCGGCGACGCGCATTGTCCATTCGCCGCCGCCCAGCGCTTGAATCAAGCTTGGCACAACGGGCCTGACCCGCTGTAGATCGGGACCGATAGACTTTAAGGCAAAGAGCGCCCTGATCCTGAGTTGGGAACTTTGGTTCGTCACAAAGGGGAGAATACCCGGCAATGCGGGTTTGGCATCCGGCCCAAGGCAAGTAACAGCGTCGAGCGCGTGAGCGCGCCGCACTTCCGCTGCGGGACGCAGGTTTAGCTTCGCTTTCAACCATGGGTGACCGGACAGCCACGCCGCGATGTGTTTTCGCAAGGGTGAATCGTCGCGCTGCAAGACTCCCCTCAATTCGGGCAGGGCATTCGCGCCCATTTCTTTGATGGCCGTCCGGGCGGTGCTATCCGAGCGATTGTCGAGGCGTCCCATCCAATAGCTTAACGGCCGATTACGGGAAACGGGTTCCCGCTGGTGGCGATTGACGGTCCATAGCAAAGCAACGGCCAACAAAGCCAGAATCGCGATTCGAACGGTGGCCCTCGCAGTCATATTCGATGAGAGCACACCAGTAGCAAGCCCAGCAAGGCGATTGTCTTCATCCCCCGGGCAAAGGCATCGTCAAAATTTGCTGGCATCCGGCCCGAACGGTAGCAGTCGCAGTCTCAGGGCGGCAAGACTGCTTTCCTTTTTCTGGACCGGCAGTTCGTAGCACACGGCTTCCTCATTGTTGCGCACCAGAAGGTAGCGCCCGGCAAGAGTCGGCTGATTCCACGTTTTGTTGTGCAGCGCGGCGATGCGTCCCAGTTCATTGAAACTGTCGGGCTTGGCCTCCGCGAGGGCGACGTCCCCTTGCTCGCTTTGAATGAGGATGAGGTCATCGACCAAAAGCGTCTGCCCGGAACCGTAGCGGCCGTCTTTCCATTTGCGTTCGCCAGTGGAGATTTCGACGCAGGCCAGCAGACCGTCATCCAGACCGTAGAGGAAGCCGTTCCAAGCCGCCGCGCTGTTGAATTGGGTTTTCATGCGCATGTTTTGCCAAAGTGGCGTGGCGGCGAGCTTTTGATCGGCGCCGGCTTTGACTTCCAATAACATGCAGCCGGAACCGTATCCGGCCGAAAGAAAGACCCGTTGGCCATCGATCACCACCGGTTGCGAGGCTTTGGGCCATTTGTCGGTTGTCCATGGGTAATCGAGGAGAGTTTCGCCGGTCGCCGGATCGTGCGCGGTGAGGGAGGCGGCGTTGCAGGAAAGCACCATCCGCCGGCCCGCAAGCGTGGTGAGGATCGGCGAGGCGTAACTCGCGCGGGCGGTTCCGGCGCGCCACAGGGGTTTGCCATCCGCCCGCCGGTAAGCCAGCACGGTTGGGCCATTGGTCTGGCCGCCAGTGACGACCACCGTATCGTCGAAAACCAATGGCGAATCACTCGTCCCCCAGGTGAGATTGGGCAGATTGTTTTCCGCCAGCACGTTGCGCGACCAAAGTTGCTGACCCGTCTCGGCCTCCAGGCAATTGAGCATGCCCGCCGCCCCCATGGTGAATACTTTGCCCTGAAAGACGGACGGGGTCGCGTGCGGTCCGTCGCCGCTCTGCCACTGGCTGAAGTGAACCGCGTTGGAGTGGGTCCAAATTAATCGTCCCGTCAGCAAATCGTAGCAGGTGACGCACTCGGCCTCGCCCCGCTGCTCCTGAGTGTAGGCGCGTCCGCCCACCACCGCGAAGGCCGACCATCCCGCGCCAATGGGTTGACGCCAAAGCTGTTTGGGTGGCGTCGTTTTCCAATCATGGGACAGCCCCGCATTCGTAACGATGCCATCGCGGTGGGGGCCAAAGAACTGGGGCGAGTCGGACGTTGATTCCGGCGCCGCCCTCGAAGACGCGCCGAGCGCGAGCGGTAACGCACTGGGAAGCGGCGCGCGGGCCGCCGTCCAGCGCCAGGCCAGCTTGGGCAGACCGTTGCCGCTGACCGTTCCATCTACCCGCAGTGTGCGTGTCAAGCCGAAGATCGAAAGCGCCAAAATTCCGAAGGCAATCAAGCGCAGCCGCCATTTGAAACGGCTCAGGAACAGAAACCAAACCAACTCCAACAGGATGGCGAGCAACACGATCGCGGCGATAAACCAACTTGCAAAATTATACTCCAGTTCCGGTTTGAGGCGAACGAGGACAATCGCGGCAAACGCCAGAACCCCAATAGAAAATGGCATCCAAAGCCGATGATGATTCACCAAAGAGGTATCGCGGCCATTCATCGGTTCAACTGATTTTTTAACCATGCGCTTCTATGATGCGGCAGATTCAAGGCGAATCAAAACAATCTCGGCGCCAGTGCCGAGCCGCATCGGCGCGCCCCATGTCCCAACCCCATAGCTGGTGCAAACCTGCATTTTGCCGAGCCGGTTCAGCCCATGGTTAAATCGCCCGTGAACCCGCGCCGCGACCCACGTCCACGGCCAGAATTGGCCGCCGTGGGTATGGCCGGAAACCTGCAAGGAAACGCCTTCAGCCTCGGCAATCGAAAGATTGGTGGGTTGATGGGCCAGTAAAATACTTGGGTGATGGCGGTCCAACGCCGCGCGCTGCAAGAGGGCGCGGAAAACCTCGGGATTCTGCGTTTCCGCATCATGCACCCCGACAATTTGCATTCCGTTGCGCTCGACCTTTTCATTATTCAGAACGCGGATGCCGGCGCGCTCGACGGCCTTCAAGAATTTCGCGCGATCTGTGAACTCCTCGTGGTTGCCGGTCACAAAATAAATTCCCTCGAGTGCTGAAATTCTCCTCCATGGCGCAATGAGCGCGTCGCAGTCCACCTTGGATCCATCATACAAATCGCCGCTGATCAAGATGGCTTGGGGGCTCAGTCCTTGAAGTTTGGCCACGACGCGGCCCGCGAAACCAGCGCTGCGGAAATTGCCCAGGTGCAAATCCGTCACCAGCGCCACGCTGACGCCGCTCCAGGCTTCGGGCAAATTGGCCAGCTTCACCGTTACGCGCGTCACCCGCAGCCAGGAAGCGTTGAGCCAGCCGTAAAAACTCGCCAGAATCGCGCCGCCAAAAAAAAGCAACGCGATGGTTTTTGGCGGAACGTGAATCGACACAAGCGCCGTCGCCCCGGAAAAAATCCACGCGGCGCACGACGCGAAAAAACTGAAGTTCAAGACGCCCAGCCAGATGGCCGAGACACGATAAGCCAGCCGCAGCCCGAGGTTTGAGTGGCGCATCCTCAAAAACGTCGTGACAATAAACAGCACAGTCAGGACAGACGGAATGATTTCCCAAGGCGTTGTCGCCGGGCGTTTCCAGAAGTGATTCCACGTCGCGCAGACAAACCAGGTTGCCGCCAGCAAGACTGGGAGCACGACCGCCACGAAGGAACCAATCCGCCGGCGCGAGACATGGAGGTCGCTCGATTCGGAGCCGGTCGTATTTTCCACGTTTGAAGCTGGCGCGGTCACTCCTCAGGGAGAGACAATGTGGACGGTGTAAACGATGCTATAATCTGGACAAGGTACCTCACCAAAATAGGTAACTGTAAACGTCCACGTTCCCGTCATATTGTTAGATCCTCCAGCCGTTCCTACGAGTTGTGGATTGTGTATAGCGGTCGCATTCACATGCAGGCCGGCCGGCAATTGACTATCGTCAGGAAGGATATCCGCGTAATATCCCAAAGGCCAATCGCTTATGACTTCGCCGACGTGAAACGTTCTCTCGAAACTTCCATCAGTCTTGCAGGGCTCCACATAGGACATCACGGTCACGAAATCGGCGACGCCTGTAGTGGCCGGCGTGGTGCTCCCTGACAAGGGATGCTCGCGCAAGTTTGAAGCGACAATTGGAAAGTCGCTGGAGAAGCTGCTGCCGGTCACCGCAACATCGCTGTCCTTCAGCAGCGCCACGCCATTGCCTTGATCTGCTCCGCTCCCACCCAGATAGGTCGAGGAAAAAAGCTGGCCGTTCGTCGCGTAGGAGGATAGAAAGGCATCGCGTCCGCCATTGAGCGCGGCATAGACCACGCCCGGGCTGGCGGGGTTGACGGTCAGCACGCTAATGGTGTCGCCCGCGAACGGCCCGGCGACGTTCCACGAGTTTCCGGCGTCCGTGCTCTTGTAAATGCCCACCCCACTGGCCGCGTCGGTGCCCAAGTATAACGACTGCGACGAGGGTGTATTGTTGGTCCCCGCCAGCCGGTAATAGCCTTGCGCCCCTGAGGGACGATTGGTGATGACATTGCTGCCATTGGCAACCCCCGCGGACTGGCTGAGGTTGGTCCAAGTGGCCGGCTGGAGCGAAGGGGCGAATTGCGGGGTGAAATTGGTGAAGGAAGCGGGCCATGACAGAACGTCATCGCTGCCTGACTGAGCGATGGTTATGGCGGGGCTTGCGGACGAACCGGAGCCCGGTCCAACGGCAAGCGCGGTCAACTTG
This sequence comes from Saccharimonadales bacterium (SeqCode), assembly GCA_035648615.1. Lineage (GTDB taxonomy): Bacteria > Verrucomicrobiota > Verrucomicrobiia > Limisphaerales > Palsa-1400 > DASRLE01. Next base: position 4,756 of record DASRLE010000155.1, on the reverse strand, counting down.
AAGCCCGAGGCGGAAAATGTCTCCGTCCAAATCGCGCCTGCATTGGAGCTTACGCAGAGAACCGGCCCGGCCACTGTATTGACGATGGCGTAAACGGTCGAGGAGGCGGCGGGGTTGAAGGCCAGAAACGCAATGGGGCCGTTGGGCAATCCTCCTCCGAGCACTGTCCAATTCGCGCCGCCATTGATACTTTTGAAGAGGCTGACGCCGGCCGAATTGTTGACACCGGCGTAAACGCTGGCCGAGTTTTGCGGATCAACCAGGAGCGAATTAATGGAGAAATTATTCAAGCCGTTGGTCATCGTGTTCCAGCTATTTCCGGCGTCCAGGCTTTTCAAGACACCAAGCGAGGAATCGCCCGCGTAAAGCGTCGTCGGCGTCATCGAATCGACGACGACGGTTTGAAGCCCATAAGCGCCCGGGATGCTGGAAAGCGTCCAGTTCGCCGCGCCATTGGTTGTCTTGTAGATGCCGGCGAAGCCACAGGCGTAGAGGGTGCTCGGGTGAACCGGGTCAATCGCCAGCATGCCGGCCTCTGACGGGTCTGAATTCCCGAACAGAAGGGAAATGCCGCTGTTGGCTAAAAGCCAATGGGCCCCGCCGTCCGTGCTTTTGAAACAGCCCGTCGAGGTCAGCGCATAAAGGGTGGAGGGATGGGCGGGATCAATTTGGACGGACCAGATGCTGGCGCTGAGCAGGCCGGAGTTGCTCAAACTCCAATGGCCAGCCGCGTCCGGGGAATTGAAAAACCCTTGGTAGCCATTGGTCTGAACTGCATTGAGCAGAGGAAAATTGGGCGAATCGGTGAAGCCGGTGACCGCCACCGCTCCGTCGTCCCTGACGGCGATGCCATTGACCTGGTCATCGCCGCCCCCGCCGAGATACGTGCAATAGAGCAGATTCGTTCCAGTGGCGTCAAATGCCGCCACAAAGCCGTCCCCTATAGTGGCAGCGCCATTTCCGCCATAGACAGGTTGCGCAGCGTTGGTCGTGGGCAATCCCCCGCCGTAGCTCGAGCCGGCGAAGTAAACATTGCCATTGAAATCAACGCCAATGGCGCGGCCAAAGGCGCCGAATTGAGAGCCGAAGTAAGTCGAACTCCTGATATTGCCGCTGGCATCGTACCTGGTGACGAACGCATTGGCGTAAAAGCCTTGGCCGTACACTATATTAGTTCTTTGGAAGGCGTTCATGACCGGAAAATTGCTCGAATAAGTCCAACCAGTGACGTAGGCATTGCCTTCGAGGTCCGCCGCGACCGCGCCACCCACGTTATTCTGGGCGAAAATTAGAACGGTGTTCTGGCTCTTCGAGACGTCGTCCTCCGAGTCCGCACCCCCCAGGAAAGTCGAATAAACCAAGGCGCTCCCGTTTGTGTTAAGCTTGGTGACAAAGGCATCCCCGCCACCGCCATAGGCTGGTTGGGCGGCGTTGTGAGTCGGGAAATTCGCGGACTGGGTGTGGCCTGTGATGATGACATTTCCCTCGCCATCAAGGGCAATGCCATTCGCCGCGTCAAATCCGCTGCCGCCAAGATACGTGGAAAAGACCAGCCCGCTGCCGGTTGGGTTGAGTTCTGTCACAAAAGCGTCAAAGCTTCCGCCGATGGTCCCCTGCAACGGGTTCTGGGTCGGGAAATTTGTCACTTGCGTGTAGCCGGTCACAAACGCATCGCCCGCGCCATCCACGGCAATGCCTTGGCCGTAACTGGCGTTATTCAAGGTGTTGGCCGGCCCGCCGCCCAGGTAGGTGGCATAGGCGACTGCGCCGTTGGTGCCGATCTTCATCACGAAGGCATCCAGGTTGCCAAGAAAGTTGGTTTGGAATGCGTTCACCCCTGGGAAAGTCCGCGAAGTGGTGTTGCCCGTGATATAAATGCTGCCGTCACCTCCCGCCGCCACGCCCAAGGCCTGATTGATGCCGCTCCCGCCGAAAGTGGCAGAGTAAGCCAGCACCGGGTCAATGATCAACGATTGGGTTTTATCGTATTCGGCCAGTTGGAAACCCACTTGCATGCCCTGACGCAGAACATATTCGCCGGAAAGCATTTTTCGCTCGCCACCGATTTCCTGATAAACAATCGGTTTGTGCTGCCGAATCGTCTCACCCTTCAGTTGCAACAGCAGATCGCCACCGGCCTCGAGCGTGATTTTCTCCGCCCCGCCAAATTCCAGCCTGACCGCCCCTGGATCCGCGCCCGGCTGAACGACCAGGTCGTACTCCAGCTTTTGCTGGTTCCCGTAATAGATCAAATCCACTCCTGGATAAACGTCGTGATATTTGACTCTCGCAAAAGTTCCCACGTTGGTGCGCCAGAGGCTCGAATCAGTCCCCGTGAAATAATTGGCTGTGCCCGGCAGCTTGTCCATCCCCTCCAGGGTGGGATTGGAATTTGCGCCGGCGAGTTTCAAGCGCAAGACGCCCGATGGATTGGCGCCGGCGGGGTGTTGAAGGGTCAGCCATGCATCGCCGGGCGTTAGCAAAAGGCTCCCATAATGCCCGCGAGCCAGGAATTTCACGGCAGAATCCGCCTGCCCGGCATTCACCTCGAAACTGATCGGCAGATTGGCATACTGGAGGCTGGCCGCTTCTCGAGACGGCACGCTCGCCCCGGCTGCGGCAGAAGCAAGAAAAGCAGCGACGTAAAGGGTCAAGGGGGTTCTGGACATGAAGGAAAGAATAAAAAAATCTCCGATCAAAATCAAGTTTGTTCCATGGCGCTTTCTCTGAGTCAACCTCGGCGAAAGATCAGGCGGGTTCGGCAGCGGCTTAAATTTGCCTTGATTGACCGTGATTGAACCAGGAGGAGGCCCAAAAGCGCTCGCTGGCGGAACCCTCCCCGCGCGGCCATTATTTGAACTTTTGCTCATGCCATAACTAAACTATCAAAGTAATTAAAATATGTCAACCGTCCATTTTTGAGTATTTTCAACTTTGGCAATCCCAACGGGATTGAATCATCCAGCCCAGCGTTGACGCGCCAGCGGCTACGCGGGGAACTCGGCCCATTCCATGTCATCAACCCTGAAAAGGGTTGGATGGGCGCAACGGTATTTGCTTGACGATGACCCCAGGGTATCTCGTTGCTCGCAACCCTAGGCTGGATGATTTTCATCCCCTTGGGATGAAAGGATGTAGCGGGACCGGTTCGGTATCACTCATCGAGGGAAGAAAGGCAAAAAAATGAGAGGCAAAAAAATTTCTCCTCCTCATCTTTTTGCCTTCCAACTTGGCGCTGCGAAATGGCAGGTTCTTAATCAATGCCTGGCTGGCGTGGTCTTATTCGGTGTTCTGTGCTTCCCGGACTCGAACAAACCATTGAAAGAAAAGCCGGACCGTCCATATATCCAGCGTTGCACTGCCGTCGGGCACACGATTTTGCTTTCTTCGTGACGTATGCTCTCAGCTACTGGCTTGGGCCTCAAGTTCGCCTCCCCAAGTTATCGCTTCTCATGGCCGCCCACGACTGTACTGAAGGCGTCCATGACAAACGCGGCCCGCAAGGAACTATGTTCATTTCCAATCTTGGGCCGAAACTATGCTGTCAACGGATCGGAATGGCGACGGCTTGCCTTCGCGGAAAATCCGCAATGTGCGAAACGGCGATCACAAGGAAGCCAAGGCGAGTACCTTCGGTCGCGCACGATTGAATAATTCCCTGATCTCCGGCACGTCCGGCACGCGCGCGCGAGCGAACGCGGTCTCCAACTGGTGCCCGATCAAGGATTCTTGCTGGAGCAAAAATCGGATGTCTTGCAAATCATCGTCGTCCGCGCGCGCCATCTTGGTCAGGATGAGATCAATGGTCGCCGGCCGAAAAACCGCCAATTTCCGCAGACCCACGTTAAGTTGCAGGCGGCGGCTGAACCAGTCCGGCTGCAGGATGACATCCACCTCCCGGAATAAGTGCGTCAAGTAAAGGCCATCCGGCTCCAACTCGATGTTGGTGCGCTGCACGGCTTGCCAGAAATCGTGATGCTCGTCGGGTGGCTGCAACCAGGCCAGCGGCAGAATGCCGTCCACATCTTGCGTGTTGTGAAAATGGTCTGGTGCCTTGGAAAAGCCCAAGGCCAGCGCCGAACGTCCAAAAAGCGTAAGCTCATCAGGCAAAATGAGATGCTCATCAAGCATTTTTAGAATGCGCAGCGGGTTGCTCATCCGACAGGTTCGCGCCGCCGCAGCCACTTAATATCCGGCCCCCCCGTGAAAGAAGTAACACCAGTTTGGCTGACAAAGCGGGACCAGTGGGGGAGGGCATCCGCTGGACAAGGCAGCCCCTGGGCGAGGTGGCGGAGCAGATAAGACCAAGGCTGCGTCTCCGGCGCAAAGCGTGCCGCAAGAGCGGCGATATGCAGCAAAACCGGCTCGACTCTTTCCATCACGGCGAGTCTGGCGAGTTTGGCTGCGTCCGTGCGCGGTGAGCTCAGCAATTGTGCGGCCGCACGGATGAACGTCGAGTTGTAAGGATGCTGGCCGAGACATAAAGCTACGGCGAGTTCTTCATTGCTCAGGTCTGGACGGTCGGGCGGCAAGTCTTTTGGAAAATCGCGCTCATAATGGCTGGCTCCCCGGCGGACGGAACATTTGAGCAGCCATTCGCCAACGCGATCTTCCGGGCAACCACTCATCTGGCAAACTTTCCGCAGCAATGGCGACACATGAACGACAACTCCCAGCCTTCGGGCGAGCGACGGACGGTTCAATTGCTCAATCGTTTCCACGCCGAAAGTATAACATGCCCGGTATTATACTGGCG
>DASRLE010000154.1:0-29749 GCA_035648615.1 Saccharimonadales bacterium (SeqCode) | reverse complement strand
TGGGATCGCGCGCGTTCTCGGCGTCGAAAAGGTCAATGGCCGCGGAGAAATTCATGGGGCCTTGGCGGGCAAAGGCACCCGCGTCAAGGATTGCAAGGCCAGGATGGACGTGGCGAAACAAAGGACTCCGCAGATCAAGTAAGGAAGGGAGGCGGTGCTCTCGAAAAGGGTCGCGGCGAAGATGGGACCGACAATGCGGGCGAGGCTGCCGACGCCCTGCGTCACACCCAAAGTCGCGCCTTGCTCATTGGCCGGGGCGAGCATCGAAATCATGCCAAAAACGGGAGGACGCGTCAGGCTGGAACCAATGGAAAAAATGCCCAGCCCAATGAGCAGGGCGGTCCAGCTCAACATGAAAGGAAGCAGGGCAATGCCAAGGGCCGCCATGAACAGGCTGGCGGCGATTAACTTTGGTTCGCCCATTTTTCGGACCAGTTTTCCCACCGCGCCGCCTTGCACACCGGCCCCAATCACGCCGCAATAGGCAATCAGCATGGAAACCGTTCCCAGGCTTTTTTTGGTGTCAATATGAAAATTCTTCATGACCAGCAACCCGATGGTCGATTCAAAACAGGTAAAACAAAACGTCGCCAAAAAGAAGATGACGATGAGCAAATTAAGACGAGGCGTGCTCAAGGTGTGGGTCCATTGCTGAAGATGAGGCCGCTGAATGACGGTATGTTCGGAAGGTTTCCAGCTTTCCGCCAGGCGGAAAAAGGCCCAGATGAAATTGATCGCGCAAAGGCTGGCCGCAGTCCAGCCCGGCGCGGTCAGGCCCCAGTATTTGCTGCTGAGCGCGCCCAGCACCGGCCCGATGATGAAGCCCAGGCCGAAGGCCATGCCGACCAGTCCCATTTTCGCCGAACGTTTTTCAGGCGGAGTAATGTCCGCAATGTAAGCTTGGGCGACGGTGATATTGGCGCCGCAGACTCCGGCAAATAAACGCGAACCGAACATCACGGCCAACGCGGCCGTGGTGTTATGCAGACCGGAGCCAATGGCAAAAATAATGTATGACAGGCAGGCGCAACTGGTGCTGGCCAAAAGAACCGGGCGCCGCCCCACCCGGTCGGAAAGCCGGCCCCAAACCGGCGCGAAGATAAATTGCATCAGCGAATAGGCGCTGATGATCGCCCCAATGACAAAGCCGCTGGCATGAAAGCTGTCGCTGTAAATGGGGATCAGGGGCAGGATCAAACCAAACCCGACGAGGTCGATTAAGACCGTCAAAAAAACGATGGAAATAGATGGCTTCTTCATTTCAGCGCGAACATTGCGCAGAGGCCGAATATGCAACAGGGGTTACTTCTGCACAATATCCATATCTTCGCCCAGCGCGCGCTGCAGCCGAGATCGCGTCACGGAGTAATCGTGCAAAGCTTGGATCGCCGTCGTGCGCGACTGGGTCAGGGCCGTTTGAGAACTGAGCACATCCAGTTGCGTGCTGCTCCCGGCGGTCATGCGCGCTTCGGCCAGACGCAATGATTCCTCCGCTTCCTCTTGCACCGCTTTTTGCGATTCAAGCACTTCGCGCGCTTCAATAAAATTGGAGTAGGCGGTGCGCACCTCCAATTCGATCTGGCGGCTGGTTTCATCGACCTCCAGTTTGGCCCGCTCGTAATGCGCGCGGGCTTCGATGACTTTGCCGCGAGTCAAGCCGCTATCGAAAAGATTCCAGCTAATCTGGGCGCCCGCGATCCAGCCGGAGAGGTCGTCGCTCAAATTATTTTCGTAGGGCGGACTTTGCCATTGGTAGCCGCCAAAAATTTGCGCGTTCGGTTTATAGCCGGACTTGGCGTTGACGACATCTTCGCGGCGCAACGCTTCGGCTTTGCGCAACGCCGCCAATTCGGGCCGCTTTTCCAAGGCGCTGCGCAACGCGGCGGGCAATTCGATGTTCAGCGGAACGGCTTGGAGGCTGTCACTCAACTGGAGCGGCACATCCTCCCAGATTGTTTTGGGCAGCGTGCAGCCCAGCAGGTTCAACAAATTATTCTTGCCGATGCGATAACTGTTGCGGGCCTGGATGAGGCGCGGGCTTTCATTGGCCAATTCCACTTTGGCTCGCAGAACGTCAAATTGCGGCACGGTCCCGGCCTGGAAACGGCGTTGCACATCGGTCAGCTCGTTGGTTAATAGTTTGACAGATGCTTCGTGAACGGCGATCTGCTGGAGGGCGACGAGGACGTCGTCATACGCAATTCGCACCGAAAGCAAAGTGTCCGCCAGCACGGTCTGGTAATTGAGCAGGGCCTGCTGGCGGGTCAATTTGGCCGAGCGAAAGGCGGAAGTAATGCGGCCGCCCGCGTAAATGGATTGCTGGACTCTGATTTCGCTGTTCCAGTTTTGATTGGGGAATTGAATGACGTTGTAGGGAGGGGGAAGCGGAAAATTTTCAATGAGAGTGGACTGCTCGGCATTGTAAGCGCCGCCTGCGGACAAAACGGGATAGGCGACCGAGCGCAATTGAATAACGATGCCCGCCGAAGCCTGGAGGTCGGCTTTGCCTTTGAGGATGGCGCTGTTTTGGCGCGAAGCGATGTCCAGCGCCTGGAGACGGGAAAGGGGATGGGCGAGGATGTTGCCTGTGGCCTCCGGTTGCTCCTGGGCGCGGGCGAGAAAGGCCGCAACGAACAGCAGCAGGCAAAGGAAGAATCTTGGAAAGCGGTTCATAGCGAATAGCGTTCACCCCAATAACAGCCGGCCCAAAATTGAAAGTTTCAGGCAAATTGTCAACCGTGAAAGGTTGGCTTGACCCGAGGGGATAAAATCTGCGAGATTGCGACGCTGAGTGATTATACTATGAACAAGACTCGATTTCTTTTTGCGGCGGTGTGCGGGACATTGCTCGCGGCGGGCCAGGTCCAGGCCCAAATCTCCTTTCAAACCATCGGCATTTCATTCCTGGCGCAGTATCAAACCAATATGGTCCATCCCAACGCCGACAACACCGCGACTAATATTGACGCTTACGCGCCAAATATTCTGATCACCACGGGCAATGTGATTAAAGCGATTGCGGTGGATCTAGCGGGCGAAAAATGGACGACCTGGGCTGGCTCGCACCTGGTCCGGGAGATTAATTTGGCCACGACGAATGAAGGCATTTTCCTCCGCAAAGGCGCGCTGCAAACCAACGTCAGCCAATACTTCGGGGGTTTTTCCAATAATTTTACCGGCAGCCTGGCCAGCCATTTCCCTATCGTGGCCAATTTTGCCAATCAAATGAATGCGGGCGCGGGCGCCAACTACCAGCCGCCGATCGAGGTTGGTCGCGGAATTATCTATGAGAGACCGGGCACGAACACAGTCGATTACAGCTCGGCCTTTGGACTGCATTCCCTGGCGTTCTCCACGACCAATCTTCAATTCAACCTCGTGGGCACCAGCTCCGAATTTTACAAAACTGTTTCTGGCCGAAGCGACGGCACGACCTATCAACAACGAGTCAAATGGGGGACAATCACTTTCAGCGGAATTTTTTCGATCAATGTCACGACCAATATTTTCGACAGCGGGACCAACACTCTGCCCGTCTTTTTAGGCGGACCTATCCATGGCACATTGGCCCTGAGTCCTGCCGTTTTTTCTTCCATCACGCCACCAGTCGGGCCGTGAGACGTGCGTGGGAAGGGCCGAATAGGGGATCTTCTATTCTTCGCGGACTTCGTCGTGGACTTGAATTTCGCCGGCGAGGATGTCGGCGACGGTGTCGTTGCCGCGCTGGGGGCCGGTGACTTTGAGTTCGCCGACTTTGAGGCCCTGCCGGTAAACGTTGAGGTGTTGGTCCGGGGCCGAGACGGGGCCGGGCGGAAAACTGAGCACCACGAAGCGAGCGGAGGAGTTAACCATTTCGACCTCGCCGGTGGTGCGTAAATCGGGCTGGATGACTGGGTTGGTGGTTCTGGCGTTGCGGCCCGAAGCCGGCGCGGGCTTGGGATGATGATGGAGGCATCCTGTCAATAACAAGCCTCCGCAGAGCAGTCCGAGCGCGATTCGCATAGCTTGAGTAAAGTCAGGGACGGGCCAATCGTCAAGTCTAGTGCTCAGGATGGATTATTCGCCGTAAAAACCACCTGTCATGGCTGATTTTAGCCGTATAATTTCCGCAGGATCGGTCGATGCCGCCAATCGATCGGCCAATTCGCCCAGTTCTTTGCCGGTCAGTTGACGACGATGGGCCAAACCCACGGTGAATTGGATCACTTCGGCTTGTTCCGCCGGCGGCAATTGCTTGATTTCCTGTATGATCGCGGCTGACGTCATAAGACAACGTTAGATTATGCGGTCCTCGTTGGCAACTTTTTGCGTCTCTGTGGGAAGCATATTAGCGCCAGTTCATTTTTTGGGTGGTTCTTTTTTATCCGTCCTCTTATCTATTGCGGGAACGAAAAGTTTTTCCATGCGCCAGCGGGTTTCGGTCCGTGTTGTTGCTCAATCGCTTTTGATTGAGGGCGCCGTGGTGCTGGCTTTATGGGCGAATTTGCCATGGATATCGGTCGCGGGCCTTGGATTGTTGGGAAGCAGTCTGGTGTTTATGGGGCGAAGCTCAAGGAGGGGAATTTTCCTGGGATGGCTTGGATGTATTGTAGCTTGGGCGGGCGCGGACACGGGCCATGTTTGGGAAGGTTCTTCTGGCCTGGTGGCGGGCTTGGTGGCTGTGGCAATCTGGCTCAACGGGACGGGATGGAAGACAATGGCCGTGATATGGTCGTTTCTGGCGGCCGTGCTTTTTACGGGGGCCGGTTATCTTCAAAACGCGGATGGATTGTTTTATTTGGGTCTGCTGGGCGGGATTCTTTCACTGCTCCTGCTGCGCACCCGCTTCAAATTGTCTCCCTCTGGGATTCAGGTCGCCAATACGCTGTTGCTGGTAATCGTCGGGTTGCCGATGGCGGATTTTTTGGCAAGCCCCGGCTATCGCATCGGGCTGTGGACAGAGACATGGCAGAAGTATTACTCCTACCGCGACGCCAAGGGCAATTCGGCCGCGCTGGTCAGTTGGTGGCGGTTTTTCCGCGACGAGCAATATCCCAGGATGGGCAAGGAGATATACGACGTTATGCCCACTGCGGTCCCGGCTCATCGTTTGCGGCCGAACAGTCATGGCACTCTCTTGCGCAGCGCCATTTCCATTAATAGCGGGGGATTTCGGGGGGAGGAAATTCCAGCGATCAAGGGCAATACCTATCGAATCGTGGCTTTGGGGGAATCGACCACTTTTGGGATGACCCTCGCGCCGGAGGACAAACCTTGGCCCGAACTGTTGGAACAGATGATTGCCGAGCGCTTAAAACCGAGCCGTCCGGTTGAAGTCATCAATGCCGGGGTTCCAGGCTATGCGCTGATCAACAACCTGGACCGCTTGTCCCGCGACATCCTGCCACTCCACCCTGACATGATTATCTCTTATCACGGCTACAATGGGTTTGGACAGATCGACCGGGCGCTGCCGGCGGCGGAGGGGCCGCAGGCGCCCGCATATCAGGCGCGCCCTCTCAAGTTGCTGGCGAGTTGCGAGTATCGAATCAAAATGTTTTTATTCCGCCGTCATTACGTTCCAGATGTATCAAGTCGAGAGGTCTGGCGTCTCACTCCGCTGCAAACTTCTTCGGCCTGCAGTTATCGTGAGTTAATCGCAGCGGCTGAGACGAACCGGATTCGCCTGGTGCTGGCGAATTTTTCCATGGCGGTCAATTCGACCAGCGACAAGCGGGTCATCGAATTCTATCGGCCTGCCTTTTATTCAATTGATCGCGAGGTCGAGGCCAATAAGATACACTCTCTGGTCGTCCAGGAATTAGCGGCGCAACACCCGGATGTTTGCTTCGTCGATACCCATCCGCACCTCGATGGGGAGAATGAGAAGTTCATCGACCTGGTGCATCTCACCCAAGAAGGCCGCCGCCAATTGGCCGAAAATATTTTTGCCGGCATTCGCGCCGTTCTGGAAAAAGATTTGCGGCAGCCAGCGTCAAACTAATCGGATACAATGGAACACCCTCCTGCGCGGGGGCGCAACCTTGTAAGACCGAGCCCTCCGGCGAGCTCACCGCATGGCCCGGCCTTATTCGAGGCGCTTTCCAGCGTTCCGTGCTTGTCAGTCACAAGCTAGTGTAGTGTCTCGCAATTAACTAGACATATTATCAGAGGACGGCTTCGTTGGTTCGGGCCATTTCCCTCGTAATCCACGATTTTTATATGTCTAGTCATTTCCGGGACACTACACTAGGGTGTTGACGGCAGGATCAACCGATAGAACAGGTTGGTGCTGCCCAGCGGCACGATGATCTGGTATTGCCCGTTCACCAAGTTGGCCGGGTTCGCCACGTTCGACCAGTTGGTAGTGTTCAAATCGCCGTTTTGCTGCAATACAAACCCGGAAACGGCACCAGGCCATGAAAGCACGGCATTGGTCCCGTTGTTGATTTGAATGGCCGCTGACGGGATGTTCACGAAGGTGAAGTTACTGATGGTTTGGATGGACGTGGAGCCGCCGTCTGCGCCGGTGAATCCGATGTAGGCGGTGTTGGCGCCCAAAACCTGCGCCAAATTCACGTTCCAATTGGTGCTGTAGGACGTGACGGCCACTGCGTCCGTGAAGGTGATGGACATGCGGTTGTAGGCGTAATAGATGGAGACGTTGATAGGATCGCCGCTGATCAAATTGACGCTCCCCGGGGTGGTGAAACCACTGCCGGCGGGAACGAAGCCGCCGGTTTCGAGGGCATAGCCCACGCCTTGGTACATGTTCCATTCCAGTTCCGCGCTGGGCGTGATGGACTGGGGTATGCTCGTGCCGCCCACGCCGGTCATCACCCCAAGGGCGCCGCCGACGCCGCCCAGAGCCGCCGCGCCCCGCAGATCGTTCTGGAGGCAGAAACTCCCGCCGTCAGCGGCCTTGCTGCCGCCCGCCCGATACGTGAACGACGCTTTGAATGCGCCAATGTATTGCGGATCGTTGAAGAAGAAGCTCCGGGCCTCGTTGCCGGCTCCGTCCGTTAGCGTCACCAAGCCACTGTTGATAATCGGCACGGTAAAGTTCCCGAACTGGTTGGCCGTCCAGCCAAAGCCGGCGCCGTTGAAGCCGATGGGCAAGGTTGTAACCAGGAGTTCCGCTGTGCTGCTCCTGGTTGGGGTTGGCCCGCCGACAGTATTGGTGATGGCCAGCCGGTAGTCGCCCGCGTCACTGGCTTGCGCGTTGGCAATCGTCAGGACAGTGCTATGCGAGCCGCTGATCCGCCCATTGTCCGTCAGGTTCGTCCAGTTCACCCCGTTGGTGTCGCTGACCTGCCACTGAGAACTGAACGGCTCTGTGCCGTTGGCCGTGACCGAGAGGGATACCGTGTCGCCTGACAGCACCAAGTAGATCGGCTGCACGTCCGTGGAAATAAACGGCGCGCCACTATAAACGTTGACATTCGCAAACGAACTGTTCGTGGTGCCATAAGCGTTGGTTACCGTCACGTAGAGGTTGGCGCCATTATAGGTGTTGTAATCCAAGTTGCTAATCTCCAACGTCGCGTTGGTCTGGCCCGCGATGGGGATGCCGCTGGAGAAGGCCCATTGATAACTCAACGGCGGCGCCCCGTTCGCCACGGCCGTAATCACCAGCGTCCCATTCGCATTCGCATTCACGAAGGACGGCGGCTGTTGGATGAAAGTCGGCGCCTGGTCGCCAGCGTAGAAGTGCGCCTGCGCCTGGTTGGAACTCAATGCATAATTATAGATCGCCACGTCGGCAATGTAACCAAAGAACTGCTGGTCATTGCCGCTGGTCACCGAGGACGCGCGGGCGCCGATGGTCATCGGCACATTGGCGTTGGAAGCCATGACGCCGGCGTTGGTGGCAACGGGCGTCGAGCCGGCCAGCCGGCCGTCAATATAGAGGCTCACCACGCCGTGGGGTTCGTCACAGACGCCGACCAAGTGATGCCAGATGCCGTCGTTGGCCGGGTACGCGGAGTTGGCGTTGTAACCCGTGCCGTCGGCGCCCCGGATTTCAAACCGGTAGCACTCGACTTTATTCACAGGGCTGCCGGTATCCATCGTAAATTCCTCGTTGTTGAACACTCCCTTGGCGCAAATGCCAGGCGCGGAGCCTATCTGGGAAATCGGCCCGTTCACCCAAGCTTCCACCGTGAACGCCACGCCTGTGTTGGTTGCCGAGAAGTCTATCCCATTGATGCTATTGACGTCGTTGCCAGTTGAGGAGAAACCGCCCACTTCGAAACCCGCCGAGGTTTCCGCCGGCTCGTGGGTTGTATTGTAGCCTGGATTGACGAGGGTGGTGTTGGTGTAAATGCCGCAGTTTCCGCCCCAGTAATCATTGGCGATGACACCGTTGTTGGGACCGCCTCCGGCGCCGTTGACGCCAGCCTCGTTCAACCGCCAGAAGCCGATGGGCTTGTCCGCCAGCACATTGGACGGATACGCCGCCGTCGGGTCGGGCAGAATCGTCACTGTCACCACCGCGCTGGTCGCCATCCCCGCATAGTTCGACGCCACGCAGAAGAAATTCGTCGCCGTCAGCGGCGCATTGGTGTAGCTGGACACCCGCTGGCCCGAGATCAACGCGCTGTTGGTCCCCGCCGGCGACAAATCGGCCACGCCATTAGTGAACCAGTTAAGAGCCTCCGGCTGGGCGCCCACTGCCGCGACCTGCAGGGTCAATTGGTGGTTGGGGCCCGCGTAGAGCAGCAGGTTGGTGGCGATGGGCTGCAGGACGAACGACGGCGTGCTGACCACCGTCAAATTGGCCACCGAACTGGTGATCGCGCCGGAAGCGTTGGTGACGACCACAAAGTAATAACCGCCGTCGGCGTTCCCCTCATTGGTGATCGTCAACGTCGCCGCGGCCGCGCCGGTAATCCGTCCGCCTGTGTTAGTCACGGCCATCGCCCCGCTGGAGTCGGAGTTGGTGCTGAAATACCATTGGTAGGCCAGAGGAGCCGTGCCAATGGCCGTTACATTGAAAACGGACGAACTTCCACCATTCACCGCGGTTGATGAAGGCTCATAGGTGATAAACGGGGCGAACGGGTAGGAATCATCTTCCAAAGTCGCTCCATAGATCATCCCGGGCGAGCCGGCGACAAGGTTGGTCATCAAGCAAAAAACATTCGTTGCCGAAGCGATGAAATCGTATTTGATATAGCGCGCTCCGCCGGCGTCAATAGACCATGGATTACGCGGATAAGCCTGCCAGGTTCCCTCGCCATTGAAAAAAACGTTTTGTTGTCGGTCGCCGAGGGTATTTCCCCAATACCGGTAGTAAAGGCGCAAGGAATACGGGTGCCCGGGGGTCAGGTTGTCATACTCCTGCTGGAGCCATCGGCCTGTTTGGGCGCCACCGGCGATATAAATCAAGTCGGTTAACAGGGTAAACATGTTGCCGTCGGCTTGGCTGCTTAGGCTGCCTTGCCCGCTGTTGCTGGTGCGTGTGAGCTGGCTGCCTGGGGCTGTAGGGCCGCCACTTGACAGAATCAGTTGTCCGCCAAAATTGGGATCAATGACCTTGGCGACGTTGACGGTCGAGTTGCCGGGATCAAAGTGGGTAAATGATACGTCGTTGATGGTGGGAGTAGTGCCATTGTTCCCGAAATCAAAGGCGCACACATAATGCTTGTTCGTGGTGATTCCCGTCGCCAGATCGGTGTTGGTCGCCGGGAGGGTCACCACCAAGAAGGAATCATCTTCCAAAGTCGCTCCATAGACCATCATGGATCCGTTGGCGACAAGGTTGCTCATCAAGCAAAAAACATTCGTTGCCGAAGCGGTGAAATCGTATTTGATATAGTGCGCTCCGCCGGCGTCCTCATCGAGCGGATTGCTGGGATAAGCCTCCCAGGTTCCTTCGCCATTGAAAAAAACGTTTTGTGTCCGGTCGCCGACGGTATTTCCCCAATACCGGTAGTAAATGCGCAAGGAATACGGGTGCCCGGGGGTCAGGTTGTCATACTCCTGCTGGAGCCAACTGCCGAGTGGGGCGGAACTGCCGACATACATCAAGTCGGTTAACAGGTTAAACATGTTGCCGTCGGACTGGGTGCTGAGGCTCCCTTGCCCGGAGTTGGAGGTGCGCGCGAGCTTGCAGGCGGCGGTTCCGCCGCTGGAAAGAATCACTTGTCCGCCAAAATTGGGATCAACGACGTTGGTGAGGTTGACCGTTTGGTTGCCCGGATCAAAGTGGGTAAAGGGCACCCCGTTGACACTGTAGGTATTGGTGTTGCTGTTCCCGAAATCAAAGGCGCACACGTAATAATTGTTGGTCGTGATGACCGAGGCAAAATCGGTGTTGGTGGCGGGCAAGTTCACTATCGTGATCGTGCCGGCGCGGGTGGTCTCGGGCCCCAGGAAAGTCAACAACACCGCAGTGGCGGCTGCAAACGTCGTAAGTATTTTTGTGGTCATGTTCGTTTTGATGATTGTTTTGATTGGGCTTGATGAGTGACAGGCAACATCCTCCGCCGCAGATTTTCCACGGCAAATTCCGCTTTTGCATTCAGATTCATTTTGCTGGTAGCAATGGACAATGTATCATCCTGTAATGCAGCCGAATAACAATGGACAAAATGACAATTCTCATGGACAAAATGATTTTTACGAATTTGAGAACTTGACTCGGCAAACGGAGAAATCAAACTTCCCGCCGTCGCATGAAATCCGAAACCACTTCCTTCTACCGCTATTTTCCCATCAGCCGCCTTCGAGTTGCGTCAACGAATTACCAGCTTTTTGTGAGACACTACACTAAACCTTCGAGAGTCGCCGGGATTCGTTCCAGGCTGTGCTTGAGGCTGGCTTGGCTGAGGGCTTGCTCTTGTTTGGTTTGATGGGCGAAGAGCATCTTCCAACCGGCCGACTCGCGCCAGGTCTCCTGGCCGCGGAGCGGGCAGCGGCCACTGTAGCCGATCTGGGCGTGTTGCACCAGGAGGTCGGCCACTTGCACGGCGGCGGCCACACCGCCATGGTGCGGCGCCAGTTCGGGCTGATGATGAAAGCGGACGATCTCGACGAAAACTTCCGGCAGCGATTGATTCTGCAAATACATCGCCCCTATTTCGGCGTGGTCCAAGCCCAGCACTTCGCGTTCGAGTTCCATCAGTTCGTTCTCGACCTCGGTGCGGTGGATGTAGATTTCGGCAAAGTGCTCGGGAAAGGCTGAGGCCATGGCGATTTTACCCACGTCGTGGATCAGGCCGGCGACGTAATCAATCTCGCCTTTCTGCGGTTGGACAAGGTCCACAATTTCGCGGGTCATCAGGGCCGTGCCGATGCAGTGCTGCCAGAATCCACGCCAAGCTAGGCGCGTGTTGCCGGCCAGGTTTTGGAAATCTTCAATGATCGGCGTCACCATGGCCAGTTGGCGAATCTGGCGCACGCCCAGATAAAAGACAGCTTCTTCGATACTTTTTACGGGCTTGGAAAGTCCGTAGTGGACGGAATTGACCAGGCGCAGCAAACGGGAGGTCAAGCTGGGATCGCGGCGGATGATTTCGGCGATTTGCGAGGTGTACCGTTGATCGGCGCTGAGCAATTCTTTCAAGGCGCTTTCGATACTGCCGAGGGAGGGAAGGCAGGGGCAGGCGCGCAGTCGAATCTCGATTTGCTCCCGGTCAAGCCGCTCGCATTGGGCGCGGGTGGAAATTACGTCAGTCGTCATTCTGGTTCATCGGCAAGCTCCGCAAAAACTTGAATCTCGAGGGGCGATTTAAGTTCCTGCGGTGATCCGCCGATACTTCCACGGAATTACTGGATGTAGAATAATGAAGTCAGAGCTCTTTTGTTTGTTGATGGCGACGTGGAGCGTGGCGGCCTTTGCTTCGTCTGATCTCGGCTACCTGCCTCGCGTGGGGCCGGTTCCGTTGCGTTTGGCGGCGGTCTTGCGCATTTCCACCAATCATTTTGTTTTGCCGATTCCGGCCACAGTCAAAGAGCCGGCCCCGGTCATTCCCAAAGTTGTAAAACCATCGCCTCTTCCCGTGTCCCCCCCTTTGGAACCCGTGCCAGTGATTAAAGAAACCCCCAACGCCCAGACTTTTCCCGAAGCTCCGGCGGACGGAGTGGTTTCTGCGCAAATGCTGCTCAAATACTTTAACAAATCGGGTAACGGCACGACGAACGCGAATGCGTCCTCCGCTGCAATTGATTTCACCCCGCCCAAACCGGTCGTGCCCGCCTCAAACGGGAAAGACACTGTGCCGAAGACCCCATGAGTCGAACTTTGCGTCATGGGTGGGTGCTTTTGTTTCTGTTCGGGGTCGCTGACCTCCGCTTGTCAGGCGCGGGCGTGGGCCTCTCGCTTTCCAACCGACCCGCCCCGGTTGTCATCACCAATTCCACTCCGGCGGTCGGAACCAATTCCGCACCGGTGCGCGGCATCACCTCTGCGCTTTCCAACGGACCCGCCCCGGCTGTCGTAACCAATTCCGCGCCGGCCACCGGCGTCACCTCTGCGCTTTCCAATGCTCCCGCGCCGGAGATGGGATCGCTGCCCACGCCGGGCGCTTTGGCGCCGGCCCAGATAGCTGAACAGGACCGCGTGCAGAAGTTCCAGCTCCAGCTTGATTTGGGAAAAGAACAACGCCGCCAAAAAAACTGCGTCCTGGCCACCCAGACTTTGAGCGGTATTTTGGAAGCGGACGCCCCGCCCGAGCTCCAGCGCCTGGCGCTCTTTGAACTAGCGCTGGCCGCGCAGGACGATAATAAGCTAGTCCGCGCGGAGCAGATTTTCTCGCAATACACCCATCTGTATTCATCTGATCCCAGCGTGCCGGAAGTTCTGCTGCGCCAGGGGATGATTTACCGCCAGATGGGCGTCAACACTTTTGCGATTTCAAAATTTTACGCCGTCATGTCCACCGCGCTGAAATTGAAATTGGACAACATGGATTATTATCGAAAGCTCGTCCTGCAGGCGCAAGTCGAGATTGCGGATACCTACTACATGGAAGGAAAATACGAGGAATCGTCGGATTTTTTCAGCCGCCTTCTCAAGGCCGGCAATGCCGAATTGAACCAGGCGCAAACGCAATTCAAATTAGTTCGTTCGCTCTCATTCCTGACCAATAACACCGAAACGGTGGCGCAATCCCAGACGTTTCTCGACGTTTATACGAATTCCGCCGATGTGCCGGAAGTCCGTTTTTTGCTGGCTTCGTCGCTTAAAAAATTGGGCCGCAACAACGACGCGATGAAGCAGGTGCTGCTGCTCCTTCAATCCCAGCAGGACAACGTCCACAAGAATCCCGAGACGTGGGCCTACTGGCAGCGGCGGGCCGGCAATGAAATCGCCAATCAAATGTACAAGGAAGGCGATTACTTCAATTCTCTCCAGATATACCTCAACTTGGCCGACCTGGATAAATCTCCCACCTGGCAGTTGCCCGTCTGGTACCAGACCGCGTTGATTTACGAGCAACTTCAACAATGGGAAAAAGCGACCGAGACTTACACTCGCATTCTTGATCGCCAAAAGGAAATGACGGACACCAATTCCACTCCCAGCATTCTTTCCCTCTTCGAGATGGCCAAATGGCGCAAGGACTATATTAGCTGGATGCAAAAGGCCAAGCTGGCCAACCAGGACTTTGTCCTCAATCCCCCTCCGACCAATTCGCCCACGCCTCTCACCCCATGAGCTCGCCCGAGGAAATTATCGACGACTTGAAGGCGCGCCTGATCCTTTGCCAGCAGCTTCTGGCTGGCTTGGAACAGGAGGCCCAAACCTTGCGGCGGCCGGACAATCCTTCCCTTTTTGAATCTCATCAGCTCCGAAAAAACTTGCTTCCGTCCCTCAATCGGTCATTAGATACCCTGCGAAGGCATCGTGTTCACTGGCAGAAGTTGAGCCATGAGGAACGCGCGCGGCATCCTGAAATCGGCACGTTGTTGCGGCAAAACCAGGACTTGACGATGAAGCTCATTCTCCTGGACCGGGAGAACGAACAGAGCCTCCTGCGTCGGGGACTGGTTCCCGCGCGCGAGTTGCCATCGGTGAATCGCCAGCGTCCTCATTTTGTGGCTGAACTGTATCGTCGGCAGAGCGTCGCCTGAGCAGGCGAAGCCATGCCCATCGAAAAAATTATCGTTCTGGAAGACGACCTGATTCTGCGCAAGAATCTGGAGCAATCCCTGCGCAACCGCCGCTATGACGTCGCTTCCACCGGCACGATCGCCGGCGCCGAGGAACTGATGGCCAAGGACACCTTCGATCTCATCTTCGTGGATGTCCGTCTCCCCGATGGCGAAGGGACAGATTTGCTGCGCAAGCTGCAATCCCGCCCGCAAAAGCCCATGGTGGTGATGGTGACCGGATTTGGTTCCGTCGAATCGGCCGTCGAGTGCATGCGCAACGGGGCCTTCGATTACATGCTCAAGCCGTATTCCAACGATCAATTGGAAGTCACCCTCAAGAAGGCCGAGAATTTCAGCCAGTTGGTCAAGGTCAACGAATACTTCAACCGCGCGGAAGAGGATGAAAGCGGCTACGACCTGGCCGGCCAAAGCGTCCAGATGGAAACGCTGCGGCAATTGATCCGCAAAATTGCCCGCACCCAGGCCACGGTGCTCATCGCGGGCGAAAGCGGGACGGGCAAGGAATTGGTGGCGCGGGCGCTCTACCGGCAAAGCTCGCGCGCCGCCGCGCCGTTCATCAAGTTGAACTGCGCCGCGATTTCCGAGACCTTGATTGAGAGCGAGTTTTTCGGCCACGAGAAGGGCGCCTTCACCGGCGCAGTCGCCAAGCGCGAGGGCCGCTTTGAATTGGCGCACAACGGCACCCTCCTTCTCGACGAAATCAGCGAAATCTCCCTCAACGTCCAAGCCAAGCTGCTGCGCGTCCTGCAAGAACGCGAACTCGAACGCGTCGGTGGCAACCGCACCATCAAGGTGGATGTTCGCGTCATTGCCACGACCAATCGCCATCTCGAGGAATACGTCGAGCGCAAGGAATTCCGCCAGGACCTTTACTTCCGGCTTAACGTCGTGCCCATCCATGTGCCGCCCTTGCGCGAACGCAAAGAGGACGTTCCCATGCTGGCCCAACTTTTCATGCAACGCTTCGGACGCAAACACGGCGTTTCCGCGCGCGGCATTTCGGACTCCTGTCTGCAGGCGCTGGTCGGCCATCGCTGGCCCGGCAACGTGCGCGAGCTGCAAAACGTCATCGAACGCGCCGTCATCCTCTGCGGCGACTGCGGCACCCTCGAAGTGGAACACCTTGGCTTTTCTACCCTATCCAATCCCGTCGCCGTTAGACCTTCGCTTCTCGCGCCCGGTTCTGCGGCAACCGCCGCCACCGCCGCGCCGCCGCCTAATGGCGACTTGGTCTCTCTGGCCGAACTGGAAAAGCGCCACATCTTCGCGGCCCTCGAAAAGACCAACCAAAACCGCACCCACGCCGCCAAGCTTCTCGGCATCAGCATCCGCACCCTCCGCAACAAACTGAGCGAATACGGCGTCCATGCCAAAGACGACGGAGCGTTGGAGCAGGGGGCGGGTTCTGAGGTTCCTCAGTAAGCCGTCAAACCGGATGAATCTCGGCATTGTCTCCCAAAGTCCTGGCCCAATTCCTTCAGCGGACGAACGGCGCGAACATGGTTTTGGGGGGGTCGTCCGTGGCTTGACGAAACTCCGCCCTAGGGCACCATTGGAACATGACTGTGCTTTTTCGTTGCCGTGTGGAGAAACCTCTGCTGGCAAAGGCTGACTCCGTGACCAAATCCCTTGGCACTTCCACTGCGGAGATGTTTCGTGTGTTCGTTGCCGAAATCGCCCGCACGGGCAAAGTTCCTGTCGGATTGAAAATCTCGGATGGCGATGCTCTTATGGACGTCCCTCACCGAAACAAAATCTGGAGCCAGCTCGATGACGCCCAAAGTTGGTGAGGTTTATATTGTGGATTTGGGAGTGAAGGGCAAAGTGCGGCCGGTCGTGGTGGTTTCGCGCGAAGACGCCAATGCGCCCCGCGCTCTGTCCGTGGTGGTACCGCTGACCTCGCAGAATAGGGGAAGCCGTTACGAAGTCAAAATGCCGCGTGTTCCGTGGCTGAATCTCCAATCATTTGCCAACGTGCAAGCCATGGGTTCGATCGAACATCACGAACTAACGAATCGAAGAGGGAAATTTGAGGCCGCCGTCCTGGAACAAATTCGCCAATCCATTCGCTGGGCGCTGGAACTTTAGAGATTGCTCCACGTCTTCCTTGGTGGTTTGAGATGCATAGGCCTTGTTGAGGCACGCAAATCCGCCCGGCATGGGCCCGCTCCCCTCCAGGTTCCGCATGGGAAATCACAAAAAGCATCAAGGAAACAAAAAAAAGTTTGACCGGGTTCGCTTTGCGCTCAAAGTAAGAGCCGTAATCGCAAAGTAACAAACCCAATGAAAGCGAGTTGATTAAGTCGTTGGAATTCTTGTTGCATCAAGCTTATGAAAGCAGTCAATCAAACGCTCTTGGATGGCGGAGGTTTCCGTTGGCGGCAGGTCCGGCGGAGTTTGACGGGCGCGATTGTGCTGTTGTTATGGGATGTCGTATTGACCGGAAGCTTTCTCATGTCGCTTATGGTTTGTCCGGTGTGGTTGTTGATCAGTCTGATCCGAAGTCTTTGGAGCCGGCCTGGTTGGAAACTAGCCGGAATTAAAGCAGCCATTCCGGTGGTGACGTTGGGGGTTGTGTTTGCGAACGCCAGCTTTCAGGCGCGGATTGAGGATGGAAACGCCGGACGCATCATCAAGGCGGCAGAGCAATATCGCTCCGCGACGGGAAATTATCCGGACACACTGAATGATCTGGTTCCAAAGTATCTCTCCTTGGTGCCCCCGGCAAAATATTGTTTGATGCACAGTGATGGATTCCGTTATAGCCACCACAACTCCGCCGGCCTGTTTATGGAGGAGGACTTTACTAATCTGCCAGCCCTAGCCAGGAGGCTGTCCGATAGATCGGATGAAGTCTCGGCCTGCCTGGCAGATCAAATGATTCTCGCTGCGAAAGAGTGCCTGGACTCTTACAACCCTTCGAATACAAATGGCCGGCAACTTAAAACGGCCCTCGTTCAAGAATTGAACAATGTTGATCTAAGCCGATTCGTGTACCGGAAAACCAACATTGCAAACGTGACGTTGCGGCCGGAAACCGTTGAACTGCGGCGCAAACATCCCGCTCCCAATACAGCGGAGGGCCGGATGCTCCAGCGTTTATTTCTGGAAGACGTTTACCCGCGCGCATTGTCCAGGGACCACACCTCAGGCGGGCGCGATTCTCACTTTATGTTCTGGACGGTTATTCCGCCGTTTGGCAGAAAGACTTATGATTTTGAGAGCAAGGCTTTCGGGTACGTGGATTGATGATTCGTCATTGATGGCGTGAACGAGATGGAATTGACTCGACTCGGCCGAGAGCTGGATAAGTCGAAGCCGTCCATCGAAGAAGTTGCGGAATTGACCGGTGCAATCCAGCAGGAGATACGCAAATACCGTGCGGCATTGAAGTTTTCAAACCGGCGCAAAAGAACGCGAGGGTGAGACGGAACTTTTCAATTAATTCGACGTTTGTTTCCGAGCCAAAGCGGAACTGCATTGCGCAATCCATGGCGCTTCGCGCGTAAAACGCCGCCCCGAAGCCCGTCAGGTTTTGGAGCGCGAGCGCGACAGCGCCGCTTTTTCCCTCTGGCATTACCCATCGACCCTCCGATCCCTCCCTTTTTCCGGCGATTGCCGATGCATGCAGAATTTGGTCTCATACTCGGAATTTGGAATCGCCGCTCTCGATTCAAATAGTTGTCATTGCGTCCGGATTGCGGTAAATTTTATGCAGAAGATTTTAATCCGCTACGCCAGTAGGCTGGCAAAAAACGTTGCCCACAAGCTCGCAACAGTCTGTGGGCTCCTCATTTTATGAAAACCGGTTGTCCTTCGTTGACAATGGGCTAAAAAAAGTCCATTGTTAGACCATGAAAGTTATTAGCGTCAGCGCGGCCAAATCGAAACTTGGGCGCGTCATTGATCAGGTCATCAAGTCGCGCGAGCCTATTGTTATTCCGCGTGGCGCTCATCATGTCATGATTGCGCCATATTATTTGCCCACTCCGGACGAGATGGAATTGACGCGGCTCGGCCGGGAGTTGGATAAGACGAAACCGTCCATGGAAGAAGATGTGGAATTGACCGATGCAATACAACAGGAGATTCGCCAATACCGTGCTGAAAAGCGCCGACGGAAATGACCGTCGTTTTTGATACAAATGTTTTCATTTCCGCCGCCGTCTCCCGCACAGGACCTTCGTGGCAATGCTTTGTGCTGATGGCACGACGGCGATTCCAATTGGCAGTGACGAAAGAAATTCTCAGCGAGTACGAAACCACCGCCGACCGCTTTTTCCGTCAAGAGAGAAAATATCAAGGCGTCAAATGGCGTCCGCTTTTTCAATGGATGCATAACCGGGCGGAATTTTTTGAGCCATTGGCTCTCGGCAAGCAGCGCAGCAGGGATGCCGACGATGACATTTTTCTAGCTTGCGCGCTGGCTGGTGGCGCCAGAATCATCGTTTCCAAGGACAATGATTTGCTTGATTTGGAAAAACCGTTCGGCATTGAAATTATGAAACCCACGATTTTCGCAGCCCGTTTCTGGTAGGGCCAAATAAATGGCCTTTGGCATCCTAAAGCGGATTCAGCCCAGCCAAAGTTCCCGAACGGGTTAATGGTATTGTAATATTATATCGCTGGAGTTCTCCTATCGCATTCGCAAACGTAGGCGACAGAAGCACATGCAGCGCAAAGTTCATAAATATATATGACACCATTTCGATGGCGGAGAATGTTTCTTGTCGTGGGCGCGTTCTTGCTGGTTGCTCTCGGCCTGGATGGGCAAACCGCTTCGTTGCGCATCCAACAACAGATCATTGCCGGGCCCGCCGCGCCGGATGATTTTCCCCGCTGGCTGGCTGAGATGCGCCGCTGGCGCGGAGGGAAGCTGGAGAAGATGAATTATAACGGGAATGAATATGATCGACCCGAATTAAAATGGACCCAGCGCAATTTTGTCCAGCCGCAGATGATGGTCGAGGACCGGTATTTTTATGATCCGGCCGCTGGCAAATATACGGTGGACCGGTATCTGGACGATTTGGAGAAGCGTTATGGCGGCATTGATAGCGTTCTTATTTGGGCCGTTTATTGCAACATCGGCATTGATAATCGCAATCAGTTCGACATGGTCCGCTCGCTGCCGGGCGGTCTGACGGGGGTGCGCCAAATGGTGGCGGACTTTCATCGCCGTGGCGTCAAAGTGCTTTTTCCCATGATGCCTTGGGACGTGGGCACTCGTGACGAAGGAACTTCGCTCGCCATCACCATCGCGCAAATGCTTGGGGAAATTGGGGCGGATGGGGTGAATGGCGACACCATGACCGGCATACCCAAAGAATTTCGAGAAGCCTCCGATCAGACGGGTCATATTTTGGCGTTTGAACCCGAAGTGGGTTTGAAGGATGACGCTGAATTGCAGTGGGACAACATGACTTGGGGCTATTGGGGCTATTCCTTCATTCCCGCCGTCAGTAAGTACAAATGGCTCGAGCCGCGGCACATGGTGAACCTCTGTAATCGCTGGGCGCGCAATCATACCGATGATCTTCAGCATGCCTTTTTCAACGGTGTCGGCTTCGAGAGTTGGGAAAATATCTGGGGGATATGGAACGGACTTACTCCTCGGGACGCCGAGGCGCTGCGCCGCATCGCCACCATTGAGCGCGCCTTGGTTGGTCTGCTGGTCAGTCCCGGTTGGGAACCCCATTTTCCCACTTTACAGAAGGGTATTTTTGCCAGCGAATTTCCCGGTCAAAAGCAAACCTTGTGGACGTTGGTAAACCGAACGGAGGTTGATATTTCAGGTCCTCAGCTTCGCGTTTCGGACAAAATGGGAACGCGTTACTTCGATCTCTGGAAGGGTAAAGAATTAAATCCAACCCTCACCCCGTATAGCGGCGGTTCTTATGCCGATCTGGAGTTCGAGATGGAAGCCAATGGTTATGGAGCAATATTCGAGTTGAAGGCGGACGATAGCCATGCGATTGACTCATTGGCGGGCGCTATGCGAAAACTCGCGGAAAAGCGCCTGGCCGATTTTTCGACGGAACGAAAAGTCCTGCCCCAGTGGCAGGAGCCGATTCAAGTTACCAAAGCGGTTGAAACCGCGCCGACAGGAATGGTCAGAATCCCTGGCGGCCCGTATGAGTTCATCGTTTCCGGGATCGAGATTGAAGGGGGCGACAGCATTGGGGTGGATGTGCAATATCCATGGGAAGATTCGCCGCGCCGCCATCACGTCCACCATCTGAGCATCGCCCCGTTCTACATGGATCGTTATCCGGTGACAAACGCGCGGTTCAAAGACTTTGTCGACGCGACCGGTTATCACCCGCGCGATGATTTCAATTTTCTACGAGATTGGACGAACGGAACCTACCGGGAAGGCTGGGGCAACAAGCCCGTCACCTGGGTTTCCTTGGACGACGCCCGCGCCTACGCTCAGTGGGCGGGGAAACGTCTGCCGCACGAATGGGAATGGCAATACGCCGCGCAAGGCACGGACGGCCGTCTTTTTCCCTGGGGTACCGAATGGAACACCAATTGCATTCCGCCACCCGACAATGGCCGGGCCATACAACCTCCGGCCAGCGTCGATGCTTTTCCCTCGGGCGCAAGTCCTTTTGGCGTGATGGACCTGGCCGGCAACGTCTGGCAGTGGACCGACGAATATTTGGATGACCACACCCGCGCCGCCATCGTACGCGGCGGCAGTCATTACCATCCGCAGGGTTCCAAATGGTACTTCCCCAACTCCGCCAAACTGACCGAACACGGAAAGCTATTACTAATGTCTCCCGGAAAAGACCGCGCGGCGACGCTGGGCTTCCGCTGCGTCGTCGATGGGAAATGAAGCAGGTCAGCGGGCAGCCGTGGATTTGACAGGGCGGGCGGCTTTAGTCCGAAGAGCAGCGACATGGCGCCCTTTGCGGCGGCGCGAATGCCGCAAGCGTTCCAAGTCGGCGATGACGCGGGCTTCTGCCAGCGCGCCAGCCTAATTAGTTTGACTCAGAATTTCTTCGTCACGGGATTTTGACACCACCGCCCGATACCGAACAAGCTCACTCTCGCGTTCCGCAGGGGACCATCCCAAAAACTCCGCCATCCAACCGGCCGCGATCTCTGCTTTGCGCGGCGCGTCGGGAAAATAATAATGCCAGCTTGTGCGGCGAATCATCACGTCGTCCAGGTGCAACGCCCATTCCTGGGCGCAATAGTGCGCGACTGCCTCCCGCCCGAATTCCGGCGGAAGAAGGCCGCTGAATTCGTCCGCCGCTTTCAGAAGCGGCTCGGAGGCGGTGCGGCAGTGTTGCGCCGCCAGGCCGGTGGCTTTGGTAATCCGATCGACCGTTTGTTCGGCCATCAGACGGTAGGTCGTTAATTTGCCGCCGGCGACATCCCACCAGTTTAGTTCGGGGTTTTTGATTTCATGCGCCCGCGAAATGTCGGAGGCGCTGCCATTCGGGTCCGCAAGCAACGGGCGCACGCCAGCCCAGGAACTGATAATGTCCGCCGCAAAAAGTTTTGCGCGCGGGAAAAAATGATTGACCACCCCCAACAAATAAGCGATGTCCTCGGGACAAGCTTGGATGTCGTCCAGCGAGCCGGAATAATCCGTATCCGTCGTGCCCAGAATGATCCGCCGGCCCCAGGGAATGACGAAGAGAATTCGTTTGCCTTCCGTCAGCACAATGGCTTCCGCCACAGGCAAGCGGCTTCGCTCCATCACCAGGTGGATTCCTTTGGTCAAACGCAGATGGACGCCGCTGTGCGGCAATCCGTCCGCCCACGGCCCCGTGGCATTGACGACGGCCTGCGCCGGCAGAGAATAGGTTTGACCATTGGTTTGGTCGGCGGCTTCGCAACGCCATCCCGCTTGAGTGCGCGCAGCGTTTTCAAACTGGCAATAGTTCAGCAACGTGGCGCCATGGGCGGCGGCGGAACGCAACGTATCGAGCACCAGCCGGGCATCATTGGTAAATCCATCGAAGTAACGGACGGCGCCCGTCAGGCCATCGGGATTAAGTTGAGGAGCGGCATCGAGAGTTTTTGCCTTCGAAAGGCCGCAGGATTTGCCCAGGTTCTTCCCGCAGAGTAAATCATAAATTTTTACGCCGATGCGCAACTTCCACAACGGCCAGCCACTGCCGGAATAAGTCGGAAAAATGAAGGGCAGCGGCCCGGCCAAATGGGGCGCAATGCCGTGTAAGATCCGTTTTTCCAAACTGGCTTCGCGCACCAAACCCAGCCGCCCCTGGGCCAGGTAACGCATCCCGCCGTGCAAGAGGCGGCTGGAACGGCTGCTCGTGCCTGAAGCGAAATCACGCCGCTCGATCAACCCCGTTTTCAGACCGCGCATGGCCGCGTCGCGCGCAATGCCCGCACCGACAATGCCGCCGCCGATGACTAGAATGTCCAAAGGCTCCCGAGTCAGCGCGTCGAGAGTGGCGCGGCGCTTTTCGATAGCGGATAGGCTCATCGAGACCCTTTCGATTTCTGCGCCTTCATCAGTTTCCCACCCAACTCCGCCAGTGAAGGAACAACCAAATCCGGCCGCGGCCGATGCCTGGCCGCATCACGCGCTGTGGCTTCACCTGTCAATACCAGAACTCCCAGCGCGCCGGCTCGCTGCGCCATCGCAATGTCCGTGTAAAGACGATCTCCCACCATGCCCAATTGCCGGGGTGGCAACGAGTGGCGGCGCAATATCCCGCGCAGCATGGCCACATCGGGTTTGCCCATGACGGCCGCAGGTGGGCGCCCGGTCGCTTTTTCCAGCGCCGCAGTGATCGAACCGCAATCGACCAGCACCGTCGGTTCATCGGTCGGGCAAACGCAATCGGGATTTGTCGCCACATACGGCACGCCCTTGGAGATCCACCACGCCGCCCGGCAGAGTCGCAGATAGGTCAACGTGGTGTCAAAACCCACAACTACCGCGTCCGGCTGTTTGCGCGGATGATCGGGCATGAGAACATAACCAGCGCCTGCGAAGGCTTGGGCCATGCTGGGCGTGCCCAAAACAAACAAGGTTCGAGCCTGGGGCCATTGCTTTTGCAGGAATTCGACGGTTGCCTGGGTGGAAGTATAAAGTTGTTCCGCTTTAATCGGGATGCCCATTCGGCGCAGGCTCGCTCGGTAATCGTCTGGACTTTTGGAAGGGTTATTGGTCAGGAAAGTATAGCCAATCCCGAGATTTTCCAGCACTCTCAGGAAAGGGATCGTGGTGGGGAACAAAGTTCCGCCCCGATAAACGGTGCCGTCCATATCCAAGGCCAAATGTCGAATATTGGCCAGCCGTTTGAGGATTGAGGTCCTTTGTTGCACTTTACGGAGCATAAGCGTTAACGCTCTAAGTAAGGCTGTAAAAAAGGGGAGTTGTCAACCTGCTTGGGATACACCTTAACGCATAAGTTGTCTCAGTCCCTGGAAAGGGGTAAACAAACGGGAAGAATCCTCCGGGCAAGCACTTACGCAAGGAATGACCCCCTTAATTCATGTTTTCCAAAAAGCGGGACAAAGTATCAATTGTCTCGACTCTTGAAATCGGTTTTCCCTCTAGGAAGTCGCCAAGTGGGACAAATTATGGGTGAAGACGGGGGGTGGAACGTGGAACACCCTCTTCCCCGTAGCATATTTTACTAGGCAGCAGTTGCCTGCCTCGTTTTTGGCGTCAATTCGCTTGGCGGAAACCGGCGTTGCAATGGCCGTGCAATCGCCAAGAAAGCCGCCTGCTTGCCGCTTGCCAAATCGCGTCGATCCGACACCCACCGCAATCCATTCAGTCAAACAAAAAGCCCGTGGCGTTGAACCACGGGCTTTTGTGCAGCTATCCCGGAATCAATTCAAGTCCGGTGCAGTCGGCTCAATTGCCTTCCAGCTTCCAAGCCATGTAATGGCCCATCGCGGTCTGGAAGACCCGGCGCTCCCGTCCCACGGCCCGGCGCTGCGCCCGGCTCATCTTCAGCGCCGCCGACGCCTTCAGGCCCATATTCTTTTCCATCTCGCGCCAACGGGAAAAGATGGCGTGTTTGACCAATGTCCTGAACTCCACGCCCGCGCACTCCGCCAGCGCCCTCATTCGCTTCTCTTCCCACTCAGAGATGTTCACATAAATAAAGCCCCGGCGTTTCCTCTTCAAGGCCGGCCTGTCAACCCAAGAAAATCGCCCCGCGTTCATCGCCCGCCGCCTTTCTCCGCCTGAGCCAGGTCCCTCTCGGCGCGGGGCAGCTTGACCGGCGATTTTACGACCCTGCCCCCGCCGCCCTTGTTCTCATAACGGATAAATCCATCTTTCCACAACGACGTGTAGCCTTGCGCTCCCACAATGATATGGTCCAGCAATCCAATCCCCATGATCTTGGCCGCCTTTTCCGCCGTGGCCGTCCCGTCCAAATCACCCTGAGACGGCGAGGTATCGCCGCTCGGATGGTTGTGCATCAATACAATTTCGCTGGCCGCCCCGATCACCGCCGCCCGAAACACCTCGCGCGGCTGAAACAGCACCGCATTAATCGTCCCGATGCCAATAAGCGCGTGCCCTTTGGCCCTGCGTCTTGTATCAAGCAGAATGACCACCAGACATTCTACCTCGGGGTTGTAAATGGGCATCGTGGCGATGTTCAATTGCCAATAGGCCCAGGCACTCTCCGGGCTATCGCACAGGCACTTTTCCTTCAGCGGAACACACTCTCGCAGCGAGACGATTTTATATTCCTGCGGGTTGAACTCCCATTTCCCGGCCCCGGCCGCTCTGCGGGCGGGTTGCCCCGCCAAACTTTCGGTTTGATTCTTGACGGTTGCCTCGCTACCGTCCCCGTGGATTCGTTTTTCTTTTTTCATAACTGGATTTAGTCGGACGGGTCTTGCTCCTGGTGGTGTTCTTAGCACTGCCAGGGGCGCTTGTTTGTTTTGCTTCCTCTGCCTTGACCCATTCCAGCATTAGAAGCGTGACCTCGCCATTGGGCGCAGAGATAAACGAAAGCCAGGTATTTACTTGTTGACGGGATACCCCGATGAAGTCAGCCAGTTGCGCCTTTTTTCCTCGCGCCGCCGCTGCCCGATTCACACGGTCAAGAAGTGCCCTTAAGTTTTCGCCCGCCCTGATAGTCACGCAAGACTTGTATATTATTGAATATACAATGTCAATAGGCTATTCCCATTTAATTTCCCTCGGAAAGCGAACGTCGGAGGGAAACCACATAAAACCCTCGCCTTTTTTACCCTTGGCTTGCCTCTTCAACACCTCTTCGACAATCAAGCCCTGGCGTCCAAGCTCCGCGACGGGGCAGGCAAGCAAATTATGCAATATCGTCGCTCGCTCTGTGCTGTCGCCGTTCATCTCTGCCAGTCGGGCGGCGAATGCAAAAAAAACCCGCTTCCATTCGTCTTGGGGAAACGATTCTAACGCCACGCGCTTTTCTGGCATCGAAGCCCTTACCAAAATCGCCGCAAGCGTGCCCGCGCAAGCCAACACCCTCGCGGAGCCGTCGCCAACATGAAGCTTTATTGCCAGCCTCTTGAAGTCCTCATCGGCAACGATCCGGTGGTAAAACCATGAAATATTTGACAGCAACGCCATGTCAAGAATCCAGCCGGGCGTTGTTCCCAAAGGCCCGCAGAGTTTTAACAGCGTCTCGATGCGGCACTCTTGCTGCCCCGCCTCGATGCGATGAATTTCCGAAGTCGTCACGCCCGTTAATTCGCCCAGCTTCAATTGCGAATAGCCCCGGTCCATCCGCAGAAAGCGAATCCAGCCACCCAGCTTCTCGCTGTGCCAAATAAAGTCGGCATTATCCATTCCGGGGAACAGTGACAAGGCGCGGCAAAAAAGTCAAAAGATTTTCATTGCAAATGCTGTGCTATAATGCACAATGCGTGAAATGAGTGTTGCTAGAAACACAAAAAAGCGGGTAAAAACTTTGACCGTTACAGCGGCGGCCCGCGCTCTCGGGGTGGGCAGGTGCCATCTCTCGCAAGTCATTCACGGGCTTCGCATCAGTCCGACTCTGCTCTTGCGTTACCAAACGCTGCAGGCCCGGCACGCCGCATCCCCGGGCGCGGTTTCCCGCGTCCAAAAATTTTTAAAGACCGCGCCCCCAACCCCCTCGAATCCATGAATAAAATCCTCGATAAAATTGCCGCCATCGGTTTCCGTTTCAACGATCTTCGCGCCGAACAAATCTCCCTCGGCCGCAAGGAGGCCGAACAAAAGGAGGAAATCGCCCGCGCCACCGCCGACGCCCCCTTGGACGATCCAAAAGTCGCCCGCCGCGTCCATGCCGCTCGCGGTATGCTGGATATAATCGCCGGCCGCCTTGCCCATGTCGAAAACCAGCTAAAGCCCATCATTGACGAAATGCGCCAGGCATTCGAGGAAGCCGAGCACCAATGGACTTTCTACGTCCGCCGCCAGGGAGACGCCATCGAAGCGCGGTTTTACAAGGCCATTCTCCCGTTTTGGAGCGGGGACGAAAAAGAGGCCCGCCACGCCTTGAGTTGCGAACACCTTCCTCTCTGGCATGAGAATAATCGGCGGCTTTTTCTGGACACGCGCAGATTGGACGCTGAAAACGCGGTTCAACTCATTGGCTCTTTCATCGCCAAGGTCGAAGCGCACATGGGCGACTTGGATATTTCCTAACCCAAAAAAATCCCCATGCAAAACCTCATCCGCCGCGATCTCCACCCGACCACAATCCGCGTCATAGACGGCGCGCGTGGCACCGTCGAATACATTTCAAGCGACGAAACTATTGATGGCCACGGTGAAGCCATCAAGGCCGCTGGCTGGCAGTTCAACCGCTTCCAGAAGAACGCTCCTTTCGTGGATTCTCATTCGTACGATAGTATTGACACTTTGCTTGGCAAAGTCATTGATTCCAAAATCGTCAACCGCCAGCTTGTCCAGACCGTCCAATGGGCCATAGACGTCCCACAAAATACCCTCGCTCAAAAAGGATTTGCCATGACCCAGGCCGGGTATCTCAAAGCTGTCAGCGTCGGTTTTCTCCCTGTGGAAATCGTCCGACGCTCGGATGCCAAGGCCGATTGGGACGCCGCCTGCAAAGACCTCGGTTTGGGCGACGAAGAGGACTCCGTTTCCTGCATCTATCTGAAGCAGGAACAGCTTGAACTTTCCTGTTGCATAATCGGCGCAAACGGCAACGCCGTCGCCAAAGCCTATCGCGATGGAATTCTTGACAACGCAGATTTGCTCCGCTGGCCCTCGATGCGCCGCGCCATGCAATCCGCCCAACCTGAACCGCGACGCTCCTACAGTTTTGCCCCGTCCAGTCCCAACCCCCAACCTTTCATCCCTATGTCAAAAAAATCCTTCCTGGATAGAATCGACCAACTCACCGGCGGCCTTTCCGTCAAGCAAGCCGCCGACAAACTCGAATCCGCCCGGCGCGGCCAATCTGAGACGCAACTCTACCGCGCCAGCGCCATGACGCGCACGGCCATTGCCCGCCAGCGCCGCCTCAGCGTCCACGCCATGGCCGACGAAATTCTGTCCGATAGCGTTGTCCGCGACTACCTCAATATTCTGCCTCGTTACATCGGGGGCATATCCTTCAAGGGCAATGACCTCGTTGCAAAATCGTTGACGCCCGGCTCCGGCACTTTCGGCGGGACATTGCTTCCGATCGACGTGGCCGCTTCAGTTTGGGATTTGATCTTGCTCAATGGCGCATTCCGCGAAATGGGCGTTGTCTCCATGTCAGCCATGGAAACAAAAGTTGCCCAGGCGACCGCCAACCCCACCGCTTATTGGCTGCCCAATTCTCTCATCGGCAGCGCCATCCCCGCCGATGCCGCTCTGAACGGCTCGAATACGACGCCAGAGGCGAATACGATCGCGGTCAACGTCCCCGTTTCCCGCGAGTTGCTGGCTGACCAAAAAGTCAACCTCGCCTTCTATCTCTTGACAAGGTTTTCTCAGGCCATCGCGGGCGCAATCGACTTCGCCGCCTGCCAGGGAACGGGCAGTGTGGACATGACCTCGGGCGGGCAAACCGGCATGTTCACGGACCAAACGATCACCACCGTCAACGCCGCCCAGGGGAACAACGCCATCGCCCAATTGGCCCGCGCCGATTTCCTCTCCGCCGTCGCCGCCGTCTCGCCCGCCGCGCTCCAACGCGAATGCAAATGGCTCATCTCGCCGTCCTTCATCGCCCCTCTCATGGGCCTGGCGGACACTCAAGGCCACTCTTACTTACTGAAGACTCCCGCCGAAACCGGCGACGGCTCCTGGCGCTTGGTTGGCTTTGAAGTCGTCTGGGCCGCCCAGGCCCCCGCCCTCACTCCACCCGGCTCGGTTATCGCAGTGTTCGGGCATCTTCCATCCTACCTTGTCGCGATCCGCGAGGAGTTGGAAGTCATGCTCCGCGACGGCACCGGTTTCGCGTCCAATGACCAGTCATTTCGAGCCATAGGCCGCGCCATGTGTTTGACTCGCGCCTCCTCCGGCCTGGCCAAACTAGCCTTGTCAAACTAATGTCAAAAACCGTCCAGTCAAACCCTGTGAGCCAATCGGCAGTCGCCGCCTTGGACCGGTTGCCCGTTTACGTCACCGTGGGGCAGGCCGCCGAGTATCTCGGCATTTCCACCAGCCAAATCGCCAACTTTTTCGATAGCGGGGAATTGGCGGCGGTCAATATCGGCAGCCCCGGCGCGAAACGCCCCGCCTACCGCATCGCCCGCGCCGACCTGGCCGCCTTCGAGCGCCGCCGCACCACCAAACTATGAGCGCCGCCATCCAGCCCAAAAATCGCGTTCCCCTCGAAAACTATCCGTCGCGACTGCGTCCCGATCAAGTCGCCGCCTACTTGAGCTGCACTGCCGTCCACGTTCAAATGCTCATCCGCAAAGGCGCTCTTAGCGCCGTCAATATTTCCGCCGCCGACTCGACCCATGTTCACTACATGGTCACCCGCCAAGCCGTCAGGGAATTCGAGGCCAGGAACAAATGTTGAATCGACCCATGATCCTAGCCGCTCAATCCAAAATTCGGGCCAATGGGCGCAAGCCGCGCCCGCCCCAGGGCACCTTCGTCCGCTTCCTTACCCCGGAGCAGCACGAGCAGATTTTCCAATGGCTCACCCAGGATAACCTTTCCTACGCCCAGGCCGTCGCCCGTATTCAATCCGAGTATGGCATCAAGACCAACGGGAATGCCCTCTCCGATTTTTGGCGTTGCCACTGCGCCCCGCGCCTCCTGCAATGGCCCACCTCGCTTACCAACAGCAACGCGGTCGTTCTGGAAGTCACCTTGCAGGTTCGCGCTAACGGCACCGTGACCCTTCGCGATGGAGGCAAAAAAAGATGAGCGCCCCCGCAGAACAGCAAAACGCGCCCAAATGCCTCACAATCGATTTTCAGGGGCGGGTTGGCACCATAGTGAGGAAAAACGCGGAAAATGAAAATGCAACAGCATTCCGCTCGAATGCAACACGGTTTAATTCGCCATGCAACCGCCCTTTGGCGGTTTCGCTTCATTTTTTAATTTCTCTCCCCGTTGGGCTGAATAAACGTGTCGGCGTGTCTGTGGAAGGGCGCGGCGGCTTTACGGGGGATATAGCCAGCGGGGAGAGAATAACTTTGAAAGGCAGCCCGTCATCGTGACGGAATTACTCCCCATGAACAACAATCC
>DASRLE010000153.1:0-13611 GCA_035648615.1 Saccharimonadales bacterium (SeqCode) | reverse complement strand
TCTCTGTCAATCGCAACAAATAATAGCTCGGGCGATAACGAGGGGATCCTCCCCAATGGCCTGCCTCGCCCGCCATGAGCCGGGACGGGATGTCCCGGAATCGCAGGCGATCCTGCGGACCCAGGAATCGCATAATTTCGTGATCGTCGATGGCTCCCCATTGCGCGGTGAAATTCCCCCACAACAACCATATTCCCACGCAGGCGATCACCAGCGACGCCACCGTCCCCGCGACTTCTCGCCGCGCGGAAACCGGTTCCTGTCTCTCACTCATTGGGGATTTCCGCTCTCCTTTCGCGCCAGCACACACATGTTGATCATTAAACCACGCAAGGTTTGACAGCGGGCATCGCACCATCTCGAAAAACCACGCATCCCCAATTGAAAGGGAAACAGGTGCAGTCCAAATTCGCGTTGAATTTGCAGGTGATTCTCGCGCAGGCAGTCCCTCAGCGCGCCCCAGGAAAGGAAATTTTCGTAGCCATCGAAAGGTCGTAATTTCAAGGCGGTCGCCGCCCGCACCACGGGCTGCCAGAGGCGATTGGGCGTGCTCAGCGACAGATACCCTCCCGGCTTAAGCACGGAGGCCATTTCCTTTATCACCTGCCGGGGATCGGGTACATGCTCAATGCACTCGGAAGAAACGATCAAGTCAATACTTTCCCGGGCAAAGTATTTCGATAATTCCATCGATCGGCCACTTGCGCCGGGCAACCCGCCAGCTTGCCCGTTCGCTCCACCAAACTGGGACCAATATCGCACGCCGAAACAATCGCGCCCCGCTGCTGAAGCGCCGCGCTGAAAAATCCCAGGCCGCAGCCCACGTCCAGCGCCACGCGTTCGCGGACGATGTTTTCGCTCAAAAATGCCCGCACCAAAACCTCCACCCGTCGTCCGGTGTCATAATCCGAGAGGCTTTCCTGGAACGAATCGCCGAGGCGCTCATGGCTTAACTCCTGCCTGGTGATGCTGCGCATGCGGGCATTAAATGGAGTCCTCTCCGGGCTGTCAACGGACAATCATTCCACGGGCCGCCTAACTTTTAGCTTGAAATTTAGCCCGACAGGGCTGACTCATCGCCAAATGAAAAATCGCCCTGCCTTTGATTATGATGTGGCCGTCATCGGAGGCGGCAGCGCTGGTTACGCGGCGGCCAAAACGGCGGCGGATGCCGGACTCAAGACGGTCATCATCGAAAGCGCCCACGAACTCGGCGGCCTTTGTATTCTGCGGGGCTGTATGCCGAGCAAGGCGTTGGCGCGTATGAATTGGCGCGCGCGCTTTTTTGCGGCAGGCCGCTCGAGGATGAATTGCCAATCACAGGGG
Source organism: Saccharimonadales bacterium (SeqCode) (assembly GCA_035648615.1). Lineage (GTDB taxonomy): Bacteria > Verrucomicrobiota > Verrucomicrobiia > Limisphaerales > Palsa-1400 > DASRLE01. The sequence continues at coordinate 12,285 of DASRLE010000153.1, read as the reverse complement.
AACACGGCGATTTCCGCCTGTTCGCGTGGCACACATCGAAAGAGCGTTTTTGCCGCGCCATAGTAGGCGGCGAGCGAGCCTCCGCCGGCGGGAGGCGGGTTTTCGACCAGAGGTTTGAGCAGCGTACAGGGTGGCTCGGCCCAATGGGCCGAGTCGGTAAAAATCCGCATTGGGGCGATTACATCCGCGCTCCCAGCCGTAAAGCAAAAAGGCGCGTTCGGTTCATTTTCCATCAGCGTAATTCGTTTCCCGGCGATGCCGAGAAGGATCTGCCCGCAACCGGACTCGCCTCTTGACATAGGTTCGCTGTTCGGCAGTATAACGCGGAGAATGAGCAAAACAAGACGAATCTTTGCCCTCTTCGGGACGCCTTCAACAAACCCGCCAGAGGTCAAAAATCAGATTCCTGCCTGGGGTTTCCTTGGAGAAAGCGATGACAAAAAGCATCATCTTTGGACAATCGCGTGGCAATTGCTCTGGGCACACCCGTTGGTGATCATTCTGCTGGCTCACACTTTGTTCTCCATTGGCATTTGGAATGCCCGTGACGGATACGGAGAGGAAACGAGCAATATTATTAGCGCCGCTCGTCTTATTCAGTTTCATCAGTTCAGCCCCTCTCTCTACCTTGATGTTATGGCCTTGAGTCTAAAATATGTCAGCCCAGACCCGTTGGTGGTCACCACCTTGATGCGATATTTATCTTCACTTCTGGCGACAATAGCCGTTTATCTGACCTTAGGTTCCTTTTCTACCCACCTCCGGCGGAGCGCGATCGTTTTAGGGTGTTTTATCTGGATCGCGTCCTCCTCAAATGCTCCCTTTATCCAAAGCACCTCTTTGAGTCTGTTTACCTTTTCGATCAGCTTGTTCGGAATTTGCTGCCTGCTGAGAAAGCAGTCCGCCATGGCGTTTTTAGGATTTTACTTTTTTGGATTGCTTGCCGCACTTCTCCGCCCGGAATATTATATACCTATTTGTTTAATAACAGCGATAGTGGCGGCACGGATCATTTGGCGCGGACCGCAAAAAGTCCATTCGCGCACCGGCCTATCTCCCTATGGAACCTGCCTCCTCGTTCTTTTGGCGTTGGTGGCCGCGGGAGGATTTCTTTGGACAAGGCCGCCTGTGTCACTGGCAAAGGAAGGCCGCTATTTGGATAAATACGCTCTATTTGGATTAGGCCAATGTTATGCTGATTTTTACGCTCGGAACCATCGAAATGAGGCCTTGAGCCCCATGGTTGACTATAAAGCGTTACTGGATCGAACGTTTGGAAAACCGAAAGGGTTTCTGGATGCGATCAGGAATAATCCCCACGAGGCTCTGCGCTATTTTTCCCATAACGCGACCCGCAATCTCTTCGAGGGGATCAAGTCCTTGCTGGGCCGTTACCGTGAACGGACGCGCAAGAATCACGGCTGGCTTTATTGGACCATGCGCGTAATATTTCTCTGGGGCGGCGCGCTTGGAGCCATGCGCTTGTGCCATGACAAGGAAAGATGGCGCGGCTTCTTTTCAAGGGTCATTCGCGGTCTTGAGACACCCAACTCTCTAACTAGAAAACTTTTGCTGCTGTCTATCTTACTGGCCTCTTCCTTTCCGGCGATTCTTTTGCTCGTTCCATCAGAACGGTATTTTCTTCCCTGTATGCCACTGTTTTATCTTAGCGTGGCCTATAGCATGGATTGCCTTCTGAGAACTCCGGGCCTTGCTCGCTACGAAGCTCCGCTTCTCGTCTTGGCCTGCATCGTTCTTTGCCGGCCTAATTATTTGACTCCGCGTCCCAATTACGAGATGGACGCCGTTCGGCACGTCGCCCCTTACGTGAAATCCAATCCTCGCATTAGCGGTTGGTGGGCGAACCCTGATGTTGTGCTGGCACTGCACGGTGATGCCGAAGCGCTGGGCATTACAGACGGGCTGAGGACAGCGGACATCGAACAGGGGCGCATCGATATTCTACTCATTGACGACAATTTTCGGTCAACGGTTTTATGGTCGCAACATCGCGCCTTTTTCGAGCACTTGGAAAGACAGCCGGAGGAATTTGATTTCAAAAAGTTAACGAATTATCCAAGCGGCCGCTTTGACGTTTTCTACAAGCCAAAATGAAAATCCGCCCTGCCTTTGATTATGATGTGGCCGTCCTCGGTGGCGGCAGCGCTGGTTATGCGGCGGCTAAAACGGCCGCCGAGGCCGGGCTTAAGGCGGTGGTCATCGAAAGCGCGCATGAACTCGGCGGCCTTTGTATTCTGCGGGGCTGTATGCCGAGCAAGGCGCTGCTCTATGCGGCGGATGTTTTGCATCTGGCGCGCAACGCCAAGACGTGGGGCCTTAAAATTCCCAAGTCCGGCTTCGATTTCAAAGCGGTCATGGCTCGCAAGCAAGCCATGATTGCCGATTTTGCCGATTATCGCGCGGAGCAATTGCAATCGGGCGCATTTGAACTCTTGCGCGCCCGCGCGCAATTTGTGGACCCGCACACGCTGACGCTCAGCCATTCACGAGGCCGCTCGCCCCAATCGCTCCGCGCCAAAAATTTCATTATCGGCACCGGCTCGATTTCCGCCCCGGCTCTCCTTCCTCACTTGCGGGAAATTGGCTATTTGACCAGCGACACCGCCCTGAATTTGAAACGCCTGCCCAAGTCGCTCATCGTCCTCGGCGGCGGCCCGATTGCGGTGGAATTGGCCCAATTTTTCTGCCGGTTCGATGTCAAAGTGACGCTCATTCAGCGCAGCGAACATCTGCTGCGCGAGTTCGATACGGATGCGGCGTCCGCGCTGGAAAAAGCATTGGAGCGGGACGGCATTCAACTTTGGAGCAACACCAAGCTCGTCGGCGCTTTTCGCGAGAAACGCCGCAAGGGCATTGCCTTCCAATACCAACACCAGACCAGACGAGTCATCGCCCAGGAAATTCTTTTTGCCTTGGGGCGTCTCCCCGCCACTCGCGGGCTCGGCTTGGAAAAAATGGGCGTCGATACTGAGGATGGTCGCATCGTGGTCAACGCCCAAATGCAAACCAGCGTCCCCCATATTTACGCCGCCGGAGACTGCGCCAGCCCTTACCAAATCGTCCATATCGGCGTTGAACAAGGGGAAATCGCGGCTCGCAATATCGCCCATCCCGGCAAAAAACAGAGTATTGACTACCGCCTTCTGACCAGCGTTGTCTTCACCGATCCCCAAGTGGCTTCCGTCGGCTTGACGGAAAAGCAGGCCTGCTTGCGCAATATTCCCTTCATCGCCGCCAGCTTCCCTTTCAACGACCATGGCAAATCCATGATCATGGAAGTCAAAGATGGTTTCGTAAAATTACTGGCCAACCCGGACACAGGCGAAATCCTGGGGGGCGCGTGCGTCGGCCCGTTCGGCGGAGAGCTTATTCACGAAATAATCGCCGCCATGCAAAAGCGCATGACCGTGGGAGAATTGGCCGCCATGCCCCACTACCATCCGACCCTGGCGGAAATTTGGACCTATCCGGCGGCGCACCTGGCCGGGTGCATCAAGACTCCTGGAAAATAGCGGGCCCGCCGGCAAATTACTTGCGGGCTGGAGCGGTCGGCGCTTTGCCGTCCAAAGACTCGCGCACCACCTGGGCCAGCCGGCTGGGCGGATAAGGCTTGGCCAGAAAATTGAAACCTTCCAGCAGGGCGATATCCTTCCCCGCCATGCCTGGACTGTAACCACTGGTGTAAATGACCCTCAAGTGCGGCGTATCCTCCTGCAAGCGTTCGGCCAGTTGCCGGCCGGACATCCCGCCGGGCATCACCATATCAGTCAAGAGCAATTTTATTTCGGACCGGTGTTTTTCCCAGACGGCGACGGCATCAGGCCCGGTTTGCGCCTGATAAATCCGATAGCCGCAATATTCCAGGATATTGACCACCAGGTCTCGCAAGGCCGGCTCGTCTTCCACCACCAAAATGGTTTCATCGCCCCGCGCCATATTCAACTGCGCCGCGCGAGCGTCGGACGGAGCGGCCACCGGCGCCTGTGGGGACCCCGCTTCGACCGCCTGTCCGGAATTGGGCAGAAAGAGGGTAAAGGTCGTGCCGCTGCCCACATGGCTGTCCACCGAAATCCAGCCTTCATGCTGTTTCATAATGCCGTAAACCGTGGCCAATCCCAGGCCGGTTCCCTTGCCTGTTTCCTTGGTGGTAAAAAAGGGCTCGAAAAGATGACTGAGCGTAGTTGAGTCCATGCCCGAGCCGGTGTCCGCTACACTTAAACAGACGAACCGGCCCGGACGCGCTTCTGGATTCAAAACCGACGCCACCGGGTCGAGCGTTTGTTGCGAGGTGCAAAGAGTAAGCCGTCCCCCGCGAGGCATGGCATCGCGCGCATTCAAGACCAGATTGACCAGCACCTGCTCCATCATGCCGAGATCCACGTAGAGGGGCGGCAGGTCGGCCGAAGGGAAAAATTGGAAAGTGACATGCTCGCCGACCAAACCCTGCAACATCGGACTCAGGTTGCTGATGATGTCGTTTAAGTTCGCATTGCGCGGCTGCATGACTTGCTTGCGGCTGAACATGAGCAATTGGTTGATCAGTTTGCCGGCGCGGACGGCGGCGGCGGAAATTTGATGGATGGATTTCTCGTGTTGAGGAGGCAGTCCCCCCGATTGCAAAAGCAAAGCGGAATGACCCTGGATAATCGTCAGAATATTATTGAAATCGTGGGCCACGCCGGCCGCTAATTGGCCGACCGCTTCCATTTTCACCGAATGACGCAATTGCGCTTCCAGGTTCAATCGTTCCGTGATGTCGCTGGCATAGCAATGGACGGTCTTGCTCTGGTTGATCGGAATGAAAGACCACGCCAGGGTATGATGCTGCACGGTCGATTGCATGTTTGTTTTGTTTCGGCCCGTCGCCAAACACTGCACCACAATGGCTCCCGTTTCGGGAGGCAGGATTGAGGCAACCGCGTCCTGGCCCAACGAAATGGCCAGGTGGCGCGCCGCGTCATTGGCATACGTAAGGGTGCCATCGGCCGCAAATTCCAGGACCGGGTTGGGGTCGTTGCGGGGAAAGGCCGCCAGTTGTTGAATTCGTTCCTCGGAGTTCATAAAGGGCGCGCCGGCTCGCAGTCAGCCAGTTTGCTTTTTTCGATCTGCCCGGCTTTGTCCAACGCGGCCCGCACCGCCTGGGCCAATTCGGCGGGGCGGTAAGGTTTAGAAAGAAACGTCTGTCCCGGCAGGGTTTCCTCGTGGCGCTCGAGCGCCTCCTGGCTGTAGCCGCTGCTGAAAATGACCGGCAGCAGCGGCTTTTCCTTCTGCAATTTCGCCGCCAGATCCCGGCCGGAGATGCCATGAGGCATCGCCATATCTGTCAATAATAAATCCACTTTCATCCCGCTTTTCTCCCACTGGTGCAGCGCCTCCAGCCCATTGGCCGCTTCCAAAATGCCGTAGCCGTGGGCCTCCAGAATTTCCCGCACCAACTCGCGCAAGACATGCTCGTCTTCCACCACCAGGATAATCTCCTTTCCGCCCCGCACTTCGGGGGCCGTGGGCGTCTCTTCCGGCTTGACCGGCGCGTTTTCAGTCGCCGGAAAATAGATGTTAAACGTCGCGCCTTGGCCGACCTTGCTTTCCACTTCGATCCACCCCTCGTGTTGATTCACCATACCATAAACCGTGGCCAACCCCAAGCCGCAACCTTTGCCAATGTCCTTGGTCGTAAAAAAAGGCTCAAACAAATGATTGATAATCGCCGTATCCATCCCCGCTCCCGTGTCCGACACGCTCAGTTGCAGGAAGTGACCGGCCCGTCGATCCGGCTTCCCCGCCAGCTCCGCCGCCGTAAATTTGACATCCGAGGCGCAGATCGTCAACTGGCCGCCGCTGCTCATGGCATCGCGCGCATTGACCACCAAATTGACGATGATTTGCTGGAGCATCTCGGGATCGGCCATAATGGGCGGCAGCCGCGGCCCCATCTCGAAACGCAAAACGACGTGCTCGCCCAGCAACTGCCCGAGCATATCGGTGATCGCTTCCATCGTCTCTTTGATATGGAGGACGCGGCGCTGCATGACTTGTTTGCGGCTGAAAGCGAGCATTTGCTTGATCAACTTGGCGGTTCGTTCCACTCCATCGGAAATATGTGTGACAGAATTGATGGCGTCCTCGTCCAGCGCCGGGTTATCCAGCAGCAAGGAGGCGTGCCCCTGGATGATGGTGAGAATGTTGTTGAATTCGTGGGCGAGGCCCGCCGCCAACTGGCCGACCGCCGCCAGCCGCTCCTGGCGCATGATCAGCTCCTGGCTGTCCTGCAAGGCGCGTTGCGCATCTTTGCGTTCCGCCACTTCCTGCTGCAAGCTCTTGGTCCACTGATCAACCAATTTGAAAACTTCCGCGTCGCGCTCTTGCAACGCGCGAGCGCGCCAGCGTTGCGCCCACCGCCAGCCGCCGATGGCCAGCAATGCCAGCAGCCCGGCGCACAAAACAAAAAAACCCGTCGTTTGGTAAAAATGGGACGGCAAGATAACGCCGAAGGCCCCTTCAGAAGCTTCCAGGGGAAGACAAATGAAGCCGCTGGCCAGCAAGACTGCCCATACCGGCAGGCTTTTTTCTGGCCAACGAACACAATTATTCATTTGTCCATCCATTTTGCGGCTTAAGAACTGGGAACTGAAAATCGGGCCGATTTTACGGGGAACCGCGAAATCTTCAACCCTAATCAAAGAAAATCGGCTGGCCAAAACCGAGCGGTTGACAATCCCTCGCTGTTATACAAAATGTTTTACATGAAAAAAGTAAGCGCCCGTGAATTCCAACAACGGTTCGGGCAACTTCAATCCCGCCTCAGTCGCGGCGATACCGTTCAGGTGACGCACCGCGGCCACGTCATCGGGATATTTACCAAAGTCATGCAACCCAAGACGGTGAAGCCGGACTTTTTGGGCAATGTCAAAGCAGAGGGATATACGCGCGAACTCGGAAACCAGATTCTGAAAGAATTCAATGAGAGTTTATCCTGATCCGCGCCTGCTTCTGACCTAATCATCCGTAATGCAATCGCAGGGCGGCGGGCAATCGCGACACCTTTAGGCGCTGCTCGATCTCGTGCTCCGGCGTTCCTTCGCTTTCGGCCAATTTGACAATTCGTCCGCCTTCCAGGGCGGCAATGGGCGCGCCATCGCGCAACAAAATCCGGTTGGCGCGGATGGAGGTGATGCGCGCGCCCGGCGTCAAAATTCCAACCAGGTTCAACGGGTCAGCCGCGCTCAACACGATCAATTCGTTTGCTGCTTTTTCCTTGCGCACCGAGCGCAAAAGCCCAATCGCCTCGGGCAGAGCAAACTGCTCGTCGCTGACGCCGCTGACAAAATATCCGCCGCGAATTTCTCCGCGCGCTTCCAGCCGCCGATACACCCGGCCCAATTCAAACCACGAAACTTTCAACGATTCGCGCTCCAGCAATCGCCGGAAAACCACCCCATAACGCCGCAGTAGAACATGCGCAAAAACTTCGACTGCTTTCTCGCGCGCCACTTCGTCCACCGGCGCTCCCTCGGCCGGGGGCGGAGGACGCAACAACGACCATCGCCCCGCAAATTCAATCGTTCGCACCAATCGCCGCCGCCGTTTGCGCTCCAAATCGCCGAACGACGCCCGTTTGTCCGAAGGAACCAGCAAGCCGCGCAGCCCCGCGAAACTATCCGCCGTGACGCAACCCATGGCAGCCAGTTCGGCCAGGCATTGCTCCGTCCGGGACTTGAGCAAGCCGGTGCGCCGGGCAATCTCGCCGAAAAATAGCGCGCCCCCGGCTAACAAAGTCTGCCAAACCATCCCGGTTTCAGGCGTCAATTGTTGCGGAGGCCGCAGGCCGGAAAGCTCCAGCCAATGGGGCAGATTTTCCCGTTCAAAGAGGGCAATCGGGCTGGAACGCAACGGGCCGGCCAAACGCGCTTTGCCATTCTGGGGGAGCGAAAGGCGTCCCCAGCCCAGCCGCCCTGTCAAACATAACTGGTCCAGCCACGCCGGGTCATAGTCCTTCACTCGCGTGACCAGCACCGCCGGTTCCCATGCCCCCGCCGACAGTTCGTAACCGTCAAATAGATTCAGCGCCGCCTCGACGCCCTCCGGCCCTTCCGCGCGATGCTCTGCGGCCACTTTCTGCCAAATGAGAAGGAAGCGCTGCAAGCCCGAAATAGGCACCGGCTGAATTTCCTCGCGCAACCGATGGATGGTCAAGCGGTGGATGCGGGCCAGCAGCCGCCGGTCGCACCATTCCATTTCGGTGGCGTCCGGCCGAAATTTCCCGCGCAAAACAAATCCTTCCGCTTCGAGCGCGAGCAAAGCTTGTTCGATTTCTGTCGCTGGCAGTTGAAAAAAATCTGCCAGCACGGAAGTAGTCACCGGACCAAGGACTTCGATGCGCCCGCGCACCAATTCGCGCAACGCAGCAGGTCTTTCCCATTTCTTCTGCCTTTCAAATTCCGGAGGCAAAATGGTTGGTTCGACCCGTGCGCCGGGATAGACAGTCCACACCAGAGGCAATCGCTCGGCCGCGACCCAGCGCGACTGCACCTGTCCCGCCCGCTTTTCGGCGGCCAGGTTAGAGAGCAGGAGCGAGGCATCCGGCGCGCAACGGAGAGCTTCCTCGCGTGTCATTAAACCGGTCAGCAGCAACGCCTCGTGCAATTCATCGGCGTTCCCCGCCTGCGGCCACGCCTCCCGGCAAACGCGCTCGATGGCTGCACTGTCAAGAATGCCGAGCCCGCCCTCTCCGGCCGGCTCCCCCGAACGGCGCGTGTAAACCGCCTGGGTGCGGCGCTCTTCCAGCGGCGCGTTGTCCAGAAAACTATAGGGCCGCGCGTTGAGGATTTCGCTGGCCAGAGGCGAGGGTTCCGGCAAATCCCGCGCGATGCAGCGCACTTCGCCGTTTTCGATCCGGCGCAATAGCGCTTCCAAGCCGTCGATGTCCATGGCTTCTGTCAAGCAATCTTCGACGGTTTGGCGCACCAACGGATGGTCTGGCACTTCCCGGTCCCCGACGATGTTTTCCAGGCAGGCCAACTGATCGGGAAAAACCGCCGCGAGCAAATTTTCCGATTCCATCCGCAGCAACGGCGCGGGAACTTTGTGCCCTTTGCGATAGCGCGGCAAGGCCAGGGCGCGGCTGGCATTCCAGCGCCAGCGGATGCCGAACATCGGCGCGTCCAGCAAGGCCTGCACCAGCAAGGCCCGCACCGTCCCACTCCGCAAATAATGAAACACCTCGTCGAGCGGGAACGAATGCTGCGTCCCCAGCGAAAGAACGATGGCGTCGTCGCTGGCCGCGCTCTGCAGTTCGAAGTTGAACGAGCGGCAAAAGCGCTTGCGCAAAGCCAGACCCCAGGCCCGATTGACCCGCGCGCCGAATGGCGAATGGATGACCAATTGCATCCCTCCCGATTCATCGAAAAACCGCTCCATCAGCAATGTCTTTTGCGAAGGCAGCACGCCGAGCACTTTATAAGTGGCCTCGAAATAATCGCTCAATTGCCGCGCCGCCTGCGACGAAAGGCCATTGTCGGTCGAGAGCCATTCCATCAAGGCGCCCGCCATTCGAGCCTCCGCCTGCTCGCGCAATTCCGAGACCGCGCGCGACAGCTCGGTGGTGCGGGCCGGCGCCTCTCCCAGCCAAAAAGGAATGCCGGGCGGCTGGCCGTGGGCATCCTCGACCCGCACTGCGCCTGCGACCACCTGGATGATTTTCCAGGACGCGTTGCCGAGTTGAAAAATATCCCCCGCCAGGCTCTCCACCGCAAAATCTTCGTTGACAGTCCCGATGAACGTCTCGCTGGGCTGCAGAATGACGCGGTAATCCGAGTTATCCGCAATCGCGCCGCCGGAGGTCAGGGCCAGCAGACGAGATCCCCGGCGTCCGCGCAACCGGCGGTTGACGGCGTCGTAGTGAATCAAGGCCGCGCGGCGTCCGCGCTTGGTGCTGAAGCCATCGGCCAGCATTCGCACGATTTCCTGAAATTCTCCCGCCGTCAGGTTGCGATATGGAAAAGCCCCGCGCGCCAGCTCGAAAAGCTTGTCCTCCTCCCAATCCTCGCAGGCGGCGCAGGCCACTATTTGCTGGGCCAGTACGTCGAGCGGTTTTTCTGGAATATGCAATTGATCCAGCTCGCCCGCTTTGATGCAGCGCAAAGTCGCCAGGCACTCGATCAATTCGTCGCGCGTCAGCGGGAACAAACGGCCCTTGGGCAAACCCATTCGGCTATGTTCGGCGCGCCCCACCCGCTGCAAACATGTGGCAATGGAGCGGGTCGGGCCTAACTGGCAAACCAGTTGCACCGCGCCGATATCGATGCCCAATTCAAGGGACGCCGTCGCGACCAGCGCCTTAAGTTCGCCGCGTTTCAGGCGGTTCTCCGCTTCGAGACGGAGTTTGGCCGAAAGACTGCCGTGATGGGAAGCGACCTTGTCCTCTCCCAATAAATCCGCCAAATGATGCGTCACCCGCTCCGCCAAACGGCGAGTATTGACAAATACAAGCGTGGTGCGATGGGCCTGGATCAACCCGGCCAAGCGCTGATACACCTCGGTCCACACTTCGTTGGACATGACCGCCTCGAGCGGCGAACCGGGCAGTTCAATGGCCAAATCCATTTCACGGCGATGCCCGCTGTCAACAATCAAACAGCGCGGCGCGCCCGCTTTGTCCAAGTTCCGCGTCCCGACCAGAAAGCAGGCGACCTCCGCCATCGGCTTTTGGGTGGCCGAAAGACCAATGCGCTGCAGGGGCGTTTCCACCAGCGCAGCCAGCCGCTCCATCGTAAGGGCCAAGTGCGAGCCACGCCGGTTGCCCACGACCGCATGAATCTCGTCCACAATCAGCGTGCGCACCGTGGCCAGCATCTTGCGGCCGGATTGCGACGTCAGCAGCAGGTAGAGCGATTCCGGAGTCGTGACTAAAATATGCGGCGGTGTTTTTAGCATGGCGCGGCGAGCCGACGCCGGCGTGTCGCCCGTGCGGACGGCTGAACGAACGACGATGTCCCTGCCCTCGGCGGCTTGGAGGGCGGCGCGAATTTCCGCCAGCGGTTCTTCGAGATTTTTATGGATGTCGTTGCTCAAAGCCTTGAGTGGCGAGACATAGACGACATAGGTTTTGTCCTCGAGTTTCCCATCCAGCCCGAGGAGGAATAAATTATCCAGAGCGGCCAGGAATGCCGCCAGCGTTTTCCCAGCGCCGGTGGGAGCGGCGATCAGGGTGTGCTGGCCGCTTTGAATGGCCGGCCAGCCCAACCGTTGCGGCTCAGTGGGCGAGTGAAATTTTTCTTTAAACCAGCGCGCCAGCGCGGGATGGAATTGGGACTTTTTCACCAACGCCATACTATAGCAGGTTTAAAAAGAGAAGCATCCCCATTTCTCATCACTTTCTCTGAGCGTCAATGGCTTCATAACAAAGTTGGACATTTTCCGTTATTGCGGGCACTATAGATAAATAAAGTGGGCTGAGAGCAAATTATGAATGTGTCTTTGACGCCGGCATTGGAAAAGCTCGTTGCGCAAAAAGTTGAGAGCGGTCTTTATCAGTCCGCCAGCGAAGTCATCCGAGAGGGATTGCGGCTCTTGGACGACCATGATCGTTTGCGTGAGTTGCACCTTAATGAAGTACGGAAAAAAATTCACCTCGGCCTCACTCAGCTTGACCGGGGCGAAGGAATTCCGGGCGCTGACGCGCATGCGCAAATGAAACGAAAGAGCGCACAGTTCCGCAAGAGCAAAGGATGAGCGATTTTTTAATCGCCCCCGCCGCCCGCGTAGATTTAGACGAGATTTGGGACTACTACGCAATCGAGTTTCAAAATCCAGATGCGGCTGACCAGATTCGGGACGAAATTTTTGCTGCGTTTTACAAACTGGTCCAAATGCCCGGCATGGGTCACCCCCGCCATGATCTGGCCGCAGAACCGCTCCGCTTTTGGCCAGTGCGAAATTACCTCATTATCTATCGGTGCGAGAAGCGCATTATTGAGATTGTGCGCGTCCTCCACGGCGCGCGTGACATGGGAGCGATTCTCGCCGGAGCTGGCGCTAAACCAGAAAAGTGACGACCAAAACCATTGCCATTGCCTCGGGAAAAACTGCGCTTCTCCGCTCCTAATCTTAATCTTAATCTATTCTTATCCCTTCAGAAAGAGATTATGATTACGATTAGGATTAAGATTAGGAAAAGAAAGGAATTCGCCTTGGCAGCCGCCCGCCAAAAGCGAACAATTCGGTCCCATGACCTTTCTTCCCATTGTGGAACGGGAACTCCGGGTG
>DASRLE010000152.1:0-3910 GCA_035648615.1 Saccharimonadales bacterium (SeqCode) | reverse complement strand
GAGCGGCGTTCGCTGTGGCAATAGTCGTGATCATGGAAGCAACAAGCGCAAGCAATATCAATTTCATCCGAGATTGAAGTTGAGTATGCCGCCGATTCTTTTTGTTTTGAAAGTCTTTTCCTCACGGAAGCAAAATGCTCCAAATTCAGGCACTGAATACGTCTCCGATCCGTATGACACAGTTGTGTCATATACAGACGCTGGCAACGCTGTTAACTTTTTGAGAATGAATCGGATATGCACTTATGAAAGACCCGTTTTGACATGCGGCATTGGGCCAATCCTAAATGGAGATCACGTCCGCGTACCGTGCATTTTTAAATAAAACCCCTATATTAAAATCAGCCAATCCCTTATTGTGTTTCCCTAACACTTTAGGGAAAATCACCCAGACCCAACGAACAACACATGCTAAAAAGCCGAAGCTTGCTAAAGAATAATCATGTCTGCCTTGATTTCCATTAATCATAAAACAGCAATTTCCATCGAACAACTCCTCAAACATTAACGTTCAAAAACAAAACAAGAAAGACAAGTTAGTATATATGAAAAAGCAAAACGTAATCATCATGACAACTGTCCTCGCGGCAGGCTGTCTGGCAACCTCCTCACAGGCATCCCAGGTTCTCGGAATCGATGTTTCCGACTATCAAGGCACGGTCAACTGGACATCCGTTCATAACAGCGGTGTCAAATGGGCCTTTGCCAAGGCCACCGAAGGGTATCTCTTCAGCGAACAATCGCATTATCACACCAACATGACCAGCGGCAAGGCTGCTGGAGTTCTCATGGGTGCTTATCACTTCAGCCACCCCCGCTACAACACTCCCGCCCAGGAAGCCAGCTACTTCTGGAACTTCGCCAGCCCGAATATCAATAACGACAGCAAGAGCCTCGATTCAATGGTCGATTTTGAGCGCTATTCCGGCACATTGAACGGCGAAAGCTACACCAGCTTCTTCAACGACTGGGGTTCGGACGTCAAGGGCAAGACGACCGTCTTCAATCGTCCGGTGGTCTATTCAAGCGCCGGCTCTGGAATGTGCGATCTTGCCACTTCCTGCACCCTCTCCGCATGGGTTGCGAATTACAACGGCGAAGGTTATTCCACCGGCAATCCGTGGACCTGCTGCGACAGTTGCAACTTCGTTTCTCCGGGCACCCGGAACAACTGGACGTATTGGCAGTGTTCTTCGACCTTGCACATCGGCGGAATCGTCTGCGACTGTGACGCCTACGCCGGCACCAGCGCAACCGAACTGGAAGCTTATCAAGGCATTGGAAAGTAATCCTGTCTTGCGCGGATAATTGGAGGCAATGCTTCCAACCCGCGTGAATTCAAGCCCGCGCAAATCCCCGGATTTGCGCGGGTTCTTTTTTGTTCTATTTTGAAAGCCACGAATTCTCAGCGGAACAAACTGGAAGAATTGGCCGTGACTGCTACTGTTCTGAAATGAATCGCGGTTTAAGAGTCACATTAGCGGCGGCGCTGGCGCTGTCATTTTCCAGTTGTGAAGAAAAGCCGGCGCCAACGCCGCCGCCTCTACAGGTGCGGGTGATAACGGTCACTCCCCATGATGTGCCTATTTATCAGCAATGGATCGGCACGCTCGATGGCTATCCCAATGCCCAAATCCGCGCGCAAGTTAGCGGCTACCTCATCAAGCAGGACTACATGGAGGGCGGCGCGGTAAAAAAAGGAGACCTGCTTTTTGAGATCGATCCGCGTCCGTTCCAAGCGGCGCTGGATCAGGCGCTCGCCAAACAGGCCCAGGACGAGGCGCAGTCCGGCAAGACGGAGTTGGATGTCAAACGTTACACGCCGCTGGCGCGCGAACAGGCCATAAGCCAGGAAACATTGGACAATGCCATCCAAGCCAGCCTCGCAGCGAAGGCGGCGATCCAATCCGACAAGGCGGCCGCGGAAAGCGCCACGCTGAACCTTGAGTTCTGCAAAATTATTTCGCCCATTGACGGCATCGCTGGCACCGCCCAGGCGCAGATCGGCGACCTGGTTGGACCGGGCAGCGCGGTGCTTGCGACAGTATCGACCGTTGATCCAATACGGGTCTATTTCAGCATCAGCGAGCAATCTTATCTGGCCTTTTGCCGCCAATTCACCAATGCCGCGGAACGGGGCGCGTACCGGTCCGAAATGGAATTACAACTGATTCTTTCCGATGGCTTGACTTACCCCGTGATGGGCAAATGGCTTTTCACCAGCCGGCAGATTGATGTCAATACAGGCACGCTCCAAATTGCAGGCGTGTTCCCGAACCCCGATTTTGTTCTGCGCCCGGGTCAATACGCGCAGGTGCGGGCGAAGATTGAAACGCGCCACGGAGCAATGCTGCTGCCCCAACGCGCGGTGACGGAATTGCAGGGCGCCTACCAGGTCGTTGTTATTGACGCACAGAACAAGGCCCATCTTAAGCCGGTCGAGGTGGGGGAACAGATGGGCAATGATTGGCTGATCAATAAAGGCCTTGAGGCGAACGATCGAGTCGTGGCCGAGGGCGCGCAGAAGGCCAAGGAGGGAACAGTGGTGGATCCGCAACCGTATCAAACGGCGGGCGCGACCAATGGGGCGCCGCCAATCACCAAGGAATAAACCAACCCTCGTTTTTGTAATGTACCGCTTTTTCATCAACCGGCCCATCGTCGCCATGGTCCTTGCCATTTTGCAGGTGGTGGTGGGACTGGTGACGATGTTGAGTCTGCCGGTGGCGCAGTATCCGAACATTGTTCCCCCGGAAATCCGCATCCAGACGACCTACGTCGGGGCGGACGCGCAAACGGTCGCGCAATCTGTCGCCACACCCATCGAAGAGCAAATGAGCGGCGTGGACAACATGAATTACATGTATTCCGTCAGCGCGAACAACGGCGTGATGCGGATGGGCGTGAACTTTGATGTCAAAACGGACCCGAACATTGACCAGGTTCTCGCGCAGCTTCGGGAAAACCAGGCGGAACCGCAGTTGCCCGCCGATGTCCGCAATTTGGGGATCACCCTGATAAAATCACCCACGACTCCACTGATGCTGGTGGCGCTGACATCGCCAAAAGGCACGCACAATTCAACCTTTCTGGCGAATTACGCGTACATCAACCTGGTGGACCAGGTCACGCAATTAAAGGGAATTTCCACCGTGACAGTCTTCGGAGCGGGGCAGTACGCGATGCGGTTTTGGGTAAAACCAGACCAGCTTGCGAAACTGAATTTAACGGTCAGCGACCTTGTCAACGCCATCAACGCGCAGAACACCGTGAACCCCGCCGGACAGGTGGGCGGCCCGCCGACACCCAGCGGACAGGAGTTCACTTACACCATCACGGCGCAAAGCCGGCTGGTGACGGAGAAGGAATTTGGAGACATCATCGTGCGCGAGAATACCGACGGCTCGACGGTGCGGCTGAAGGACGTGGCGCGGATCGAACTTGGGGCGCAAACGTACAGCCTCGTGGGCAAACTGAACGGGAAACCCGCGGCGGTGATGGCCATCTATCAATTGCCCGGCTCCAACGCGATCGACGCGGCCAATAACGTGAGAAGACTCATGGATGTGCTAAAGACCCGGTTCCCGGCGGACTTGGAATATGGCGTTTCGCTGGACACCACGCGCGCCGTCTCGGAAGGCATGCGGGAAATCAAGTGGAGCCTGGGCATCGCGCTGACTTTGGTGATCCTCGTTGTGTTTATTTTCCTGCAAGGCTGGAGAGCGTCAATCATCCCGTTGCTGGCGGTGCCGGTATCTCTTATCGGCACGTTTGCATTTTTTCCGCTGTTCGGTTTTTCGCTGAACACACTGTCGCTGCTGGGATTGGTGCTGGCCATCGGGCTGGTGGTGGATGACGCGATTGTGGTGGTGGAGGCCACGGAGCGGCACATTGAGGAAGGACTTAGCCC
>DASRLE010000151.1:0-7982 GCA_035648615.1 Saccharimonadales bacterium (SeqCode) | reverse complement strand
GGTATTGTTGCATAGCCGCAAACCCATCACGCAATCGTTGCGGTTCATCCGCCCAGCCACATGAATGACCAACAAGCGAAATCGTTTCAGGCGCGCCGTCCGCTCCGGTTCCTCCAGACATAGCCCCTTCATCGCACTAATGATATTATAGGTCACCAGCGAGAGCTTGAACCAGGCCGAGTTGACTCCGAAGCGCTGGCTGGGCAGGTGTCCCCCGCCTAATTCATTCTTCACTTCGTCGTGGGTGTGCTCCACCGTGCCCGCCTTCTCCCGATGCCAGGTGATTAAGCGTCCGCCGTCGGTCTTCTCATTGGTGATGACCGCGTGAAAATGCCGGTCGGTGCCGTCCCCAAATAAGACTCCTTGGCGCTTGAGCAAACGCAGCCCCACATATCTCAGAGGCTGGCTCTCCTTGCTCTCATACTTGTCCCCAGGCACTAAGGCCACCTCCGTCCACTGGCGCAATGTGCCGTCATCCTCTTGGTCAAACGTCTTCCAGTCCTTGTCGGTGATCTGGCGCAGGGCGGCGGCCAAGGGTTCGCTCAACACGGCGCTGAGGGCGAAGCCAATCCGCCCGCCCGGTTCCTTGGCCCGATCCGGATGCTTGAGCCAATCCAACAACTGGTTTTCATGGCAGGCCGAATCGCCCCGGAAATACCGCCGGGTCACGCTTTCGGGCAGCGCCGCAAAGGCCAGCCTGGCGCACGTCAAAGGCTCCTGCTTGGCCGGCACGTTGCCATCCCGAAATTCATCGGCCAGCACCAGGTCGGCTTCCGCCCACACGGCCACCATGGGCTGATAGCCCCGGCCCTCGTCATAATGGCAGTAGGCCGCTTGCTTATGGCTTTCGATGATGGTGGCGTCCTGATCCACCGTGGCTATGCGCTGCGCCTGTCCTTGCTTTTCATACAGCTTGGCAATACGCCGGACCAGCCCGCTTTGCACTCTTTGCAACCCGTTGACCGGCTCGCTGGGAGGAAAAATAAAGCTCTTTTGCACTTCCCGCCTCGGCCGCTGCTGCTCCAGTTTCTGGTCGTGGAAGAGTTCTAGAAATTCCCGCACGGCCGTCGCTTTGGGCGGACCATAACCCAAGCCGCGCTCCAAACAGTCATCCTGTGTCAGAAGTTTGATGTCCTCGGGGCATTCCCCTCCCACGGCTTGGAGCAGGCTGATAGATTCGATGATCTGGGCCTCGGAGAAGCCGCGTTGGCGTTTGCGCAGGGAGAGATTGGCGGCGATGAGGCCGGGCAGGCCCAGGGAACGATAGGCGCGGGAAACGCCCAACAGACCGGCATGGGGGCTGGTGGCCTCCAGCAAAGGCCGCGGGTCCAAGACGAAAGGCGTCTTGTGCTGTAAGGGCAGTCGCGCAGACATGGCCATGACATATAGAATATCTATATGTATTTGTCAACGCCAAAAGTGGATATTCCCTCGTTTTTTTATGAAAACGGGAAAATTAGGCGAGGATTAGGGCGTGGATTTGCCTATTGTGGGTGGCAGAAATTAGGTCGAGAATTGAAATGATTGATTGGCAGGGATTTGCGGGCAAACTTTGGTGGCATGTTTGAATTTCTCCGAACGGTGCTGAACTACCCTCCCCGCCACCGCATCCACCCTCACCGCCACCGACTCCGTCGCGAACGGCCCACAACGGTTTTATCGCCTGGGGGTCTCGCCGTAAGAATTTCAGTTTTGAGTTGTGGACGGCACATGTCCCGGGCGTCAACTGGGCGACCTCCAGGTTTTGGACTTCCGTTGCTTCTACTGCGCATGGGATCAAATTGCTGGCAGCGACCGAGGGCGATCACCCGTGCGGCTCGATTTACACGTCCGCTAACTCCGTTACCATGTGAACGATTGCAAAGCGATTGAAGCGCGTTTGGCTCGAATTCATGGCCGCCACCACGATTCCGCTTCACGCTTTTGTCGGAAAGGCTTCCGCCCCCTCCCAACTCATCGAGAACATATTAACCTCTTAGTTCAGTGATTTCCGCGCAGCACAACACCAAGCAGGCCAGGCGGACTTGGGTGCCTATTCCGGCGGACGGCAGGACAGATTCGACCAGGTACGTTCGTGTGCGGACGCGAACCACTTGGCCATCGACAAGTTGGCCCTTGCCGGTGGAGGAAGCCGTCAGTCCCTGCTCACTGGCATCGGTCAGTGTCATAACAACAATTTTCCCGGAGAGGAAATCCTCCCAGATTCACGAAAGGAAATCCGCGCGGATGTTATGCGCCCTCACCGTTAAGACAAGCAAAAATGGCCCATTTGCCAATGGTGGCCGGTTTCGACTGCTAATGCAGCTTTAAAGACATCGTATTCTCACCTTCATTCGTCGCCAATCGCGCGGGAACTGGCTGAAAAAAGGCCAGTTCGGGTGATCTTCTGCATGAAAAGAGAGGTCTCCATTCTTACTTTTATTCTTACTTTGTGAGCTTTTCAGATGTCGATATTTCACAACTCATTGATGTTCAATATGAATAACGAGGTTGGAGCGGGTGAAGAGAAGCGAACCTTAGTCTCAGATTCACTATTTTCAATCGCGGCGGGTGTCGTTGGCATTTTGAAGACCGTACGCGATTGCAGGGCGTTTCGCATGGAGAGGGCAAAAGTGCTCCACGATGGACTTTCGGGGTGGTTTGCGTCATGCTTTTCGCAGATTTATTCATGGTTTCCAATTGTTCATCACGGCCAGGATTAGCGTGTCAGTCGGTGGTAATGGAAGTTTTGCTGGCTTGCCTTCTGCTGCTGGCCCGCGATATTGGGTTCGCGGCAAATGATTCTGTGCATAACCGCAGCGATTCGCCGGCCTGGAGCGCGACCTCGGCGCAATATGCCTCTCAAGTCTGGCAATCGGAGGATGGATTGCCCAGCAGCAGGGTTCAGTCGCTGGCCCAAACACCCGATGGCTACCTGTGGGTGGGAACGCATGATGGGCTGGCGCGATTCGACGGGATGCAGTTCACCATTTACAATGTCAACAACACTTCGGCGCTGACGCGAAATTTCATCACGGCATTGTGCGCCGGCCGCGACGGCAGTCTGTATGCCGGCACCGAAAACGGATTGGTCATCGGCAAAGACGGCGTGTTTTCGCGGCTGGATGCCAACAACGGCCTGGTCGGGAACGTCGTGACTGCCATCTGTCAAACCAAGCAAGGCGCCATATGGATCGGCACGACCACGGGATTGAGCCATTATGAGAACCGGGCATTCACTAATTACACGACGGTAAATGGATTGCGCGTCAACACAATCCGCTTCCTGTTTGAGGACCGGGAGGGCGCGCTCTGGATTGCGACTCCGCAAGGCTTGAATTGTTTTCGGAACGGCACGATGGAACAGTTTACCACCAACAACGGATTACCGCAGATGTCAGTTCGTTCACTATGCCAGGACACCAATGGCGAACTGTGGATTTCTTTCGATCGCGGGCTGGCCAAATACGATGGCCAGCGATTTGTCGCGTATGATCTCCCGGACAATCTTTCCCGCAACTATGTTTCCGCCCTTTGCGCCGACAGCAGCGGCAACCTTTGGGTGGGCGCTTATGGCGGGCTGAACCGTTTCTATCAGGAGCAGTTTCACATGGAAGTTAATAACGCCGGCATTCCTTTTGACCAAATCAACGCGTTGCTGGAGGACCGGGAGGGAAACATCTGGGCCGGTTCCCGCGAGGGATTGGTCCGGCTGAAACGCCAGCGAATATTTGTCTTCGACGTGACTCGAGGACTGAGTCTGAACAATGTCATGTCTGTCCTGCAGGACCGCGATGGCAGCCTCTGGCTGGGCACTTGGGGCGGCGGCTTGGACCAATTATCCGGCGGGCGTGTGCGGGTTTACGCCACGACCAACAGCGCCATGGACGACCTTGTGCTGGCCCTTTCCCAGGGTGCGGACGGGAGTCTTTGGGTGGGGCTGGACTTTGACGGCGGAATCAGGCAGATAAAAGATGGACGCATCTCCAGTTTCACCTGGAAGCAAGGCTTGCCTCGCGTGGCGGTGAAGGTCCTGCACGAGGACCGCACGGGGCGCCTTTGGATTGGCACCGCCGGCGGCCTGTATTCCATGACGGCCAGAAAAATCGTCAACCATGGAGTCAAATATAATGTTCTAAGCTCCATCATTTATGCCATCGGAGAGGATGCGCAAGGCGCCATCTGGGTCGGAACCGACAAAGGACTGGGGCGATGGGCGGACGGAGATTTCACCACGTTTTCTTCCGAGCGCAACGCGCCGCAGGGGCCGGTGGATGCGCTGCTGGCAGACGAGGAGGGGAATCTTTGGATCGGCACTCCTCGGCAGGGAATTTTTCGTTATCGCGCCGGGAAATTCTTCGCCTACAGCCAAAAAGAGGGGTTGCCGGGCAACGAGATTTTTGAACTGTTGGACGACGGTTCAGGCTCGCTTTGGCTGAGCACGGACGACGGCATTTTCAGGGTGTTAAAGAAGGATTTTGACGCGCTGGATCAGAATCCGCAACGTCCGCTGGTGGCCATCGCCTACCGGCGCTCTGACGGCCTGCAAAGCACGGTGGGCGGCAATGTCGCAAAACCGTCCGCCTGGAAGGCGCGCGACGGCAGGTTATTGTTCACTACGACCAAGGGGCTGGCGGTGATAGATCCAAAGTTCGCGGAAATAAATCGCACTGCCCCGCCGGTTTACATCGAAGAAGTGAAGGCCGATTCCAAGCCGGTTTGGCCGGTGCCTGGAGTGGCGCCAGCGGGTTTTCCTCCCCGATTCCCACCGGGGCGGGGCGAGATGGAATTTTCGTTCGCAGCGTTGAGCTTCGCCAATCCGGACAAATGCCGTTTCCGCTATCAATTGGAAGGGGTGGACTCCGATTGGAGCGCCCCGGACGCTAAGCGGACGGCAAAATACAATAATCTTTATCCCGGCCATTACCGGTTCCGTGTGATGGCATGCAATGGCGATGGGGTATGGAATGAGACCGGTGCGAGCCTGGCGTTTTATTTGCGGCCTCATTTCTGGCAAACGTGGTTGTTCCAGGGCTTGGCGGTCACGGTGCTGGTGGGGGTCGTCGGAACAATCGCACGATTCATCTTCGTGCAGAAAATGCGGCAGAAACTGGCATTGCTGGAGATGCAGCATTCGCTGGAAAAAGAACGCACGCGTATCTCGCGCGACATTCACGACGATTTGGGCGCCACCCTGACTCAGATCACTTTACTGAGCGAACTGGCCCAACGGAAGGCCAACGACCCGCCCAAGGTGAACCTTTACACCGCCCAGATTTCGCAGACCGCCCGTGATTTGGTGCAGGCCATGGATGAAATTGTCTGGGCGGTCAACCCGCGCAACGACAGCCTCCCCATGGTCACGGGTTATATTTTTCAACATGCCGAGAAATTCTTTGCCGGGACGCCAATGCGTTGCCGGTTCGACAGCCCGGAGGAATGGCCCGATCAATCCTTGACCGCGGAGGCGCGCCATCATCTTTTCCTGACGGCCAAGGAGGCCTTGAACAACGCCGCGCGGCACTCAGGCGCAACCGAAATCTGGGTCAGGTGGAAACTCGTTGATGGCGAGCTGCAACTTTGCATTGAGGACAACGGCAAGGGGTTCGCGATGACGCAGGGTGAGCAATTCGGCAACGGACTGAGCAACATGAAAAAGCGCATGGAGGAAATCGGCGGGGCATTCGAACTAACCAGCATTGCCGGGGGAGGCACGACTGTTCGGCTGAAATTGCGGCTCAAAAGGTGAATCATCCGGCCCGAATCACTCATATTGCCTATGTTCAAAAGCGTGCCATCGCCTTAGATTACCGTATGCAAACACGTTTGTATTTATGGTGAGTGTTGATTGCATTAAAGTTTCCATAGTGGAAGACGATGCCCGGGTTCGCCAGAGTCTCAGCGCCCTGATTGACGGCAGCGAGGGCTTTCGTTGCATGGGTGCCCATGGTGACGTCAAGGAGGCTTTGCGCAAAATTCCCTCCAGCCATCCCGATGTGATTTTGCTTGACATCAACCTGCCAGGGGTCTCCGGCATCGAGTGCATCCCGGAACTGAAGAGACTGGTTCCGACGGGGAAGATTCTCATGTTCACCGTCTATGAGGATGAGGAGAATCTGTATCGAGCGCTGCGCGCCGGGGCCAACGGCTATTTGCTCAAGCGTACGCCGCCGACGAAACTTCTGGAGGCGATCAGCGACGTTCACGCGGGCAACGCCGCCATGTCCAGCCAGATCGCCCGCCTGGTCGTGAAATATTTTCATGAACTCGGTCCGACCAACGTCCCGGAGAACCTGACCACTCGGGAATTGGACATATTGCGACACTTGGCCAAAGGCTATCAAAACAAGGAAATTGCCAATTTGTGCGGCATTGGATTCGATACCGTGCGCTCACACCTGCGCAACATTTACGAGAAGTTGCACGTCAACTCCCGCACTGAGGCGGTGGTGCAATATCTCCGCCATGAAACGCCGTCTTAGGCCGAATGGGTGATAAACCGGCCTGAGCCTGCTCTCTTTTCCTCCAGGCTGCGCCGAATGTGCGATTTCCGAGCGGAGGCAAATCGGCGATATTATAGGCAAACAATATCTTAAACCCACAACCGCAAATCTATCATGGTTATGAAAAAATTAATTCTATTAGCGGCGTGCGCCGCCTGTATATCCGCCTATGGGCTGCCGACATACGAGCCGTTCACTGAATATTCAAGCTTGGTCCCGACGGACGGGAGCGCAGTAGATCTGGCCACCAGCGGATATTATCTCACCAATGGGTCGGTGGTGGAGCAATGGGGTGGCGGCAGTTCCGGTTTTGGCCTCCTTTTCCAGCAGACGGGGGGCGCGGACGTCCTGGTGACGAACAACCCTGCAACCGCGTTCACCAGTGGAAATCTGGCGGCCATTCTCCCCAGCGGCTTTCCAGGCGCCGGTGGCGACATCAATATAACCGCATATGTTCCACAGAACACTGGTGCCAACCACGCGGGCAACAGCGCGGTGCTGAAGTTTGCGCAGGACATTCCCCGGCCAGCCAACGGTGTAACGACTATTTACGTGTCTTATCTGCTGGATGTTACGGGTAACTTTAATGCTGCCACGGGGGCAAATGCCGGGCGGTATGCTGGTTTCCTATCACAAACCAATATATTTGAAGGCACCGGGTCCGGCGGGGCTTATACCGCTTGGACGGCTATGTTCAACACCTTTACGGGTCCTAATTACGTTGCATATGGAGAAGAAACCAATAAACCAGCCGTCGCAGGGCAGGGAGACAATATTTGTCCGGCGGATAGTTCAGCCGCCAGCGGCGGCACCGGCACTTCCGGCGTTAAAGCACTTTATAACACGGCGAATTTTGTTGTGGGGTGCTTCACCTTTACCACCGGTGGGTCCATTAAAGACACCAACACCGTCTGGATAAATCCTGCCCTCTCCGACTTTGGCGGGCCGACGCCCTCCACCAATAACATCAGTTCGTTTGCCATGGGCACCGTCATGAGCGACGTGGATGCATTTTTTCTCGAAAGCCGAAGCGGTGGAGCTACTGGCGGCATCGGTCCGACATTCATTGGCAACCTCCTGCTCGGCACGACTTGGTCTTATGTGACGGGCGGGCCCGAGTTTACCAACAGTCCCACGGACGTTTATATCATGTCTTATCGCACTAATTTGACCTTAAGCGGAAACGCCGTGGCAGCGGCCCAGAACGTGACCTATCAGTGGCAGAAGATTGTCGGCGGTTCAACGAACAACCTCACCGACGGCACCGGCACGGCAGGCGGCACGGCCATCGTCTCTGGTTCACAAAGCCAAACTTTGAATCTGACGAACGTATCCGCTGGAGACATGGGCCAATATCAGTTACTGGCCACCGCCAGCGGCACGGGTTTCAGTCTGGCCGCCCCGGTTAGTATCATGCCGTCTGTCAACACTACTCCAACGAACCTGGCATTCTCGGTGGCGGGCAATCAGGTGACGTTGAGCTGGCCGGCTGATCACACC
>DASRLE010000150.1:0-4101 GCA_035648615.1 Saccharimonadales bacterium (SeqCode) | reverse complement strand
AGGTCGGAGTCATGGCAAGGGCGGCAATCGATATTTATCCTTATGCGTCCACATGAAAATCCCGATGAATGCCGCATAGGCTGGCACCACCACGAGATTAAAAGTTAGGACCGCGCTCGGCAGCGCGCCCGTTGCGGCGCTCCGCCACGCCTCGTACTGGTGGAAGTTGAAACCCAAAAGCGTAATACCGCATGAATAAACCATCCCCTTCGGCAAGGCAAGCGGCATCGGCCAAAAACGCGGACCGTTGCGCCATTGGCGCAGGCTCAACGATATCGCCGTCTCGGCGGATACCGGACGAAAAAGATGTGGGAGTTTTGCTTTGGTTACTTCGCGGCTTTGCGGGACTTGAGAAAGGCTTTTAGCGTCGCGGGCTGTCTCTCGAAGTATTGGGCGAGGCTGGAGAGAATTTCCACTGTCTCCGCGCTCAGATGGTGTTCGATTCCTTCGATATCCCGCCGTTGCGTTTCTTCGTCCAAACCGAAAAGGGAAAAAAATCGCGCCAGGGTTTGATGGCGCTCTTGGATGCGACAAGCCACCGCGTGGCCTTTTTCAGTCAAGATGAGGCCGCGATATTTTTCGTAATTGAGGAAGCCCACTTTCGCCAGCTTTTGCACCATGCGGGTGACAGAGGCTTGTTTGACCCCGAGCGAGGAAGCGATATCGACCACCCGGGCATAACCCTTTTCCTCGATCAAGGCGTGGATGCGCTCCAGGTAATCCTCGGCAGATTGGCTGGGCGCGGTCATGCCTTTACTTCGCGTCGGCGCTGTTTTTGGCCATCACGTCGGAAATTTTTACTGGGCAGCCGCCCTGGCGTTTGCTTTCATCGGCCGCTTCCATGAAAGCGTAGATTTCAATCGTTTCCTCGGGGGGAACAGGCGCGACGCCGGTTTGGAAAAACTTCACCACTTCGCGCAGGAACGGGGTATAGCCGCCAGCCAATTGTTCGTCCAAAACTTTTTTCGAGCCAAAAACCTCGACGCGATAAGGATCGGCGCCGTTGCGAATGCCGCGCAAGGTGCCGACCTTCCCGCCAGCCCAGACACCGGTGACCAAGTGGGTGTCCGGCGTCACAGTGCAAACCACGCTTTCGCAGCCCGGCCCCATTATAGTGTACAGCGCCTCGGCGGGATGAATGCCGTACCAGAACAGATCGGCGTGGTGCGGTTCCAATTCAGCCGGCCCGCACGAACTGGCGCCCCTGAGTTCGCCGATTTTGGCCGCCTTCATCTTCTGCAAATTTGGATAATAGCGCAGCGATGACCCGCTGAAGATGGGGACATTGTGCTGCTTGGCCAGGCGATAAATCTCAATGACATCGCGCAAGGAGGCGGCGGCCGGTTTATCGACGAAGAGCGGCTTGCCCGCGTTAATCACCGGCACCGCCTCCGCCAAATGAGGCCGTCCATCGAGGCTCTCGATCATGACGACATCCACATCCTTGACCAGTTGATCGACGTCCTCGACTAATTTCACCCCATATTTTTGCTGGAGAATCTCGGTATAGTCCTCGATATGCTGCACACTCTGGGGAATGTCTGGACTGCCGCCCTTGACCGCGACGACAACTCGAGCGCCCGGGATAAAATCAGGATCGTTGGTGTCGTTGAGCCGGCGGGTAAATTCGACCGCATGAGAAGTATCCAGGCCAACCATTCCGACGCGCAAGTCCGCCGCCAAGGCAGCCGCGCCGGACGCTAAAAAAAACAGTGCGGAAAAACGAAGCCTTGGCAGATTCATAACGACCTTTATGCAATGGGCGTGGCACGTCATCAAGTTATTTTCGGCGACGCTCCGGCGGCGAAATTTGCCCGGTCAACGGATCAACAGACGGACTTCATACCGGCAAGACAATGCTAATAGTTGTCCCTTTATCCGGGTGAGAGCGGATTTTCAATTTTCCCCGATGTGTTTCGACCACCCGGCCCACAATCGCCAGCCCCAACCCTGTCCCCTTTTGCTTGGTGGTGCTCAACAATGAACTGAAGGCCCGCCGCCGCTGCTCCTCGGGCATCCCGGGTCCAGTGTCCCGAAACTCGATCAGCACATGCGTTGGCTTGGGGCTGTTGCGCGGCAGCCGAAAGGCCCGCGTGAAGAGCGTCAGGGTTCCGCCCTTGGGCATAGCCTCGACCGCATTGAGAGTCAGGTTCAAAAAAGCCTGCGCCAAGTGAGCGCCGTCCGCCATGATGGCCGGCAAATCCGGCGAGAGCCGCCGGACAAACTGAATCTGTTGATTGCGCAATTTATGACGGATCAACAACCCCAAATCATCCAGCAACTGGTTCACATTCACGTCGCTCAATTTCGGTTCCGTGCCGCGCGCAAAATCGAGGATTTGTTCGACGATCTTATTCAGGTGCTCCATTTTTTCGCGCAGAATCGCGTCGTCTTTGATTCGCGGGTCGCCCGGGGCGAAATTAAGCCCCAGCGAATGATAAAGCATTTTCATGACCGTGAGCGGATTGCGGATTTCATGCGCTACTTCCGCCGCGAGCAACCCGAGCGCGGATAGTTTCTCGTTTTGACGCAGTTGCTCCTCGACATCCACCACCCGTTCGTAAAGACGCGCCTTCTCGATGGCGATGGCCGACAATTCCGCCAGCGTCGTCAGAATATGAATTTCTTCGTTGGAAAAACTGCGGGTTTGGCCGGTATAAACATTGAGCGTGCCGATGGTTTGTCCGCCAAAAATGAGCGGCGCGCTTAACAAAGAAAAAAACCCCTCGCGCCGGGCTATCTCGATATTCTGGTAGAGGGCCGAGGTCTGCACACTCTCGACCTGCATCGGCTTTTTGCGCCGCACCACCACGCCCAAAAAACTTTCATCCACATTGAGGCGCGGTTTTTTCGTATAAGCCTCGCCCGCCCCCGAACTGGCCCGCAGGTCCAGCCATTGTCCGGTTTCATCCAGCATCAGCAACGAGCAGGCGCGGGCATCCATCAAAATACAAGCCTCACGCGTAATGACCTGCAAGGCCTCGTTCACATTCAGCGCGCTGTTAATCGTCTGGCTGATGCTGACCAATGTTTCCAGGAGGCGGGCCTTAAGACGCGACTGCTCATAAAGCCAGGTATTATGAATCACCTTGGCCGCCTGCCCCGCCAACTCCTCCAACAACCCCTGGTCGTCCTCGCTAAACGCGTTCTCGCTGTGCGAATCCACATTCAGCACCCCGCGCACCGTTCCCTGCACCTCCAAAGGCACGGCCAGCTCCGAGCGCAAATCGCCCCGCAACATGATGTAACGCGGGTCCTTCTGCACATCGCCTACCCGAGCCGCTTTTCCGGCCCGCGCCACCCATCCCGTAATCCCCTGACCCACCCGCAATTTCAGGTCCGCCGCATTGGGCGGCAGCCCGACCGAGGCATGAATTTCCAGCAGTCCGTTATTCGGGTTGATCAAAACCAACGAACCGCTCGAAGCCCGCATCAAGCGCACCGCCTCCTGCAAAATAAGCTGCAACGCCTGCTGCGGATCGAGCGTGGAATGGATGACATTGCTGACCTGATAAAGCATCTTCAGCCGCTCATAAGCCGCCTGCAACTGGCCCACATCATCACTCATTAGCGCGACACCTTACCAAGAGACGGCCGCCCATTGCCAACCCTTTCGGCCCATCCAAATCCTCGATTCCGATTATCGGGTGGATTGATGCCAAACGGGGATTGGGCGTGAGCGAGGTTCGCTTTCTTTACGGCAAGAAGGCAGACGCATTTTATATCTCATTGGAGCGGTTGTAGTGTTGAGCCTCTGGCTCAACCCGTCGAGGCACAGCCTCGACACTACAACGAGCTTTTCTTCGTCACGGATCCCATCGTCCGTACGGCTGACCAGCAACTTCCTTAAAGTGGCAATCACGGGCCGCAAATTATGGCGGCTTCGGCGTTTTCGGGCAAAATCGCTTATTTTTGGCGCTTTACTAATTGCCTCCGGTGGTTTACCTATTAGGCAGGAAGTGATTTTATGAATATAACTTTAGCATTGATGGGCATGGGCGGCGGGGAATTGATTGTGGTTCTCCTTTTCGCGTTGGTCCTGTTTGGGGCCAAACGAATCCCGGAATTCGCCAAGGGCCTCGGCCAAGGCATCAAGGAATT
>DASRLE010000149.1:0-5506 GCA_035648615.1 Saccharimonadales bacterium (SeqCode) | reverse complement strand
GTTCACCTGGATACTGCGGGTGAAAATCACGTTGTTCACTGTAAATCTTTTTGGCGGCGCAAAGTTATTCACCGTTGGCTGCGGAGAGGAGTCCCTGCGGCTCTCCTTGCAAACGATGAATAACTTTGGGGCAACTATAAGCGCAACCAAGGCGATGGGATTCCAATTAAGGCGCGCTCGGAGCATTGGTGATGACCAAAGAGGTTTGGGCGTGGGGTGTGCGAGTGGTCAAACGGGCGGAGTCAATATTTTCGCACGCGCGCAACGTCAAGCTGGGACCTTGGGCGGTTTCGATGTCAACGTCGTGGAATTGGATGTTCTTCGCGTTGACGCAGGAAAAACCCGTCTGCGCTTCAATATGGACGTTGCTGAAAGCCACCCCATCCACCGGCCATTCGCGCAAGCCGGTGATGCTGCCGGCGTCGCGCGCGCCGCGGGCGCTGATGTTGCTGAAGAGAAAGTCATGAAATTTTGGCGTGCCTTCGTTGACCTCGAATTTGTCCCCGGGCTGGTCATTGCCTTGGTAAAACGTCGTGATGACGAACGGGTGAGTCACGTTATCCATCGAGAGGTTGCAGGCGGTGAAATTCTCGACCACCCCGCCGCGGCCTCGTTGGGATTTGACGCGCAGGCCGATGTCGGTCCCATGAAACACGCAGTTGGCCACCGTGACGTTGCGCACGCCGCCGGACATTTCGCTGCCGATGACGACACCGCCGTGGCCTTGCATCATGACGCAGTTGGCGATGGTGATGTCTTGATCCGGCTTGCCCAGGCGGCGGCCCGCTTCGTTCATCCCGGATTTGAGGGTCACGCAATCGTCGCCGACGTCGATTTGGCAATTGACGATTTGGACATTCTGGCAGCTCTCTGGATTGATGCCGTCGGTGTTGGGAGAGGGCACGGGATTTTGAATGGTGACCCCATCCACCCGAACAAACTGGCAGAATAACGGGCTGATTGTCCAAAAGGCGGAGTTGGTGAAGTGGAGTTGCTCAATGAGGACATCCTGGCAGCGCACGAAACGGACCAGCCGGGGACGGCCATGGTTCACCTTCTTTGCTTCGTCGATTTCGGACGGAGTCACCGCGACGGGCTGGCCGTTTTTGGGATGGGCCAGGCGATGACGCTTCCACCAGACCTGGCCGCGTCCGTCGATGACGCCGCGTCCCGTCAAGGCAATATTACGGGCATCCTCGGCGTAAATGAGCGGACAGATGATCTGGCCTTCGATGCCCCACGGGTCAGCACGCAACGGATAATCCTCCGGGTTTTCGCTGCCCAAAAGAGTCGCGCCGGCTTCAATTTGAAGAGTGACGTGACTTTGGAGAATCAGCGTGCCTGTCAAGTAGTTTCCAGGCGGGACATAGACGACGCCTCCCCCGGCGCCCGCGCAGGCGTCAATGGCCCGGGTGATCGCCGCCGTCTCCAGCGCCGCGCCGTCGCCCTTTGCCCCGTAGTCGCGGACATTAAAAAGCGCCGGCCCGCTGGCCGCGCCGGCGGAAATGGCGAACGCCAAAAAAAAGAAAAGTGACTGGTTCATGGGGCGGGGGCTTTTAGGATACGGGCGTTTTCGGTGAGGAGTGGTTCGCCGTGTTCGGTTTTGATGCTGACATTTTGCAGCACGATATTGTCCGCATTGCGAACGGTCAGGCCGGCGGGCGCTTCGATTTTTACCCCGGTGAGAGTGACGCCGGAAATGAGTTGCTCGGGCAACCCGACGATGAATCCCGCCTGGTCAGGACTGGTCGCGGTCAAATTAATTATCTGGATGGGCCGATAGCAAGGGGTGGAGTGGGTGACGGGTTGGGCGCGGTCAATTGCGGGAACTTTGGGATAATAGGCGGAAATGCTAATCGGCCAGCGCACGTTGCTCATGGTGAGATCACGATAGGAGACATCCTCCACCAAGCCGCCTTTGCTGCGGTTAGATTTGATGCGAATGCCGCTGGTCGTATTCTCGAAAGAGCAGCGTTCGACCAAAAGATGCTTGACGCCGCCGAGGGTTTCGCTGCCGATGGACATGCCGTGCCCGTGAAGGAATTGACAATCAGAAACGAAAATATCCTCGCAACCCGGCCCCCCGTCAAAACGATAACCCGATTTGAGCGCGACATTGTCATCGCCCACATCGACTCTGCAATGGGTGATGTGGACATTGTGGCAGACGCTTGGATCAATGCCGTCGGTGTTAGGTGAATCGGCCGGAGCAAGAATCGTGACATGGTCAATCGTCACGTCGTTGCATTCCACTGGAACAAGGTGGAACATGGGTGAGTTGCGCAAGGTGAGGTCGCGAACCTGCACATGAGAACAGCGGGTGAAAATGACCAGTCGCGGGCGATGCCGCGGGTCGGGCAACCCAGCCTTTTTGGCTCGCTTGACCGGTGGCCACCAACGGGCGCCCGCGCCGTCGATAATTCCGTGGCCCGTCAGCGCAATGTTGGTCAAGCCGCGCCCATTGACCAAGGCCAGGCTGGTGTCGCCCCAGTCATCCGGGTCCGTGGTCGCTTGCAGAATGGCGCCCTCGTCCAATTGCAGCGTAATATTGTTTGACAGAAAAAGCGAGCGAGTCAGATAAACTCCGGGTGGAATACGCACAACGCCGCCATGACGCGCGGCGCATTCGTTAATCGCGCGCTGGATGGCTTCGGTGTCAAAGTGGCGTCCATCGCCAGTGGCTCCGTAGTCGCGCGGTTGGCAGACGGGGCCGGCTTGGGCACAGAGGACCGTCATGCAAAGAAGCAGGCACGACACGATGTGTCTTTTCGTGGTCACGCGCCTACCTTAACAGCAAAGCGCCATGGCGCGACGTGAAAGATGCGCACGGTGGGATGATTTTCCTGCGCTTTATTCCATGAGCGCCCGGATTGGCCTGAGACTCATTTTTCAATACTTGGCCGGAGAGCGTGTTACTATGAGAAATGCCTCTTTTTCACTCTACTTTGCGGGTTTTCGACAAGACAGCGTCTGAGGAACTTGCTACTCTGACAACAGACCCATTATGAAGACAATCTCGATTCGCAGAACGAAACACTTCGGGCGGGCGCGGGTGACGGCTGGCTTTGGGGGGGGATTTACGCTCATCGAATTGTTGGTGGTCATTGCCATCATCGCGATTCTCGCCGCCATGTTGCTGCCGGCGTTGTCCGCCGCCAAAGAGAATGCCATGCGTACGAGTTGCATTAATAATCTCCGCCAGAATGCGATCGGGTGGAATATGTATTCGAGCGACTTCAACGCCATGTTGCCCTGCCATTGGCCTGGATATACCGATACCGAGTCGCTCTCCAATCCGTGGCGCACGTATGAGACCTATCGTGTCACTCCCGGCACCAGCACGATCGCCATCGGCAATGGGGCGCCATCGGGCGAGCCCTCCGGCCCGTGGAATCTCGGCCTGCTCTTTGCCACCAAACAAATTCCCGCCGCCCAGGTTTTTTATTGCCCGAGCGGGGCAAGAATTGGCCAGGAATGGACTTACAATTACTACTCGACGTCAACCTGGCCTTCAACGCCCACGAATTCTGGCGATGATAAGATACGTGCGGGATATAATTACCTGCCGCAAGCGGTAGCCACGGAAGAAAGCGGGGTTATTTTCACATCCAAAATTGCCGTCAAGGCCGGTGATCTCAACCTGCAGAAGTCCATGATGGTTGATCTGGTTCAGGACATTAATTCCATTCCCCACCGATTGAAGAATGTTTCGGGACTCAATGCTTTGTTCCCCGATGGGCACGTTGCCTGGGAGGGCGCCAATCGTCTTTACAACGCCGGACCGGGCAAGGGGATGGTCAATGCGTTTGATCCGGCGGTTTGGAAGACTTCTGCGGCCGCCGATTATATTGGGAACAATGCGGGCAATTTCCGCTATGTGAATTATCTGTGGGCGCCGTAGGTGTTTGGGGCAATCCGATGGGACTTATAGGGGCCATGGGAGGTATGGGACTTATGTTCTTATTGGCCCTGGGCGACTATGCGGTAGAAGCGCTGGGTTCCAGTTGCGGACGGGTCGGTGTAGGCGGTGAGGATCCCGGTGGCTGGCACGGTGGCGTTGGTGGTCCAAGGGGTGCCGAGCACGGGAGTCGATTCTACGATATAGCTCACTCCAGCTATCGAGGTCCAGGACAGGCTGAATGAGTTGGAAGCGGTCATGCTGGCGCCGGTGATATTGAAAGGCGCGGCTTGGATGGCGGCGGCAATCACCTCCACTTTAAATTCCGAAAAGGTAAAGTTATCCGCGCTGGTCTCCAGCGAATTGGGGCGGATGGCAAAGGCGTCAAACCTATGATACGCGAGATTGGTGTCCGTCGCGCTGAACGAATAATTAGTCGTGGAGGAACTGATGGTCGCTCCGACGTTCACTAGGTTGACCCCGGTCCGCGCGATTGTGAAAACCAGCGTATAATTGGTGCCGGCCTGGAAGGCTTGAGCGTTGGTATATCCACCACCCGCAGGTCCGCTGCCTAACGATACGTAATCGCCCGTTGTACCCATGAGGTTGACGTCGCCCAGGCCGTTGCGGGCGTACAATGTCATGGGCGTCGCGGAGGTGAAGTTCGTTCCCCAATCGACACTGAGCATATAGCCGCGAACGTTATTGCCGTTTCCGGTGCTGCCTCCGGCGGTTGTGCCGTCTTCCGTCAGCAGGGTGCCGCCATCGGCATAATCGTACAGCCCAAAGCGGAGGCTGGCATTATTGGTGAAGGAGGTGAAGCCTCCGGCCACAAAGGGCAAGGTTACTTTAATGGCCGTGCCCACCGCCAGATCCACCGGCAGGTTGGTCGTCGATTCATTGACAAAGTTCCCCCACCACAAACTTGAGCTGCCGGAGACCGGAACGGCGTACAAATAGCCGGGCGGCGGGGCGGGGTTTTCGTACAAGTCCGCCGAAGTGGCGGTGTACCATAACGAGTTGTTGGTCGTGACCGGCGGATTGTTGCGCAAGGTATTGGTAAAGTGATCGTCCATCACCACGCCGACTGGAGTGGGCACGGGCGCGGTCAAAGTGACGGTGGCGACCCCGGAAGTGGCGGTGGTGGCGTTGCAACCGACGGTCACAATGGCGCGATATTGATTTCCGTTGTCCGTGGCCAACTGCAAATTGGGCGTAACATAGGAAGCGAAGACGGCGCCGTTGATGTTCGTCCAGGCGCTGCCGCCATTCTGGCTCAACTGCCATTGGTAAGTGGGGCTGGTGCCGACCGCGCTGACGGCGAAGGTCGCGCCAATTTCGGCCGATTGTGTGACATTGGTCGGATCGGTGGCCACTTCCGCGTTCAGGCATTGTCCGGCCGGCGGAGTCGCTTCCGCCCAGGTCGTGGTGATGCGCAACTCATCGAGGTTGGCCGAAGCGCCTTGCGCGGCGACCCAGAAACGGCCCGGCCCGGTGGTGCTGGGGTCTTCGGTGCCATCGCTGGTGGTGGCGCTGACTGGCGGCACGTTGGACTCGCTCACCCCCAGCGAAGCCGCCGGCGGGTTTACCCACAAGTCATCAATATCG
>DASRLE010000148.1:0-12356 GCA_035648615.1 Saccharimonadales bacterium (SeqCode) | reverse complement strand
GCACTGACATTAAGCTGGGCGAAGGCGTGGCGGCGTTGGGCGGCTTGCATGTCATCGGCACTGAACGGCATGAATCCCGGCGCATTGACCGGCAGTTGCGCGGACGTTGCGCGCGCCAGGGCGATCCCGGTTCGTCGCACTTTTTCATTTCGCTCGAGGACGACTTGATGCGCCTGTTCGGGTCGGACCGCATTGTCAAAGTGATGGAGAAAGTGGGGCTGGAAGAAGGCCAGGAACTCGAGCACTTCATGCTCAACAAATCCATCGAGCAAGCGCAGAAACGCGTCGAGCAGCATAATTTCCAGCGCCGCAAACGCACGCTCGAATACGACGACGTGATGAACAAGCAGCGCGAAGTCATTTATGGTTTCCGCGACGAAGTCATCAAGTCCGACGACGTGCGCGAGCGTTTGATGGACATCATGGAGGAAGTCGTCATCCAGAAAGTGCAGGAGCTGACTTCGGTCTCCAACGAAATGACCGATTGGGACGCGCACCCGCTGGCCGATTGGATCACGCTGAACTTTCCCTTGCGCATCCCGGAGGAGGAAATTATCAAGGCCGCTCAATCCAGCACAGAACTGCCGGTGGCGGGGTCCGCTTTTGACGGATTGACGGCGGGGCAGTTTGCCGTCTGCCAGTTCGTCTGCCGCGCCTTGCGGGAGTCCTACGAATTAAAGATCAGTTTTGAAGAGCCGACCGCGCTCAAGTCGGTCGAGCGTTTTACCATCCTGACGGCGGTCGATGAACTTTGGCAGGAACATCTTTATGGGATGGACAGCTTGCGCGACAGCATTGGTTTGCGCGCCTATGGCCAGCGCGATCCGCTGGTGGAATACCAGTCCGAGGCTTTCAAGATTTTTGAGGAGTTAATGGTCAATATTAAGACGAAGATCTGTCATAATATTTTCCGCAGCGCCTCGAGCATGATGGCTTTCGACAGCTTCCTGCGCAACATGCCCAAACGGACGGTTCACCAGGAGGAAAGTTCCTTCAGCAATCAGCCGCCGTCCGCCGCGCCCGATAGAAAAAATCCCAGCGACATGGTCACCGAAGCGACCGATTTCGTGGCCAAGGCCAAGGCCAAACCGGTCCGCGCCGGTCCCAAGGTGGGACGCAACGACCCCTGCCCCTGTGGCAGCGGGAAAAAGTACAAGCACTGCTGTGGGAAGAACGGGTAGGCAAATCCATGGGAAGAATAGGCAAAAAAATGGGGGCAAAAAAATTCTGATCGGAATCTTATTGCCCTTATTTTTTGCCTTTAAACCCGTCAGCCTGGACGGGCTTCTTGCACCACCGCCAGCCCTTTGAGCAGGTCCAATGCGCGAACCAGGGCTGCGTCGGTCATGACCGGCGCGCCCGGCTTTTCAGGGCCTGAATCGGTCAAGTTGGAATTGTCGTCGAGGTCTTCGCCCGCTTTGCGTTCTCTGACCAGCTCCGCCTCGTTAAGACGGCGGCGCGGTTGATTGGTAGTGGCGGCGCTGGCGTTGGTGGAAGTCAAATCGGGATGAAGATTTTTGTAGGGATCTTTCAGGTAGGCCCTTTCGTCCGCGAGGCTTGCCGCGACGGCGATGTCAGGCTTGAGGCCATGGGTGAGCGTGCTTCCGTCACCCAGTTTGACGGGCGCGGTGGCGATGCGCAGTTTGTCGCCGTTGCCGAGGGGAAACTCTTCAAAAATGTTCGCCTCTCCCGCCGTCGGGCTGCCGAGGGTCAAACCGATGTCCGCTTCGCGCAACGCCGCCGCCAGCGCTTCCGCCGCCCCTGAAGTTTTGGAATTGATCAATATCGCCACCGGCACGGAAAAGGCGTTTTCTTTTTTCGTGGCGTGAGCCGAACTGGCGCCCCAGTCCAATAACGGCTGGTCCGAATTCAGAAAGCAATCCGCCGCCGCCGCCGCCGCCGCGTAATCGTTCCCGCCGGCAAAGCGCAAATCCAGGATGATCCCTTTGATCTTCGCTTTATTGGTCGCGCTCAAATCCTGGTAACCCGCGCGCAGTTTTTCCGCCAGGTTGTCCGTCACGGTTCCGACGCGAAAATAAGCGAAGGAACCATTGTAGAGGGCGGTTTTGGCCAGGGCTTCGGACGAAGAGGGAGCAGTCGTGCCGTTGCCGCCGTTTTCCACCAGCGACACTTGGCCGCGCAAGCCTTCGAGCAAGCCATGGATGGCCGCGCGGTCCAACTCCGCCTGGCTGCCGCCTTGCAAATGGGCGCGGAGCAATTGATAAACCTCTTCAAACTTCGGCGCGTCATTGGCCGAAGCCGCGCTGCCCATGGTGGACGCCAGAAGAAGACAACAAATAATATTTCGTGAGTTCAAGATTTTAAAATTTTCAAGCCAGAGCTTTGGCCGCAATATCGCGCCGAAACTGCGCCCCGTCGAATTGAATTTTCGCGACGGTTTGATAGGCCTTCGCCCGCGCCTCGGCCAGCCCCGCTCCCAGCGCCGTCACTCCCAGCACCCGCCCGCCGTTGGTCACGACCTTGTCGCCGTCCCTTTTCGTGCCGGCATGGAAAACTTTTATGTCCGCCATCCGGCTCGTCTCCAGCAATCCGTGAATCGGTTTGCCTTTGACGTAAGAGCCTGGATAACCCGCCGCGGCCATCACCACGCAAACCGCCGCTTCCGGCCGCCAGCGAAGAACCACTTGGTCGAGACTCCCATCCACACACGCTTCCAGCAAATCGAGCAAATCATTCTCCAGCCGCATCAAAAAAGCCTGCGCTTCCGGGTCGCCAAAACGGGCGTTGAATTCGATCACCTTCGGCCCCTCGGCGGTCAACATAACCCCGGGATACAACAGCCCGCGAAAATCGATTCCTTCCTCCGCGCAGCCTTTCAGCCAGGGCCGGATAATTTTCGTTTCCACCTCGGCCAATCCGGCCTCAGTCAAGAATGGCGCGGGCGCATACGCTCCCATTCCGCCCGTATTGGGGCCGATGTCCCCTTCGCCAATCCGCTTATGATCCTGGGCGGCGGGAAAAAGCCGCGCCATCCGCCCGTCGCAAAAAGCGTGCAGCGAAATCTCCATCCCCTCGAGCAACTCCTGGATGACAATTCGCCGGCCGGCCTCGCCAAATTTTTGATGAACCAGCAAGTCGTCAATGGCCAAAAACGCCTCGACCACCGTATGGCAAAGCAACACGCCCTTCCCCAGCGCCAGGCCGTCCGCCTTGACCGCGCACTGGCCGCGCAACGACGCCGCAAAATCCTTGGCCGCCTTAACCTCCGTGAAAGTCGCTCCCTTGGCGGTGGGAATGCCGTGCCGCTCCATGAAATTCTGCGCGAACACCTTGGACGATTCAAACTGGGCCGCCTTCTGGTTCGCCCCCCAAATCCGCAAGCCGTTCTTCTGAAACAGATCGACCATCCCCAAAGCGAGCGGATTGTCCGGCCCGACCACAGTCAATTCTATTTTATTTTCCCGCGCGAAAGCCAGCAGCCCTCCGAGATTCTCCGCCGCCAAATCGACGCATTCCACCATCGAGCGATTCGCGCTCAACTGCTCCGTTGCGATGCCCGCATTGCCCGGCGCGCACCACATTTGGGTGATGCGCCCCGACTGCGCGAGCTTCCACACCAGCGCGTGCTCGCGCCCGCCCGAGCCAATGACCAGAACTTTCATGGCTGGATTGAAACAAGTAGCCGGCTGGTTGGCCAGTTAGAGTTTCAAGAAAGAGGACTACAAATTTCATAAATGCTACTCAGAGTCTGTCGCCTCAGAGTCATCATAAGACCTAATCTTGCTTCCGTGAAAAAAGAGGCGAGAGAGATATTATCGGACAACATCCTTATTTTCCGCAAAACAAACGAGCTTTCCCAGGACGAGTTCGCGGCGCGATGCGGTCTTCATCGCACCTACATCGGATCCGTGGAGAGATGTGAGCGCAACGTCACCTTGGCAACTATCGAACTTTTGGCGCGGGCAATGCGGACTTCCGCTTCGGAACTGCTCAAAGACAAGGAAGCTTGATGAACAGGGCCAAGAACAAAGCTGTCAATTATGCCGCTGCCATTCGGAAAAGTGGCTTGACGCTTTATGATGCAATCGAAGTTGGTTCTCCACTCTGGATTCCTTCGCGTGAATTGGAACGCCTCTTGGACAAAGGATTGCGCGGCATTCCAACCTCCGGTATTCCGAACCGAACGCGTTCAAAAATGGTGAAGTCTCGAATTTGCGAAAATCTCGGTTATCCCATCCCGAAATCTTTCAAAAGATGTCGTCCGCGGTTCTTTGGCCAGGACTTTGATGCCTACGTTCAAGCAGCGGATAATTTACAGGTCTGGAACGACCAACTTTCTCCAACTCGTCGCTACGTTTTGATTCGTCCTCGACGAGATGGGCGGATTGCACATGTGAAAGTTGTTGCCGGAACTGATCTTGCAGCGTTGGACCGCACCGGAACTTTCATCCAAAAATATCAGGCCCGCCTCATTCTTGGCCAGGCCGCGATTGAACTTATTTCTCCATTCGACACCGAACGTCTGCGGTCTTGTCTGAGTCAAAATCACCCGCGAGAATTCGGCGTCAGCCCCATCGCCTACCCAACTTCTGATAGCTTGCTTCCGATTGCAGAACTCTACTCCCGGCTGAAAGGTTTGGTGGGCATGTCATTTGCAGACCTGGGATCCCATCAGGAAAGAAATCGGGGCGCCGGGTTGCATCGGCTCATTTGTGAAGCGTTGCACTACCCAAATTATCGGGACGATGGACGTTTTCCAGACGTCAAACATCAGTTACTCGAAATCAAACTTCAAACGGCCGCCACGATAGACCTCGGATTAGTAACGCCAGCGAGCGAGGCTCCTTTGGACGTTCCCAAGATCAACGACGCTCAGGTAAGGCACTGCGATGTGCGATACGCACTCTTTTGCGGAGAAACAGACGGCCAGGTGGTCACGCTGACCAGATTCTATTTGACAACGGGGCGCGATTTCCTCGGTCGATTTCCCCAATGTCAAGGACGCATCCTCAACAAGAAGCTGCAAATAAGGTTACCGCGTGATTTCTTCACCCGCCAAACCGAAAGCCTCGCAGACTAGCTTGTCAACTGCTTCTTCCATCTCGTCAGTTGGCCTTTGACCTTTCCAGCGGTGGATTTCCTTGGCGAGTTTCACAATCTGAATGGCGCTCGAGGCTGCCGGATTTGGAAGAGGAAAACATTCAACGTATTGAGTCATGAAACGGCGGCGTCCCGAATAAAGCTTATTATGAAAAACGTGATCGTAAAACTTTTCTATAAATCTGGAATTTGCCACTCCAAGCGCCAGCCACAGCAAATTCGCGCTGCCGCCGCCTTTTTGAGCAATCCAATAGCAGTCCCCATTTACAATACCTCCTTCCGTATCAATCCAAAACGTCGGACGTTCGGAAATGTCCGGAAAAACCAACTTAGGATGCTTCCATGCGTCAGGATCTTGGGGAACCCAGATTTCAAACCAGTTTCGGCCTGATTTTATCACATACTTGCGGGCTTCGAGCTGTGGGCGATGTTTATTTAAATAGGAAGCGGCGCGGGGAAAATTGTTCAGATTCACCGCTCTTTTCCGGCCTTCTACAATTTCATGAGTATAAAGGATCTGCGTAGGTTGTGCGGCCAGGTCTGCTCGGTATCGCCTTGCGTGATGATGAGTAATCAACGTCCGCAACAATTCGGGACGGTGCCCTTCGGGAATAAGGTGCCAATCGTGCCTGACAAATACTTTGTCTGCTGTCGTTTTGACCCCAACCCGAACTTTTCCAATGTCACCGAATTTGCAATGGGTGTGACTAGCAACGTTCCGCAACCACGCGTCACCCCCGTCCGTCGCCAGGCGCCACACAGCGGTACGATTTAGGCCATAATCAAGGGAACCATGACGGACAAGAAATCTTTCGCCATTGACCTGAACTCTTCCAGGAGAACGCAGCGC
Source organism: Saccharimonadales bacterium (SeqCode) (assembly GCA_035648615.1). Lineage (GTDB taxonomy): Bacteria > Verrucomicrobiota > Verrucomicrobiia > Limisphaerales > Palsa-1400 > DASRLE01. Next base: position 6,445 of record DASRLE010000148.1, on the reverse strand, counting down.
TTCGAACACGGTTGTCGCAAATGCTTCCGGTGAATCCGTTGTGGTATAAATCGCCGAAAATTGCGCGGGCTTTTGAATGACACTTTCATTCCCTTTTTTTTGCAAAATAAGAACGGCGGGCAGGACGGCGGCTTCGAATAATTTAGTATCTCCGAAGTCCACAATCCGCAAAATATTGAAGTCGTGCAACAAGCGTTCTCTCACCCCCACTCCTGCCCGCGTTGTCATAAATCGGTTCGAGACAATAACTCCCGCGATTCCACCTGGCCGCAGGACTTGGGCAATGCAAATCAAAAAGCTGAAGTACAAATCCACTCGTCCCGAAAGTCCGAAGGCGTCCGCCAATATTTGCGCTTTTTTTGCCCCCATCACTTGCGTGCGGACGTAGGGCGGATTAGCTATAACCATGTCAAACAGTTCAATATGTTCTCTCCTGAATAAATCGGTGTCGGAGGCCTTTAAACACATGGCTGTAAAATCGGATTCCGCCAGATGAAGACGACGGGCCGGAACAAAGTGCTCTAATCTTCGGTTTGCCGTCTGCACCGCGTTCGGGTCGGTGTCAAACCCCGTCACGTCTGGGGAATCCAAGCGTAGAACGAGGGCTTCCATTAATGAACCGTCACCGATCGAGGGATCCAATAGACGCAATCCACTTTTCGCGTTTGGCGAATGTGCCAACATCGCCTCGGCAACAAATGTTGCGAGTTCGGGGGGAGTGTAATGCGCACCGGTTTCTTTGCGCGTTTTAAGATTGAGATTGGACATATCAGCACGACGCTTTGGGCCGTTCCTTGCTTGTCATTTTTTATTTAAAATCGCTCCGAGCATGTTTGGACGCGCGCGATGACCTCCAAACGTGATGTCCTTCCCATAACCCCTTATTTCTTAAAGGCGGGAAAGTCTCGTTTGCCGCCGGATTGGAGGTAGGCGATGAGGTCCAGGATGTCGTTTTTGGTCATGGTGTTGACCAGGCCTTCGGGCATGGGCGAAAGTTTGGAGGCGCGGCGGCTGGCCACATCGCTCTTGAGCACAGTCACTTTGGTCTGTTTGACTGGATCGGTGATGACGATGAGCTTTTGATCGGTTTCTTCGACGACGCGGCCGACCACGTCATCCCCATTTTTGAGGGACAGAAGGGTATTTTGATATTGCTCGGAAACTACTTTGGAGGGTTCGAGGATGGATTCCAGGATGTCGCGCGCGGTCAGCCGGCTGGCCACCGCCGCCAACTCGGGGCCGACGGAGCCGCCGGTTTTGCCGAATTTGTGGCAGAGAATGCATTGCCCGGCGGTATAAGCTTCTCTACCCCGGCGAAAGGACCGGTCGGATTTCAATTGGCCGAGGTCGGGCTGAATGTCGGACATTTTCCAATCTTTGACAAATTTGCGGGGCTGCACGACGACCGGGGCTTCGTTGGTGGGCGGCGGCAGGAAGGCGGCCAGCTCGTTGGTTTCGCCGGGTGTCAAACTATTGATGGCGTCTTTCTTAAAGTTGCTGATGAAGAGCGCGAAGCTGGCCCCGTCGCTATAATCCCGCCCGGCGTCCTTGAAGTATTGCACCGTGACGGCGTCGTGCGCGATGTTGTCGCGATTTTTGTCGAACCAGGAAAGATAATGTTTGCGCTGGTCGAGGGTCCATCCATTGGTAATGGTGCGCAAGCGCAGCACGTAGTAGGTTTGGTCTTCCTGGGTCGTGGCGTGATCCAGCAGGTCCAGGGTTTTGGTGATGGCGTCGGGCGCATGGAGGTAAAGGAGAAGCTGGCAAAGCTCGTGGTTGATCTCCGTGTCGGTCGAGGGATAATGCGCATCCAGTCTTTCAATGGCCAGTTGGGCGAGATCGGGCGCGGGCCGGGATTGGCGAATGAAACTCAATTCGATCACGCGCAATTTCAATAATTTTTGCTCCTCATTCAGGCTGTCGAGCGGGAATTTCTTCAAGGCCATCAGCAAGTCTCGTTGCGTGTCCGGCGGCCCGCTGCGGGCCAGGGCCATCAACGCCGTCAAACCGCCAAAAGGGTTTGTTTCCGCCAGGGCGCGATCCTTCCACCAGGAAACATCCTGGAACTCGAGGGCGATGCGCGCGGCATAGCGAATCCAGCGGTCTTCGCTGCTCAGGCAAGGCCAGATCAAATCAACGCTCCGCTGATCGCGTTTGCCGTGGAAGAATTCCAGGTCATGCCGCAAGCGCCGGGCAACTTCGCCGTCTTTCTTGTTTTCACGTTGCTCGCGGGTGGGGGACGGTTCGTGAATTTTCGGGCCAACATAGCTCAGGCGATAAAGGCCCGATTCGGTGCCGCGTCCGCCGGTGATAAAATAGAGCGCGCCATCCTTGCCAAAATCCAGGGCGGTCAGGTTGAGCGGGGTGCCGTGCAGGACCGTCTCGAGGGTGGCATCGTAGGTTGCGCCATCGGGGGTGAGGTGCGCGGCGAAAATCCGGCCATAAGACCAGTCCAGCATAAAAAATGCGCGGCGGTATTTTTTGGGGAAATGGCTGGCCGTGCCAAATCTTACCCCGGTGGGCGAACCGACCCCCACGTCCAGGTTGGCCGGCAAGGTGTCTTCGTAGTATTCCGGAAATTTCCCTGTCCCTTCGCGGAAGCCGTAATCGCCGGCGGAAACCCAATGATTGATGCGAATGGGCCGATACCACGCGGTGCCCCAATCCCATTCCATATCGCTATCGAAGCCGAAAAGTTCTCCGTCGGTATTAAAATCAATGTCATAAGTATTGCGCGTTCCGGCGGCAAAAAGTTCGCAATTTTTGCCATCGGGATCCATGCGCAGGACAAAGCCGCCAGGGGGAAACAAGCCGGCGCCAAAACCGCGCCCATCCTCGGCGCGCGGCAAAAGCTGGTCTTCGGCGTAATTTTTATGGGGCGAGGTGGGCAGGAGGTCGGTCGGCAGTTTGGTGAAATTGCCGGAGACGACGTAAATTTTCTTGTCCGGCCCCATGACCAGACCGTGGGACCCATGTTCGCCGGTGCCTTTGATGAGACGCAGGAGAACGGGCGGTTCAAATTCGTTGCCCTTGGCGCGCAAGCAGTAGATGCCGATGCCCTGCGGGCCGTCGCCGTTGGCGAAGAGAGTGTGATCGACGTAAAGCAAGCCCATCGCGGAAGTGATCGGCTGGTCGATGGGCTCGATCTTGGAAACTTGGCCATGAGAGAGCGTAATGCGCAGCAGTTTGCCTTTGCCTTGCGGCGAAACGATCAGGCGGCCCTTATTGTCGGCCACCATGGAAATCCACGAACCTTCGCCGGGGGTGGCGGAATGGAGCAGCTCGACCTTGAAGCCGGGCAACGTGTGGAGGTCGGTGGCGGGAGTGGCCTGGGAAGGAGCCGCCATCGCGCCCGCGCAGGACACGAACAACAAACAGGCCGACGAAATAGAAACCCGCCACAATTGAGAATGCTTCATAACGATATGGAAACAAACTAGACGCGACATGGAAAGTCGAGATTCAAAAAGATTGCAATGGAGTGGAAATTGCCCGTCCCCGGGTCCATCGGTGTTCAAGCCGTTAAACCCCTATAATTACAATTGCAATATTGAAGCGGTGTCACTTGAGATTTGACGATAGTTCGCGGAACCGGTAATGGCCCGCGCCCACCACACATTTAATGAAAGATTGCTCTTCCTGGACGGCAAGAACTCCAGGAGCTTTGACTCTTGATTCTTCAGGCCACAGAAGTTTTCCAGATTCCATGATCGTCATATTTTCTTGGGAAAGCCTGGGGATATAAATTGCCGCGCGAGTGTTGGCGGGAACGGCCACTGAGAGAGAAAACGGATCTTCGGCGCTTTTCTCCCAACGGACGGTAATGAGGCCCTTCACGGTGGGAACTGTGCCTTCAGCAAAGTTCAGCCCGCCCGTCTCCGGCCGCACATCAAACGTCGCAAACCCACCGCTGGTCGGCTGAATTCCGGCGATGTATTTTTGAAAAAGATATCCCGGATACGATGTCCAGGCATGGTTCACCTCATTGCCGGAACTGAAACTTTCCCAATTGGCTTTGTTTTCTTCCAGCATCGAACGGTAACGGGCAAGGTCGGTGGCCGCAAAATCACCTCCACCGGCATTGAACAGCCCGCTGTAAAAGGCATCGCCGCCGTAACCGCCGAGCTTTGGTTTTCCCGCCTTGATGATAACGGCAAGGGCTTTGGATTTGATGGTTTCCGGCGCGATGTCAAAGCGCAACGCCCACGCCGAAGCCAGCGGAAACATTTCCGGCCGATCCGTCCGGGCCAGATAGTATTCGCCATTGAATAAGTTGGCGTTGATGCCGGCTTTGACTTCTTCCGCCTGCCGGAAATACTCGTTGCCATGGTTCGTTTGTCCCAATACTAAAAAAACATAGGAGGCAATGCGCAGGTTTTCATAATACTGGCAAGCGGTGGCGATGTTGTAACCGCCGCTGGGCATGTTGCCCCCGGCATAGTCCGAAATCCGCCATCCGGGAGGATTGAGCAGCTTGGTCGTTGGGTTCTGATAACTTTTGATCCAAATCAGGAAACGCTCCAGGCGCGGTCCCATGGCGCGAAGAAGCGTCTCATCGCCCGAAAACAAATATTGTTGCCAGAGCAACATGGGCCAATACATGGACCATTCCGGAATCCAGCGAGACCTGTGCGCCGGGCAGCAGGCCGGGAAATTTCCATTAGGAAGCTGTTCCACCGCATAGTCTCGCACGATCTTGTCCAGCATCATCGTATTGCGGTCGTTGTAGAGCAGGACATTTCCAATGTTCCAACTATCGGCCGTCCACTGGGATTGCTCCCGGTTGGCGTCCACGCTGATAATGCCCTGCTGAACATTTTGCCGGGCCGAACGCTCGCACATTTCATAAATGGAGTTGAGCAAGCTGTCCGAACAACGAAAACGCCCGGCCACATCCGCGTCGCAATAAGCCCAAATCCCGCGCGCGTCGGCGGTTTTTAATCGTCCCGCGTAGCCAGTAATTTTTAGCACTTGAAACGAAGCATGTCGTCCCAAGTCCGGCTTCCAGGTTTCGGTTCCGCCGCCGCAAATATATTCGTCCCAGCCGGCGGGTTTTCGTTCGCCGGTCATTTCAAAGTATTGGACACGAACGGCGTCGCCCGGATGGTTCGCGCGCATCGTGATTTTTGGCCAGCCATCAATGCATCGCCCGAAATCCACCAGCCATCCCCCGTTCGAAAACGTGACGCTCTGCGGCTGGAGTTCGGCCTGCTCGTTCTCAGCCGGCCCCATTTGCGCGAACAAATGATAATCAGACCGGTCCACGACGGTGGCGGAAGCCCATTGGGAATCGTCAAAACCAATCGTCTGCCAGTTCGCGGGTTCCCGGCGCGAGTCGAATTGGATGGCTGCCCGATTGCTCGATCCAGTCGCCCCGCCATAAAACACAAACTTCGTCTGATAATCGTCCCGGACCACCACCGTGGTGGAAGCCAATCGAGGATCATTCAAATCAACCGCCTGCCCGGGCGCGAGTCCCAGGCGTGGATCGGATGGAATGGCCGCGCGTCGTTTCCTTTTGCCCGCCTCGCTGAAATACGCCGCATTGGTCTCGATGAATCCAGTGTGAGCCAGGGCCTTCCAGGAGGCGTCGGTTCCAATCGTGGAAGATGAACCGCCCGGATAATCCAGCCGCGCCTCAAGCAAAAAGGCGGGTTTGGCATTGACTCCGCAGTTATTCCATGTGCCCTGCCAATGCCCGACGGCCGCGAACACATTCGAGCCGGCTTGCACGAGCTTGGTAATATCATACGCGTTGTATTGCCCGTGATAATAAGGATCGCACCGGGCCGGCCCCCGGCCCAGAAGTTGTCCGTTGAAATAGAGCAGGCAATCGTTGTGCGCTGTCACATATACTTTTGCAAGGCTGGGTTTGCGCGCGATTGAAAACGTCTTTCGAAAATAAGCGAAGTTATTCAAGTTGGTGGTTCCATCCCAAATAAATTGCGCTTTCCATTCATTTTGCGCCAAGCCAGTGTCAAAACAGGCGGGCGCGCTATAAGGGCCGGCCTTGCCCGTTTGATCCCACACCCGCACTTTCCACCAGAACCGCGCGGCCGAAGACAATGCCTTGCCCGCATATTCAACCGAAGCCGATCGGTCCGAATCCACCTTGCCGCTGTCCCACCACTCTACCTTTCTCGCGGACAAGGATTCGGCGCTTGCAGAAACAAGGATCTGATACGCGGTTTGCGTTTCTCCACGCCCGGCATCCACCGACATCCATGTGAACCGCGCCGCGTCCCGGTCAATCGCGAGTGGATTGCTCACGCCATCGACAAGCAAGCCCACGGGGGCAATCGGCTGGCAAAAAACTTTAGGAACGGCGGAAACGATGACGAGCGCGAAAGCAAATTGTATCGCCTTGCTAAAAATTCTCATGGAAAGAAATAATGGCCGATTCTGAATCGGATTTACAGACCGAGTCCTTCCCTCAATCGTAATC
>DASRLE010000147.1:0-3055 GCA_035648615.1 Saccharimonadales bacterium (SeqCode) | reverse complement strand
TTTTCCGACATGACCCAGCCCCGGATGACGAACCCCAGCACGCCCAAACCAATCGCGATAAAAATTCCGTAAGACCGAACCCAATGGCTGGCGGCGACGATGATGCGTGTCAACAATGGCAATTGCCCGCCCAGGTCGGCGAAGATTTTCTGAAAGCGCGGAATAAAAAACGTCAATAATACAATCATCACGGCAATGGCCAGGCAGAGCAAAATGACCGGGTAAAGAAGCGCCGCCGTGACCTTGGAACGGAGGTCTTTCTCGCGCGCCTGAAAGTCGGCAATTTGCGAGAGCACCAAATCAAGAAACCCGCCGGTTTCGCCCGCCTGCACCATCGCCACATACACGCGCGGGAAAGTCTCCGGCATTTTGGCCATCGAGTCCGCCAGCGAAACGCCATCGACGACCGAATTGTAAATCTCTTTCCATTTGGCGGAGGCCGCCGGATTGGTCGCCTCCCGCCCCAGGATGACCAGCGCGCGGCTCAAGGGGACGCCCGCGGCCAGCAAGCTGGAGAGAAGCCGCGTGAAATTTTCCAACATGCGCGGCGTCACACGGTTGGATTGAAAGCTCAAGCTCTTGCCCACGGCGGCCACACTGCCGTTTTTTGCAGCCGTCCCCGCGGCTTTTTCCGCGAGGGTGATGGGCTTCAGCCCGCGCTCCTCCATTTGGCGGAAGGCTTCCTGCCGCCCGCCCGCCTCCAATTGCCCCTGCGCGGTCTTGCCGTCGCTTTGCAGCGCTTTGTATTCAAATACCGGCATGGTGGTCAGGCCTTCGCTTTGACTTCGGTTTCGGTGTGCCCGTTTTTGCCGTTGGACATGGAGAGAGTTTGGTCCTTGGTCACGCGCATGACTTCTTCGGGCGTGGTAATTCCCTTGCCAATCAAGCGCCAGCCGTCATCGCTCAAGCTGTGCATCCCGTTGCGCAGGGCCGCCTCGCGAATTTCGCCGCTGGAAGAATTCTTCAAAACCAACTGCCGAATCTCGTTGCTGATTTCCATCCATTCGAAAATACCATGCCGCCCGTGATAGCCGGTGTTCCGGCATTCGCGGCAGCCCACCGCCTTGAAGACTTTGACCGCTTTCGGAAACCCAACCTGCTCCTTCAATGCCACGGTGGTTTCGGAAGTGTCTTCGACTTTGCACAGCGGACAAAGGACGCGCACCAGGCGCTGGGCCAGGACTGCTTCCAGCGAAGAGGCGACCAAATACGGCTCGACGTTCATATCGACCAGCCGAGTCATCGCGCCGGGCGCGTCATTGGTGTGTAAAGTAGAAAAAACCAAGTGGCCGGTCAGCGAGGCCTGCACCGCAATCTGCGCCGTCTCCTGGTCTCGAATTTCTCCAATCAGAATCACATCCGGATCATGGCGCAAAATGGAGCGCAAGCCGCGGGCAAAGGTCAGCCCGGATTTTTCGGACACCTGGATCTGGTTGATGCCGCGAAGCTGATATTCAATCGGGTCTTCAATCGTGATAATCTTGCGCACCGCGTCATTGATGGCGTTGAGCGCGGTGTAAAGCGTGCTGGTCTTGCCGCTGCCGGTCGGCCCGGTGACAAGTATAATTCCGTGCGGCAGGCTCAGGACGTGGTTGAACATCTTCAACTCGCGCTCGTCCATGCCCAATTGCTGCATGCCCAGCAACGTCGCTTTTTGCCGCAGCAAACGCATCACGACCGCTTCGCCGTGCAACATGGGGATGATGGACACGCGGATATCCACTTCGGCGTTGGCCAGGCGGATTTTGATGCGCCCGTCCTGCGGCAGCCGCTTCTCGGCAATGTTCAAATGGCTCAAAATCTTGACGCGGGAAACAATGGCCGGTTGGAAGCGCTTGATTTGCGCCGGCACCGGCACCTCCTGCAAAACGCCGTCAATCCGGTAGCGAATGCGCAACTCATTCTCGAACGGCTCGAGGTGAATGTCCGAAGCGCGAAGTTCGATGGCATCCGACAAGACCTGGTTGACGAACTTGATGATCGAGGCGTCTTCGGCCGCGCTGTCAAGATCAGTATCTTCTTCGCCCGAGTCATCGACCACTTGCAGCGAGGCCTCGTCCAGGGTGTCAATCGTGTCCGCGCCGACGCCCAAATGCTTTTTCATTTCGCGCCGGATGGCCTCGGCGGGCGCGAGAATGGGGCGGATTTTCAGGCCGGTCAAAGTCTTGAGTGTATCGAGGCCGTGCGTGGCAAAGAGCCGGCTCGTCGCCACCTCCACCGTGCCGTTGGTGCGTTGCAACGGCAGCAACTCCTCCTTGAGCAACACGCGCGCCGGAAAAAGGGAGAGCAATTCGCGCTCCGGTTCGACGTTGTCCAGCGTGGTGAAACCAAGATCGTATTCCTTGGCCAGCCAGCGGAGAATTTCTTCCTCGGACTGAATGGCGGCCTGGGTCCCCGACCGGTTCTGCTGGTCGAGAATGGCGGCATCCGTGCCCGACAGTTGTTTGCCGTGGACCATGCGCTCCAGCAAGTCACTGGCGGGCGCTTCCGCTGGTTTAGTCTCGTTCATAAAAATCTTTCTGGGGCGGCAGGGAGGGCCGCCGCCCCAGAATGTTTAGACACTGCCGGAGCGATTTACTTCAAAAGGCCATTGACGACCGCGACCGCTTCCTGACGCGAGCTCAAAACACTGCGCAAATCTTCTTCAGCCTGCTCGAGTTTGGCTTCCTTCTCTTTGGCTTCAGCGCGGACTGCGGCCAGCTTGGTCTTTATTTCCGCCGTGGGGGCTTTGTCATCGAGGGCCTTTTGCAGGGCTTCGACTGCGGGGCTGGGGTCGCCAAAGAAGCTGGAGCGGCGCTGCTGCCGCTGTGCGTCGCCGCCATTGGTGTCTTGGCCACTGCGCCGGCGCCGGCCACCGCCGAACATGCCGCCCATCCTCATCCCCAACAGATCGCGCTGGGCATCCATCACTTTGCTGACCTTGGGTTCAATGGCCGTCCATTCGGCGTCGTCCTTGATTTCCATTTTCCCCCTTAAATCATCCATGCGCATTTGCTTCATCTGGGCCGGATCAGGCCGTCCCTGCGCCATCAACTGATTCCCGCTGCCCAAAGAG
>DASRLE010000146.1:0-15102 GCA_035648615.1 Saccharimonadales bacterium (SeqCode) | reverse complement strand
CACCCGGCATCCACCCTTCCAACTTTGGATCGCTGCCGTTCACGAATGCTTTGTCCAGCGAGAAACTGTAGCGCCGGTTCAAATCATTGGTTGCGTCCATAAAAAACGGGACGGCGATCAGGCCGCAGAGCAGCACCCGCCGGAGCGATTCGCCTGAGCAGAACTCAGGCAGCCCCTCGTCAAATTGCGTGGCCAGCCACACGACCACCGCCGGCATCCCCCAATCCGCCCAAAATCGGTCCGCCATAAAACCGCCGATCCAGTTCAGCACGATCATCCAGACCACCGGCTGGAGCAACAGGGGGCGCATCGTTTTGTTTTGCTGCTTGAGCCAAAGATAAACCAGCGCCAGCAGGGCCAGGGTGGAAAATTCTCCCATTCCAGGCTGGAACTCGCCCACCAGCAGCCACTTCGGGGCATGTTCGCGGAAAACGCTGGCCGCCATAAAAACCGACCCGTAAAGGAAAGCAAATGGCTGGCCCGTCAGCAGCGCGCCCAGCGCCACCCCCGCCAGCCAGCAACCCGCCAGCCAGCAAGCGGCGCGCCAGCGCTGCGCCAAAAGAAAGGCGATGGGCAGCATCGCCCACAAGTACCACGCGCCGTGCATCCAGACGGAAAGGGTAAACCCCGCCACAGTCAAGACGATCTTCCACCATGGCGGATTTTTCCTTTCCTCGCGGCTCCAGGAAAAAAGAAAGGCGACGAGAATGCCTTCAGTCAAGAGGAAAGGCCGTCCCTGCGTCAGCCGCGTCATCAGCTCCGGGATGGCAATCATTTGGGCCAGCACGGCCGCCAGCCATGCCTCGGGGCGTCGCACCCATGCTAGCGGCAGGCAAAAAAACCAGAGCAACATGCTCGCGACCGAGAAGCTGATCAATGCGTCTTCGTCCCATCCCGTGGCGCGATGCACTACCCCGAGCATCCATTCCCAGCCCGGGCTGTGATCGACTTTGTATTCGGGGCGGAGGACGACGATTTCCGTGTACGGTTTATTGGCGAAAGGACGCGCCACATGGCGGCGCGCGTCGCCCGCCGGCACAAACCCATAATCGCCGAGGATCTTCAGGCAGATGCCCAAGGCAGTCAAGACTACCATCATCCAACAAAGCAAAGGGACGTAACGCTGCACGGATGCGGTGCCATTATTCATCATGCCAGTGCGATAACGCCGCAAGCTGCGCTGGTTGGCAAGTTATTTGTGGTTCAGGTCCGGAACAGGACGGTTTCGCGCTTAAACATCGCCACGGCCGCGCCCGCCGCCGCCACGGCATAGGCGCACATGGAAAAAAAGACGACCGCCAGATAATTCCAATGGAAGGTCCCGGTCAGAATCTCCTTGCTGGCCAGGCTGACGTTTAAAATGGGAATGAAAGCCAGCCCATAATTCAATTCGACCCCCGGCAGCGCCGCCGCCACCGCCGGAACGATGGCCAAAATCAACATCGGCTGCATGTAACTGTTCGCCTCCTTGCTGCCGCGAGCGAACAAGCCAATGGCCAGCATGGCCGCGGAAAGAAAAATGGCCAGCGGCGCCATCACGACGCAGACCGCCACCAGCGACGACGGATCCAGGGTCATGGGCGGCAACGGGTTTTTGGCGGCATGACTGGTGACTTTGCTAAAAACCACCACGGCCAAACCATTGGCCGAGACAGACAGAAACGCCGTGGCCAGCGACACAGTCAAGACGACCAACCCCTTGGCCGCGACCAGGTCGGTCCGCGCCACCGGGCTGCAGAGCAGCGTCTCCATCGTGCCCCGTTCTTTTTCGCCCGCGGTCAAATCAACCGCGGGATAAATCGCCCCGGTCAGGCACATGATAATGACCATGTAGGGAAGAATCATTCCGATCAGGTTGCCGCTCACTTTTTTGGGCGAGGCGACATTGGTCTTCTCAATCGAGAATGGCGTGAGCAGTTCTTTGGCAACGTGCCGCTCGGCCATGCGCCGGCTGACAATCGTTTCGCGCTTCTGGCGCAAAACCTGTTCGAGCGTCTCCGCGGCCAAAACCGATTTCATCTCGCCCGCGTACGTATAAATTCGTATTACTGCAGGCTCGCCCTTCTCCACCGCTTCGTCGAAGCGCGGCGGTATCTCGAGGGCGGCGCGGATTTTCTTGTCGGAAATCAAATTGGTGAAGTCGGCCTGGGACGGCACAAATTGAAAGGCATGCAGCGCCCGGAGGGCATCGACGGTGCGCGGCGAATCCGCGCCGCCCAGCAACATTATTTTGGGAATTTCCTGCCGCGCCTGTCCCACTATTTTTGTCGCGGCAAAGCTCAGGCTGATCATAATGGCGGGCAGGACGATCACCGGCACGACCACCATCGAAATGAGCGTGCGGCGGTCGCGCAGCAGATCGCGCAATTCCTTGGCATAGACGATGGCGATGGGACGCAGGTTCATCGCGGCGCCTCCACCACCCTGACGAAAATATCTTCCAGCGTCCGCAACCCGGTGCGTTCCCGCCATTCGGACAAGGTGCCTTCGCCCAAAAACCGGCCTTGATGAATGATGGCGACCGTGTCGCAAAGTTTTTCCACTTCGCTCATCACATGGGTGGAAAAAATCACCGTCTTGTCCTGCCGTCCGCACTGGGCGATGAACGAGAGGACGGTGCGCGCCGTCAGCACGTCGAGGCCCAGAGTGGGTTCATCAAAAATCATCACCGCCGGATCATGCACCAGCGTCCGGGCGATGGAGACTTTTTGTTTCATGCCGGTGGAAAGCTTGCTGCAACGCCGGTCGCGAATTTCGTTCATATCGAGCGCGACAAAAAGTTCGTTCAGCCGCGCGCCTAAAGCCTCCTCGCGCATCCCGTGCAACCGCCCAAAATATTCCACCATTTCCCGCGCGGTAAGCCGGTCGTACAACGCGGTCGCTGAGGAAAGGAACCCAATGCTGGCGCGCACTTTGGCCGGCGCGGCCATCACGTCGTATCCGGCGACAGTGGCCGTGCCCGACGTGGGTTGCAACAAAGTCGCCAGCATTCGGAGACAGGTGGTTTTGCCCGCGCCGTTGACGCCCAGCAGTCCAAAAATCCGCCCGGGCTGGCAGGAAAAACTGACGTCGTCCAGGGCGCGGATCGCTCCGCGCTTTTGGTCGTGGAAGGTTTTGGTTAAATGGCGCGCAGTAATCATGGCGGCGTTTCAAAACGATAGCCCAGATCGCGGATCGTTTGAATAAATTTTGGATGATGCGGATCGGCCTCGATTTTAGACCGCAAGGTGGTGACGCAACGGTCCACGCTCCGGTCTGTCACCAAAACGTCCTGCCCCCACACCGCGTCCAGGATGCTGTCCCGCGTCAGCGCGCGTCCGGCGCGTTTGATAAAAAACTCCAGCAGCCGAAACTCCTTTGCTGTCAAGACTACTTCTTCCTCGTTCCGATAGAGCTTGTGCGCGGCCAGGTCCAGCCGGGCCTCGCCAAAGCGATATTCGGCGGCGTCGGGACCCTGGCGGCGCAGGAGCGCCTTGGCTCGCGCCAGCAATTCGCGGATGCTGAAAGGCTTGGTCACATAATCGTCCGCGCCCAATTCCAGGCCGCGCACAATATCATCCTCCTGCCCCTTGGCGGTGAGCATGATGATCGGAAAATCCAACTGGCGCGCCCGCGCCGCCCGGCAGATTTCGTAACCGTTGACCTTGGGCAGCATCAAATCGAGCAAGAGCAAATCCGGCGGTTCGGCGAGAACGGCATCCAATCCCTTTTGCCCGTTGACGGCAGTGCGGACGCGATAGCCTTGCGTCTCGAAATTATCTTTCAACCCGCGCATCAGGGCGGGGTCGTCCTCGATAATCATGACCGTGGCATTATTCATTGGGGAATCGTAATGCGAAAGACGCTGCCGCGTCCGGGTTCGCTATCGACGTGGATTGCGCCGCGATGGGCTGTGACAATAAACTGGACGATGCTCAAGCCCAGACCGCAGCCGCCGCCGGTGCGGGCCAGCCTTTGATCCACCTGGTAAAAGCGTTTGAAAATTCGTTTCGTTTCGCGCGAGGTCAAGCCAATGCCGTTGTCTTGCACCACAAAGACCACGCTCCCATTCTCGGCGCCTGCCGACAAGGTGATTTTCTTTTCCTCCCCTGAATATTTAAAGGAATTGTCCAACAGGTTCACCAGCGCTGTGACCATGGCGTCCGCATCCGCCGTGACCGAGGGCAATCGTTTCGGGACGAGCACGCTGAACCGGCAACCGGCGGCCGCAAATCTCTCGCGCACCGCCGCCGCCGCAGTCTCCGCAATCGACGCCGCAGGCACGTCCTTGAAATCGAACGCATATTTATTTCGCTCGATGCGCGAAAAGGTCAGAAAATTATCAATCAGCCGGCTGAGCCGGAGATTTTCGGTGGCGATCAATTGCAAGTATTGACGGGTCGTTTGTTCGTGCAGCGGCTCGGTGTTCAACAAGGTATCCACCAACAGGCGCATCGAAGAAAGCGGGGTTTTCAATTCATGGCTGACCGTGGCAAGCAGATCATTTCTCAATTGCGCCACCGCCGCCTGGCGTCGAATCAAACCCGCCGCCAGCAGCGCAAGCCCAGCAACCACCGTCACCGCGAGAAGGCCGATCCAAATGTAAAAGGCGCTTTGGTCGCGGGCCGTCGCCTCGAAAAGTCCCGGATCGCGCAAGGTCATGGCAATCTGCCAGTCGGGAAAGCGCGGCCCCGCTGGAATGGCCATGAGATATTTTGACGCATCCGCTCCAGGCGTGATGAGAATGAAGTTTGGGGGAACCCGCGACTGCAACGTTTCGGTGCGAAAGAGCATCAAAGCGCGGCCGTCGGCCGAGCCAATTTGCCAAACGCCGGGCAGCGGCGTGACGCGCAAGCGGGGTTCAGGCGCGGGATGCGGGCCGGTTTCCAGATAACGCGCCGCCAAGTCCTGCGCCGCCAAGGTTGGAAATTGAACACGCTGGGGAAACAAAACCGACAAACGGTGCATCAGAAAACGGCGTTGCGGGGCCGGCATGGAATTGCTGTAGTCGTTCAATTCGTTTTCCAGGCTGGCCAGCAACGGCGAGGCCGCGTCGTGATTGGTTTCGAGCGATCTCAATTCGGCGCTGGGCCGCAGCAACCGCCCCTGCTCGTCCATGGTATTGGTGTCCCCGCGCGAGAGCGGTTTGGGAAAAACTACTTTTCCCGAGATGTCAAAACGAATTACGGCATCAGCCATCGCCGGTGTAATATGTTCCCAATTCGTCTCCATCGTCCCTTGCACAAAGGTGAGACGGTCGCGCGAGACCTCCATTAACTCCTGCCGCACGGCCGCTTTCTCATTGCGCACCGCCTGGTTCATGAACCAGAGCAGGCATACGGACGGGACGAGCACCGCGAGCAGCAACAGCAGCGTGAGCCACCCACTGCCCGGGCGGCTCGTCCCGGCCGCGAATTTGCGAAGGGCCCTTGTCACTGGGTTTGAAAGGAATTGACCACGGAATTCCACTTGGACTGAAGGGCTTCAAGGTCTTTGGCGGTCGCAGTCGTTTGAAAGGACACCGCGTTGGCGCCGATGAAACTGCAAATCGTCGAAGTAACTTTGGCGGTTTCGCCTTCAGTGTAATCGCTCAGGACGCTGAGAGCGGGTTGTCCGGCGACCGTCTGGCTTGTCCAGCTATCGTCGCGAATTTTGAAGTTCTTCTGCATTTTAGCGTCCTCGGCCAGCAGATGGCTGGCGTAAGCTCGAAGCGAGTTCGTTTCCTCGGGTTTGAGACTGGTCAAGGCGCGGACCACGAGCGAGCTGGCGGCCCAAGCCTTGGGATCAAGGACACCCACATTGATCAAGCCCTTTTCCTCTGTCTCCCATCGATAGAATAACCATCCGGCCGGCGCAGTGACCGAGAAACCGGCAGAGGCATCCGAATAAGCGGCCTTTTCTCCGGGCGTATGGTGGCTGATGCCGGTCAAACTCGCGATAACGCCGCCAGCCTCAAGCTTGATCAAATATCGGCTGGCATCGCTGGAAAACCAAAACGTCTGCCCGATATTCAACTCGACTTTATAGCAATCAAAAGTCCCAGCCGGCACGGTGAGTTTCTCCGGTCCCGTCACGTTCAATGTCACTGGCACAACCCGGCCCCCCAGGCTGCTGAGGATTTGCTGGCTGGTGGTATAGCCATTGGTCAGAGGAAGCCGCCGCATCAATTCGACTGCTTCCTCATTATCAATCACCGGACTGTCAAAAGTAATTTTTTTGACTTCGTCGCTCCCCGGCTTCTTCAGATCGGCGTGATCTGAAAAATAGACCGTATCGACCGCGCCCAACAGGGTATGATGCCAATAACTCCGGATCGGATTAAACGTGTCCGCCTGAACGTCCACAAAACTGGCCGCCTGCGTGCCGGCCGCGGCGGTATGCGAGGATATTCGCCAGATTTTTTCGCCGTTTGTGTCCGTGGCAGAGTTCATCGCGTAATCAATCACACCGACGTCCAGTCCGCCGGCCAATTTGACATCCAGGCGCAAATCCTCGCCATCGGCCCACGGCGCGGGCGCCAACGCATTAACGCCGGCCAAATATTTTCGCGCCAGGGCGATGATGTCCTTCTGATCCGGGTAATCCTTGATCAACGTTTCAAACGCCGCGTTGGCGTTGGTGAAATCATTTTTCTTATAATAACAGATTCCCAGATGATATTGCGCCTGGGCGGCGACGGCTTGATCGGTCTTGCCTTGGGCGATGACTTTTTGATAAAGCTGCATGGCGTTATCAAGGTCGCCTTTGGTTTCCTCGGAATAAACGCCTTGCTCCAGCAAGTCCGACGGCGAGTCCGCCCAAGCCGGAAGGCCCGTGGATAGAACAGCCGCGGTTGAAAGAACGAATAGAATATTTTTTATTTTCATGGGCTAGAGACTGCCGCCCGATTGTTACGGCATTATTACCGCCGCGTCCTTTCTTTGTCACCGCCTTTTAGCCTTCCGCATTTTCCCTGCCTTTTTTTGTTGTAACCTTCCCCGCTCTTTTGCAGTCTTTTAGCAAGCAGCCCCGACCAGAAGCCATTAAGCTTCTGCGCGACGGGGTCAAGTAAAACAAAACACAGACCCGTAAATTTATGGAATACAAAAAGAAAACCTCATTCACCCTCATCAAAACCGCCGCCTGCGCCCTTCTCACCCTTGGCCTGATCGCCATGGCACAGGCGCAGGACAGCAAAATTGACCCCACCGGCACATGGATCTGGTCCACTCCCGGTCGTAATGGCGGAGCAGACCGCACCAACACGCTGACCCTAAAATACGAAAACAGCGCGCTGACCGGCGCCCTGCAAACCCCGGGCCGCAACAACACCACCAATAGCGCCGACATTTCCGAAGGCAAACTGACCGGCGACCAAATCACCTTCAAAATCACCCGCGAAGTGAACGGCAATAGTGTCACGGCGGGGTACGAAGGCACTCTTACGGCCGACACTATCAAGGGCAAAATCAACACTGAGCGCAACGGCCAGCCCCGCTCGCGCAAATGGGAAGCCAAGCGCCAGGCCGCCACGCCCTAACTTCAACCACCCAACCCCGACCGCGCGAGTTTACCCATTCGCGCGGTTTTTCATTGCGCGCCTCGATTTCGTATTGCCCTGTTACCCTCTTTATTACCCTCTTTTAGGGGTAATACCCTTATTCGCCATTTTGCACCGGGTCCGCGCCCAAGGCATTGCCCTCCTCGTTGTGACAAGGAATGACGATGCTGAGAACGGGGCTGGCGGTTGCCATGTTTCGCTTGCAGTGTAGGGCATAAGGCTTGCCTGTGGCAACGGCAACGCCCTTCGCTGGTTGAAGGCGGGGACAGGCGTTTTTGGAATATCTCGAATTTTTTGGTTGATTTAGATTTGAATTGGCGGCTTTTTTAAGCTTTCAACGGCAATGATCGGTCATTAACATCGCTGTCTAAATTATATCTATGAAATCATTTGGCATTTGGCTCGCTTCGACTTCGGCCCTCCTCGTCTCGGCATTCGTGGCGCCGGCGCAGGATACGAATATTAATACCCTCACCGACGCGGAAAAAGCGGCGGGGTGGCAACTCCTCTTTGACGGCAAGGATTTTGACGGCTGGCATAATTTCCGGAGCGAAAGCATTCGGCCCGGCTGGGAGGTTAAGGAGGGGACCATGACCTGCGTCGATCCCCATAACGCCGGCGATATCGTCACAACCGGGCAGTTCGATTGGTTCGAGTTGCAGTTGGACTATAATATTTCGCACGCGGGCAATAGCGGCATCATGTTCCACGTAGCGAATAAAGGACGCGCCGTGTGGGCTAGCGGGCCGGAATTCCAGTTGGAAGACAATGTCGATGCGGCGGACCCGGTTCGCTGCGGCTGGCTCTATGCTTTGTATCAGCCACCGATTGATCCGGCCACTGGCAAAACCCTCGATGCCACTAAACCGGTCGGCGAGTGGAACCACGTCCGCCTCCTGGTCACGCCCCAAAAATGTGAGCACGAGATCAATGGTGTCAAGTACTTTGAATACGTCCTGCACAGCGACGATTTTAACCAACGGGTCGCGGCGAGCAAGTTTTCCACCATGCCGGACTTTGCCAAATCGGACATTGGATCCATCGCATTGCAGGGAGACCACGGTTCGGTCTCGTTCCGCAATATCAAAATCCGCCCGATCAAGCAAAGCCCTTAGCTCGTTCCAGGACGATGCAATGGCTTCAGGCGGGCTGGACGCCCTGCTGATAACCTTCGATCAGTTCTTTGATTCGCCGCGCGTCGTCTTTGCGATGGCCATGGCTGGTCAACGGATCGGTGCCGCCCGAAGATTCAATCACTATCGTTGACCAAACTATCCCTGTTTTGATATGCACCGAAGCCACTTTTTGGATGGCGATGCTGATCTCGTCCGAACTGAACCACGACCTCTTGCGCCGCATGACCGCGCGCTCCGTAACTTCAATGAGGGTGGGAAAAAGAAAGTTGCCCTTCGTCCAGCGGCTGGCTTGGAAAATTTCAGTTGCCATGCCCTGAATTAACGGGCATCCGCGCTGGCAAGCAAGCTCGATTTACAGCCGATTGATCTTTTGCAAAAGGGCGCTGGTCGATTTCCCGGGCACGATCGGCAAAATCACGATCTTCACTCGCAATTGTTCGAGCAAACGCCGCTCCTCCTGGTTGATGGTTTCCATCGTGTAATCGCCGCCTTTGACGTAGATGTCAGGCTGCACGACGGCCAAAAAAGCGCGCGCATCCGGCTCAGGAAAGATATGCACGCCATCGACGGATTGCAGCGCGGCGAGGACCGATGCCCGGTCGGCCGCCTCGTTCACAGGCCGGTTCAACCCTTTCAACGCACGTACGCCAGCATCGTTTGTCACGCCGACCAGGAGGGCATCCCCCTGTTGGCGGGCCTGCTCGAGGTAGGTCACATGCCCGACATGCAGCAGGTCGAAGCATCCGTTCGTCACCACCAGTTTTTTTCCTGCGTTCCGCAGACCGGCGCGCCAAGGCGTCAATTCAGCCGGCGATAATATTTTCTGCGCGAAATTCATCGACGTTCATTTTGGATCAAGCGGGGATGAATTGGCAATCCGCAACCATGACGCTGGGATTTTCGCGTCAATTTGGGCAACACGACTTGTTTTTTTTGCCCAAGCGTCTAGTATGATTGATATGAAGAACGACGTCTTGCCCGTCGAAATTCGCGGAATTCTGCCAGCCAATAGCGGCTATGGAATTTTCGTCGGCAACAACCAAAAAGTGTTCGTCATTCAGGTCGAGCATCACATGGGGGCGATCATCGGCATGTTTTTGAAGGGAACCCTCAAAGAACGCCCTTTGACCCATGATTTGGTCAATAATATTTTTAAGGGCCTCAACATCACCATCGAACGGGTCGTCATCACGGAACTGAAAAACTCCACCTTTTATGCCCGGCTCATTCTCCAGCAGGAAAATGAATTAGGCCGCAAAATTGTCGAAATCGACGCCCGCCCGAGCGACTGCCTCGCTTTGGCCACGGCCCAAAAACGCCAAATCTATGTCTCTTCCGACCTCTTCGAGC
Organism: Saccharimonadales bacterium (SeqCode); assembly: GCA_035648615.1. Lineage (GTDB taxonomy): Bacteria > Verrucomicrobiota > Verrucomicrobiia > Limisphaerales > Palsa-1400 > DASRLE01. The sequence goes on along the minus strand of DASRLE010000146.1, from coordinate 5,097 downwards.
AAGTCGAAGACATGACCGAGTGGCTCGACCGCATCAACGAAAACCCCGGCGAAGCCGAAGAGCCGGAATAACTTCGTCATGCCTTCCGCCGTCACGTCCAAATCTTCTTCCGTGCTTCTCGTCTGTGGCGAAGACGAATTCGGAGTCAAACAACGGGCTCGCGAGATTTTCCAAAAGTGGTCTTCCGAATTGGGCGGCATGGACCACGAAATGATCGATGCCGCAGTCAATAATAGCGGGGAAGCGCTCAAGAGCCTGGCCAAACTCCGCGCTGCGTTGCAAACCCTCCCCTTTTTTGGCAGCGGCAAAGTGGTTTGGCTGCAAAATTGCAATTTCCTCGGTGAGGAACGAACTGCCACCGCCGGCGATGTCACCGAAGCCCTCGCGGACCTTGCCCAGGAATTGAAGACATTCGCCTGGCAAAGCGTCCGCCTCCTCGTCAGCGCCGGGAAAGTCGATAAGCGAAAGTCCTTTTACAAAACCTTGGAAAAGATTGGCGAAGTCGAGACTTTCGCCGGCTGGTCCACGGAGGACAAGGACTGGTCGGACCAGGCGCAAACGTGGGCCTTGCGCGCCTTGCAGAATTTACAAAAAGAAATCTCCGATGAAGCCTTGGCCCTCCTCGTCGCCAACGTCGGCCCCAACCAGCGCATGCTCAACAGCGAAATCGAGAAGCTCGCGCTGTCTGTGGGGGATCGCCCGCGCATCGGCCTCGACGACGTCAATGCCGTCATCACGCGCAATAAGCAGGCCCGCGCTTTCGCCTTGGGGGACGCGCTGGGCGACCGGAATTTGTCGCGGTTGTTGCGCTGCTTGGACCAAGAGCTTTGGGAGGTTCGCCGCGATCCGCAACGAAGTGAAATTGGCCTTCTCTATGGTTTGATCAGCAAAGTGCGCGGGCTGCTTTTCGCGCGCGAAATGATGGCCCGCCGCTGGCTAAAACCGGAAACGGAATTTAGCCGTTTTAAAGCGCAATTGTCGCGCGTGCCGTCCGACGCGTTGCCCGAGGACAAGAAATTCAATCCACTTTCCATGAATCCCTACATTTTATTTCGGGCCACCGCCCAGGCCCGCAATTATTCCCAAAGCGAACTTATTACCGCCATGGACCTGCTATTGCAATGCAATCAAAAGCTTATTTCCCGCAATCTCGACCCATCCTTGGTCTTGCAGCAAACACTTATTCAAATCGTCAGCCGTCCTGCCGAAGCGCCGGGCAAACCCTTGCTCGCCGCAGCCTGACGGGTTAATCCAAACGGTTTCCTTCTCATGAATCAAGCTCCCGCAAAATTAATGGTCGCCGTTTTCGATCAAATGGTCTGCATCAAGGTGAACGGCCGCGCGGATTTCACCTCCAGCGTCGATCTCAAGAAACTGGTCAACGAGCTATGGGAGAGAGGGTACAACCATTTCATTTTCGAATTATGCGATTGCCTGACCATGGATAGCACGTTTTTAGGAGTCCTATCCGGCATTGGCCTGAAGTTTTCCAATGGCAAGAACACCCAGGTGGGAACGCCCCTGGAACTTATCAATCCCAACCCTCGCATTTCCGAAACCCTGGAAAATCTTGGCGTGATCGATTTATTTGCGATCAAGACCTGCGCCGAGCCGCTCACCGATAGGTTCGAGCCTCTGGCCGAAGCTCCCAAGAGCACCCAAAAAGAACTCACGTCGATTTGCCTGGAAGCTCACAAAACCCTAATGGCCATCAAGCCCGAAAACGCCCAAAAATTTCGGGACGTAGCCCAGTTCCTGGCCGAAGACCTAAAAAAGCTCGAAAACTGCGGCAACAAGTAATCCTTGATAACGTCATCGCGTCCCATCCCTCCCCTCCTTCCCATTTCATCCTATTTCAGCCGAAAGAACCGCGACGTCTGACTCTGCACCGCCACCGGATCCGTATAAGACCCCACCGAGGAATTCGGTATGACATTCGTCACAAAACTCCAACTCGTCAAATTCGTCGAGACATCAATCTCATAGGATTGTCCAGGAACCGCGCTCCAATACATGGTAAATCCAGACGCCGGAGAAGCAATGCGGGCGCCTAGAAACTCGGGCGCATTAGTGACGGTCAAAGGACTGAGAAGGTTGATCGCCTCTATGGAATACTGCACGGTGAGATCCGAAGTATTCGGCACCGCCAAATACCAAGTGCCGTTGAGCGACGGCAGCGCCGCGTTGGTCCCAATCTGAACCAATTGAGGCGCAAGCCCGCTATTGAAACTGCCCGAGTAGGATTCTTGAGGGGTCGGGAATATCCCTTGGCCAACCAGCAATTCCACGTTGCCCAAAAATGACAAATTGGTCACAGTAAACTGAACGCCCGAGGGACTGTTGCTGATCAGATAGGAATACAAGGTATTCGTGGGATAACCGGGAAAGGCCGCATTATTCGTATAGGCAACGCCGTTGGCCAAGGGGATTACGTCAAGAGAATTGGTCACGACGGTAGCGATGATTGTATAACCCACGTTGGTCACCGCCGCAAAATTGTAAACGGAAAGATACCAGATACTCGGCACCATGGGCAGAACATTATTTGTTGTCGCCGTTGGCAACGGCACGGGCACAGAATTGGTGCTAATGACAATGAATTGGTCATTACTGCTATTGTTCCGGCTCTGGTAATCAAAAGTCAACGGTCCCGGCAGAGGCAAACCGTTGCGCGCATACAGATCGACTTCCCCATTGGTCGGATTTAGGACTTGGAAAGTAACTTGGACGGCATTGGTCGGCACCACAAACGAATAATATTGCGGATTGCCGTTGGTCCCAACGTTGTTCGTGCCTATTACGTTTGTAACCGCAATGGCATTGGCTAGAGGAGTAGGATTGTTGGTCATTCCATCAAAATCCACCTCAATCGTGAAATTCGCGGGAGTGGTCGAGCTGTTATTCTGGACACCCAGGAAATAACGCTGGCCGGGCTGAAGCGGAGGAAGCCCACCCAACGTGGCCAGGACGTTCGTGCTGGCGGTCACATTATTTGTTAAAGCGACATCACCGGGCAACCCTCCTGTCGGCAGCGCCGTCTGATCGAAAAGCAAATTCAGCGAACTGTTCGGCGTAATGGCAGTTAGGATATTCGAAGCGAACTGCGCATAGTTGGGCACATCGACCGCGAAATAAATGATGCCGCCATTCGGGGGAACAACATTAGTCATAGAAACCCGATTGGTCAGCACAAATAGGGTGGCATTCGTCGAAGATGTGGTCAGTTGCAGCGTCCAACTGAGCAGCGTGCCATTAACCGGCAATGACGAATCAGTGCGCGTATCCCATACATCAAGCGACCAGCAGCCCAAGGGATTTTCTCCCACAAACGGAGTCAGCGGTTCCTCGGGCAGGTAGTAATTGTTATAGTTTGTGGCGGGCAATTGGATGAATTGTATGTCATCGAGCAGGACTCCCAGAGGGTTCCCAGCAAACTCGACCGTAACCTGAGTATTCGTGGTGACAAAGCTATTCGTAAGCTTTTGCCAGCCTCCGTCCGCGTTCGTTAAAATAATGGTGTTGGTGCTGATGCCATCCACCGTCAGTTGGAAATTAGGCAGAACGGAATTGGTGCTGTATTTACCCTGGCTGCCCGCCGAGTAAATTGCCGCGATTTCCGCCGGTGAAAGAGCGCGATTAAACAAGTCCAGTTCATCCAGATCGCCCAGGAAAGGCACATTGGCGCAGCCTGCGCCGCCCATAACCAGGTTGTTTGTATTGGTAATGTTGGCTATTCCAGAAATGACATTGGTGTTCAAAAGTCCATCCACATACATGGAGATCAATCCCGCTTGCCGGACGAGAGCCACATAATGAAATATTCCATCGGCCAGAACATTCGTCACAACCGAATTGGTAATGCTTTGCAAGGCGGGATTCGCATCATCCTGGTATTTTAAATAACCTTCCTTTAGGAAAAGGCCAAACGCGCCAGCAGGGAGGCCGCAGGCGCTGCCCTTTTCCAAGATCCCCATCGTATCATTCGTGTCCGTCGATTTCAGCCAGAAATCCACGCTGAAATCGTTGGTCCCAAAGACCCCCACATTGGTTCCAAAGGAAACGCTGCTATCCACGCCGTCAAAGGTGAAGGCGCGATTGACCTCGCCATCATCAAAAGTGACCAGCGGGGTTATATTTGTTACACCACTGGCAATATTAGTCGAGGTGGATAGCGTGCCGTTATTGGTTCCAATAATGTCCTCGGCATTGTCATCGCCCGGCCACCAATTCGTCAGGCCGGGCGCCCTGACGTAAAATAGAATTTCGTATGGCAAGTTCGGCGTCGTGGCAAACGTCTGGGTAATCCGGCCGCTGGTCAACGCGAGGAAATTAGTGCCAGACTCGGCGATATTAGTGTCCGTAACCACCCCGACCTCACTATTCGTGGTATATAAAAACCCATTGGTGGTTACAGTCGTAATGATATTATTAGATACTGTCCACCCATCAATCACCGTGCCATTCGAGCTATAATAGTAAATGCCGTTACTGTACCCCTCAAAATCACTGGAGGCAATCGTCACGGAAGGAGCATAATTACTCAAGGCATACGGCGGCGGCGCAAACTTGATCGGAATAAAGGCCAGATTGGTATTTTCAGTGAAAACCGTATAAACATAATTCGTGAACTGATTCGTCTCGGATGAGTTGGTCGCCGTCAACTGAATCAAACCGAGCGCATTGGCATTCGACCCTCCGCGGTCTTCAAAGAGGAGCACACTGGTCCCCTGCGGACTGGTCAAGTGTATCACCAAATCATCCAGATTGGTATCCGCAATGCGCAACCCCACCTGCAAATTGACCACCTGCTGCCCGAGACCAACACAAATCTGCGATTCCGTCGTGGCATCCGTCAGCAAAGGAATATCCGCATTATTGGTAAACGACTGCACCAAATTAGGCGTCAAACTTTCCTGAATAAGAATTTCCACAAACAACGTCACCGGTGTGCTGCCTTGATTGTAAATGCCATAAAACCACAATCCGCCCTCCAAGGGAGGATAAGGCACTGGATTGTGCGGAGGAGGATTAGTCCCCAAGCTAAGAAATCCACCCGGAGGATTGATATTATTACTTCCATAATCACCGGTATTAATA
>DASRLE010000145.1:0-2405 GCA_035648615.1 Saccharimonadales bacterium (SeqCode) | reverse complement strand
AAGTGGTGGCGATCGATAATTTTGTGACCGGTTCGGTGGCAAACATTGCGCACCTGGCCGGCCATAAAAATTTCAAGTTCATTGAGCAGGATGTCAGCGACTATATTTTCCTGGACCAGCCGGTGGATTACGTCTGGCATTTCGCCTCGCCGGCCAGCCCGATCGATTATCTGGAATTGCCCATTCAGACTTTGAAAGTCGGCTCGCTCGGCACGCACAATGCCCTCGGCCTGGCCAAAGGCAACGGCGCCCGGTTTCTTCTGGCCTCGACCTCCGAGATTTATGGGGACCCCCTGGTTCATCCGCAAAGGGAGGATTACTGGGGCAATGTCAATACGATTGGCCCCCGCGGTTGTTATGACGAATCCAAGCGCTTTGCCGAGGCCCTCGTCATGGCTTACCACCGTGCGCATCAGATCGACACCCGGATTGTGCGCATCTTCAACACCTACGGGCCGCGCATGAGGGTGAACGACGGACGGGTCGTGCCCGCTTTCATCAGCCAGGCGTTGCGCCAGCAGCCGATCACTGTTTTTGGCGCAGGGACTCAGACGCGCAGCTTTTGTTATTGCTCGGATTTGATCGAGGGCATTTACCGGTTGATGATGAGCCAGACCCATGAGCCGGTCAATATTGGCAATCCGGCCGAGATGACGATGCTGGAATTTGCCCGTCAAATCATCCAGGCCACCCGCTCGCGCAGTAAAATAATTTTCCAGCCTTTGCCGCAGGACGACCCGCGGCGGCGGCAGCCGGACATAGGACGAGCGCGGAAGTTATTGCGCTGGGAACCGCGGGTGGAATTGGCCGAGGGACTTGTCAATACGATTGAATATTTTCGCGGCAAAATGACCGCGCCTCATGCGCCGCCTGCGGTAATTTCACGCATTCCGCGTGAAAATAATGCAAAAAAAGTGGAAATGGCGCGGCGCGGAGGGCAGCCGCGCAAAAAGTTTAGACAATCGTAGAAATAAAATCGGGACGATTGATGGCATATATCCAGCTTTGAAAAAATTTCTGAATCAAAACAATTGACCGCTGGCCCGATTTACAGTAACTAGCACGCACTTTTAACGCACTTTTGAATGAACTCTGAACGATTAAACGTTTCCGGCCCGGCGCGGCCCTTCGCATATCGTCGGCCGTAAACGAATCTAATGTTAAATTCGAAATCATTTTTGGCGGTCGATTTTGGGGCAGGAAGTTTAAAACTGGCTGAGTTTGAACAAAACGAAGCCGGCGGCTTGCGCCTTCGCCAATACGGCATCAAACCTTTGGGGATCGAAGGGTCCCAGGAATCGACGCGTGAGGCCACCATGCAGAGGGCCTTGCAGGAATTGCTGTCCGAAAAAGGGTTTGGTTCCAAGCAGATCAATGTTTGCGCGCCGGGATTTCACGTCTTTTCCAAGTTCGTCAAACTGCCGCCGGTCGATACCTCCAAGGTCACGCAAATCATCCGCTATGAGGCGCAACAAAATGTGCCTTTTCCCCTCGACGAAGTGGTCTGGGACTATCAAATACTCGGCACCTCCTCGACCAGTGAACTGGAAGTGCTGCTGGTGGCGGTGAAGTCGGAAATTATCGAAGGCCTGTTCCGGGTGGCCGAGGGCGCCGGGCTGCGCATCAAACTCGTCGATGTTTCTCCCGCTGCTCTTTGCAATGCCTTTCGCTATAACTATGGCGATTTGGAAGGCTGCACCATGCTGCTGGATATCGGGGCCAAAACCAGCAACCTGCTTTTCTTCGAGAAAGGCAAAGTCTATTCCCGCAGCATTAACATCGGGGCCAACTCCATTACCCAGGACTTCGCCAACGAGACCAAGCTGGGATTCAAGGATGCCGAAGCGACCAAGATTGAAAAAGGCTCCGTCAGCCTGGGCGGCGCTTACGAAGAACCGGAAGATCCGCAGGCGGCGGCCATTTCAAAAATTGCCCGCCAGATCATGACTCGCCTGCACATCCAGGTGAACCAAACCATCCAGTTTTTTCGCGGCCAGCAAGGCGGTTCCGCTCCGCAACAGCTTTTCCTCTCCGGCGGCGCCTCCATCATGCCTTACACCGCGCAATTTTTCGCGGAGAAGTTGAACCTGCCGGTCGATTACTTTAATCCATTCCGCAACATTGAAATCGATCCGGCGCTGGACTTGGACGAATTATCCAAGTACGCCCACTCCTTCGGCGAAGTGGTGGGGTTGGGATTGCGCGATTTGGCCCATTGCCCGGTCGAGTTAAATTTGATGCCGCGCAGTTCGATTCAGCGCCAGGAATTTGCCCACAAAAAACCTTACCTGATCGCCTCGGTTTTCAGTTTGGCCCTGGTTGTCTTCGCCATTTATTTGGCCGAGGCCAGGGTGGGGGACGGACGCCGCCGCAAGCTCGAACAACTGAAAGGCCCTGTGGCGGAC
>DASRLE010000144.1:0-4472 GCA_035648615.1 Saccharimonadales bacterium (SeqCode) | reverse complement strand
AACTGGCGCAGATCGCCCAGATTGTCGGCGAGAAAAAAGACTACTCCGTGCGCGCTGCCGTCAGCAAACGAGGCGACGAGCTTGGCCGGCTGACGGATGCGTTCAATGAGATGCTTGGCCGCATTGAAAGCCAGGACGCCGCCTTGAGTCTTTCGCAAGAAAAAATGGAAGCATTAATCCACTCGATTGACGGCATTGTCTGGGAACGTTCGCCCGATACGTTTCGATTTAATTTTATCAGCCGGCAGAGTGAAGATATTCTCGGTTACGCGCCGCAGGATTGGCTGGACAAGGCAAATTTCTGGGAAGAGAAGCTGCAACCACAGGACGCGGCCAAAGCCATTCAAACCGGACACGATATGGCCAGGCGCGGGCAGCCTTATAGCTACGAATACCGGATGATCGCCGCCGACGGGCGGACGGTGTGGATCCGGGAAAGCGGCACCGTGCTCATGGAAAAAGGCCGGGCGCTCGCGCTGCGCGGCATCTTTCAGGATATCACCGAACAAAAATTGAACGCGGAGCAATTGGACAAGCTTAACCGGCAGTTGATTGACACTTCCCGAAGCGCAGGCATGGCTGACGTAGCTACGGGCGTGCTGCACAATGTAGGAAATATACTTAACAGTGTGAGTGTGTCGGCCACGCTGGTGGGCGACCGCCTGCGGCGATCCAATATCGGCGATCTGCGGCAGGCGGCGGCCATGTTGACCGGTCAAAACGGACGCCTCGCTGAATTTTTGACGACCGATCCCAAGGGGAAGTTAATTCCCGAATTTCTCGGCTCCGTGGCGGAGGATTTGGCCGAGGAACAAGTCGAGTTGATTTCGGAAATGAGTTCCGTCGGCGAGAACATCGAACATATCAAGGAGATTGTGGCCATGCAGCAAAGTTATGCCAAAGTATCCGGGGTCTACGAGAACCTCGCCGTCGCGGGACTGGTCGAGGACGCCTTGCGGATGAATACGGCGGCCTTTGACCGCCATCATATCGAACTGATTCGGGAGTTTGATGAGCACACGCCATTAGTCTGCGTAGACCGCCATAAAGTGTTGCAGATACTTATCAATCTGCTCCGCAATGCCAAACATGCCATGGACGGCAAAAGTGACAAGCAAATGATCATTCGCGTGGGAATCGTATCTTCCGACCGGGTGAAGATTTCCGTTTGCGACAACGGCATTGGAATTGTCCCGGATCATTTGACCAAAGTATTCAACCACGGTTTCACGACCAAGGAGGACGGACATGGCTTCGGCCTTCATAGTGGCGCCAATGCCGCCAAAGAGATGGGCGGCACGCTCACAGCTTATAGCGGCGGCCTTGATCAAGGCGCCGAATTCACCCTGGAATTGCCCACGGCCGCGTCGGTCCGAAAATTTGAATACCCGGAAACTCAAGCCACCCCATGAAAAGCACAGACCTAAAACCCAACCATCGCATCCTGATCGTTGATGACAACACCAGCATCCACGCGGACTTCCGGAAAATTCTTTGCCCGGATAATTCCCGCAAGGCCGCGGTGAAAAAGCTCGGGGCGGCGCTATTCGACAAGGTTGCTCCGGAGGAGAATTTGGCGGGTTTTGAATTGGATTCCGCATACCAGGGCGAAGAAGCGTTGGCGATGGTCAAGAAATCCATGGCTGAAGAGCGGCCTTATGCGATGGCCTTTGTGGACGTCCGGATGCCGCCTGGCTGGGACGGAGTGGAAACAATTTCACGAATCTGGGAAGTATGTCCCGAACTACAGATCGTTGTTTGCACCGCCTACGCTGATTATTCGTGGGAAGAAATGCGGTCCAAAGTAGGCCAGCCCGACAGCCTGCTGGTCCTCAAGAAACCTTTTGACAATATAGAAGTGCAGCAATTCGCGCACGCCCTGACGAAGAAATGGCTGCTCAACATACAGACGCGCTTGCAAATAACTGAACTGGCCCAGGTCAATGAATCGTTAGCTACTTCTGAAGAGCGTTTCTCCAAAGCATTTCACGACAGCCCTCTTCCGAGCGGCATCCAGAGCGTGCCGGATCAGCGGTTTGTGGATGTGAACCAGCGCCTGGCTGAAATCACCGGCTGCACGCGCGAGGAAATGATCGGCCGCACGCCATCTGAATTATTCCTTTGGGAAAAACCCGAAGTTGCCGACCAATGGTATCAGGCTTTGTCCCGCGACGAAACGGTCCGGGATAGAGAAGCGAATATCCGCACGCAAAAGGGAGCTCTCCATGAGATGCTCATAACCTTGTCGCCACTGGCCCTGAATCAACAGCCGCACCTGCTATTGCTGGCCCAAGACATATCGGAGCGGGCGATGTTGGAACGCCAGCTGCGCCAGGCCCAGAAGATGGAAGCTATCGGCCAGTTGGCCGCAGGAGTAGCTCATGATTTCAATAACATTCTCACGGTGATCCAGGGCCATGCCGGAATTATGCAACAGCAATTGGAAGCCGGCAGCCCTCAAACAAAATCCATTGAGCAAATAAGCCGGGCCGCAGGACGAGCGGGAACACTCATCAGGCAGTTACTTATGTTCAGCCGCAAGCAAGTCATGAAGTTTCACCACCTGGACCTTAATGATACTTTGCGCAACACCATAAAGATGCTCGAAAGGCTGGTCGGAGAGCATGTGCAGATTGATTTTCACCATCAGAATTCTCTTCCCGCCATCCATGCCGACAGCAGCATGGTGGAACAGATAACCATGAATCTGGCGGTCAATGCCCGGGATGCAATGCCCCATGGCGGGCGCGTTACCATTATCACTTCGCTGGAAACCATCCATCGCGCGCCTACCGCAACCGATCCCGAAAGTCGCGATGGAGAGTATGTCTGTCTTGCTTTCGGAGATAATGGAATAGGCATGGACGGCCAGATTGTCTGTCGGATCTTCGAGCCTTTTTTTACAACCAAACCCGCCGGAAAAGGCACCGGCCTGGGACTGTCCACAGTTTTCGGCATTGTCCGCCAGCATCATGGATGGGTGGACGTGGACAGCAAACCAAACCAGGGCACCACCTTTCGCATTTATTTTCCGGCGAGCCGGCACGTCGCGGAAAAAACGGAATCGGCCGTCAACAACCTTCCCCGGGGTGGCTGCGAGACCGTGCTCGTCGCGGAAGATGAAGATGATTTGCGCGAAATGGTCGTCGAAGTTTTGAAGGCCCAGGGTTATACCGTTTTGGCGGCCACCTCGGGCGGTCACGCCATTGAAGTATGGAACCAGGCAAGCCGTGCGGTTGACTTGTTGGTTACGGACATGGTGATGCCCGGCGGAATTTTGGGCGCCGAACTTGCGGAACGGCTCGCAAAGAAATCCCCTACTCTACGGGTGATCTACACCAGCGGTTATAGTCCCGGCATGGCGGGCAAAGAAATTTCGGCGCTCGAAGGCCGCAACTTTCTCGCCAAACCTTATACAATAAGCGAACTGGCGCAATTGGTCCGTGAATGCCTCGACGCCCCGCTGCGACGAAATTAATTTCAGACGAGCAATAACCAGCCGCGAAGCCGGAACCCCGCGCCCATGATCGCTGGCTGATTAATTTTCTTGCGACTTTGATTTTCGCGTTTAACGTTTGCCTGAATTTATGGTGGTAAAAACGCAAAAACCAAAGGCCTCCAAATCTTCACGGCGCGCGAAACCTTCCGCGCCCGGCCCCGCGCCGTATGTCATTCCCGAACCGAACCTGCCCAAGGCCGAAGGCGACACGACGATGCTCACCCGCGATTCGCGTTACGATGGCGACACCGCCATCAAACTGTATCTGCGCGAAATCGGGCAGGTGAAATTGCTGACGCCCAACGAGGAAATCCAACTGGCCGCGCGCATCAAAAAGGGCGACAAAAAAGCGCGCGAACACATGATCAAGGCGAACCTGCGCCTCGTCGTAAAGATCGCGCGCGACTACGAAGGCATCGGCCTGCCGCTGCTGGATTTGATTTCGGAAGGCAACATCGGTCTGATGAAAGCCGTCGAGCGGTTTGATCCGGCCAAGGGCGGAAAACTTTCCACCTACGGTTCGTGGTGGATCAAGCAGTCCATCAAACGCGCGCTCGGCAATCAGTCCAAGACAATTCGCCTGCCCGTGCATCTCGTGGATAAAATTTCCAAGATGCGCCGTATCGGAATGCGGTTGCAGGAAGAACTGGGCCGCGAGCCGACCGATGAAGAATTGGCCGATGAAATGAGCATGACCGCCACGCGCGTCCGCCAGATGCGGCAGGCCGCCATCCGTCCCGCCTCGCTCGACGCGCCGATCGGCGACGACGAATCAAATAATTTTTCCGACATTGTGCAAGACGAAAACGCCACGTCGCCCTACGAAAATCTCGAGGACAAAACCGTCACCGGCATGTTGCAGGAAATGGTCAAGCATCTGGACGAACGCGAGGCGACCATTTTGCGTTTTCGTTTCGGACTCGACGGCGGCACAGAAAAAACGCTGGAAGAAGTCGGCGAGAAATTCGGCGTC
>DASRLE010000143.1:0-5297 GCA_035648615.1 Saccharimonadales bacterium (SeqCode) | reverse complement strand
CATTTTGACAACTGTTTCGTCGGTGTTCGTGCTCTTGCGCGCGGGCGGCTCCGGCCTGGAGAGAGTTGGCTTCCTGTCCGGGCTGGAATTCTCCGGGTTCTCCGCAGGCAAAAGAGAAATGACCACCCGTCCTCCGCTAAATAGAAACCTGCGCAGGATTTTGAAATCACTCTCCGGCATTTCGCCCAGATTATTGGTGTCTGTGCCGAAAATAAACAGGACGCGGTTGGGGCTGCCTTCGAGCTTGGCGGAGGCCTGGGAAAAACGGCGTACGGCAAGACTCGGAATGTCTTGCAAGCTTTCGTAAAAAACCTTGGCGCCAAGCGGGTCGGCGCGGAGCGAGGAGTAGGGCGGATAAATATCGCCCGCAGTGAAGCGCAGTTGAAAAAGCCAGACGACGCCCAGGCCAAAACCGGCCAGCAACAAGACCAGCAAGAGAGGTGCAATGCGGCGCGATTTCAACATGCCCGGATTTGTTCGAGATTAGAGCGAAACTGGGCCAATCCTTCCGGGCTGACCTCGTGCCGGCCATACCAGACGCGGTCAAAGAGGGCCACATTCTGGCTGAAGGCCGATTGCAGTTCGGGAAGGGCCCGAGTTCGCCGGACCAACTCAGTCTCATAATCGTGATTGGACTTGAAGAGCGCGATAGCAATCATCTCGCGCGCCGCCAAGTGGGCCAGCCCGGCCAGATACAAGGCGCGCAAAGCGAGGCGAAAGTCTCCCCGCCCCATCATTTCTTGCGCCATCCTCAGCCACTCGTCTTCGGGCAATTGGTCTGCGGCCACATTTTCATCATTCAGATCCGGCAGAGCAACGATTGGCTCGGCCGAAACTCCTGGGGAGCGGCGGCGGCGACGCCACGAGCGAATGACCAGGACAGCCAGGAAGCTCGCAATCCCGACAATCAAGATCAGCAACGAAAATTGCAACGCGGATTCCCACCTGAAACTGCCGAAGCCGGAATCAGACTCTGGAGAGCTTGAATTCGGCCACAACTTGAGCACCGTCTCCCAGATCCAGCGGCAGGCTTTAATCACGCCATCGAGACAGTACTTCAAGGCGTCCTTGAGAACGCCCCCGCTGGCTCTGAGCGTGCGGGTGAACCAATTGGCGTGGCTGGAGGAGGCGTCTGCGACTTTTTCGCGCGGCATGCGCCAGGCAAACTCGCGGCGTTTCAAGACTTCAGCAATGGAGTGGTCGAGTTCCGAAGAGGAGATGGTTACGGTTGCGGAACGCGCCTGCACGGCAGCGGGGTCAATTGGAGTGGCGGTCGCCGAACTTGGCAGACAGAAAAACACCGCCGCCACCACAGCCACGGATTGAGAGGCGGCCCTTCTCATCCGGAGCAACTCCGATTTTAAGTCGTCCCCCGTTTGAATCGATTGGCCATAGAAACAACGAAGGGTAAAAACCGCTTTGACCAGGGGATCGATAAACAAATAAGTCAGCGCAAATGAGCATGCCAGATAAGTGGTGTTGAGGACGATGCTCCAGCCCGCTTGGGTGAAAGCCGTCTCAAAGCCAAACAACGTTTTGAGCAAACTGGGAAGCCACGCCATCGTCGTCACCACGTTCAGCCAGACAAAAAGAGCGAAAATAGAAAGGAGGCCTAAGAGCCGGTGGCACTGGCCTGTCCAGATTGAGGCCTGTTTTCCTGCGATGCGACAGCTCTCTCCCAGACCGCCCGGTTCTCCGCCGATGACCGTCAGATTTTGGTAAAAACTAAACACCCAGGCGAACGGCAGCATGACTAGACACGCTAACGGCACCGCAAAAAGTGCGAAGGGTTGCAGGGCGCTTTGGGTCAACGCCACCAAGCCCGCGCGACGGGGATTCCACGCGACCTTTTCCCGCCCGCCCAGACGCGAGCGAAGTCCGTTAGCGAAAACCGCCTGCCAAAATTTCATCCACAGGAAAAGGAGGCCCATGGCCGCCGCCCCGCCCTCCGCGTGTTCCCGGGCAAAAGCGCCGCGGCTCATGTCCGCCCAATAATAGAGAAAGGCCAGAACGAACGGCAGCGTGCCCAGCGCATAGAAACCGTAAAGACTCGCCGGCGCCGCCCGCAGTAAATGCACCGCTTCTTCCAGCAAATCAACGGCTCCAGGCCCCCGCGCGAGAGATTTGGTTTTCATCCGTTCTACCCTTTCCAGGATTTCCAGAGCGTGCCATCATGAAACGGCGTCGGAATCAAGAGCAGCATTTGCCCGACCCAATAAAAAAAAAGCGTCGCCGCCGCAAATCCGGCCAGACCTAAGACGGCGCGCGCCATTCCCCGAAAGCGATGCCGTTCCGAGCCGTCCACTTTTGAGATTTTTCGCAGGCAGGCGGCACAAAGGAGGCGGTCGTCGTGTTCGGTGACACACTCACGACAGAAGAAGTGCCGGCATTCCAGACATTGGGCGGCCGCTTCGCGGGTGAAGTGGTTCAGGCAGTGTTGCTGGGCCAGAGAGGGCATGGCGTCAGGTCGAGGCGGCGGGCGGGTTTTGGGACAGCCATGGCAGGCGTTCTACTAATTTCGCTTTCAATTCGTCGGGCGAAAATGCGCCCTGCGCCTGGATGAGCTGCGGACGAAGCTTGCCCATCCCTTGGCGGGCCGCGCGCAAGCGGTTCCAAGGCGGCAGTTGTTCCATCTGGACGGAAGTTTTTATGTGGGTCACGCAGGTCGGGCCGCGCCATAGGTTGAGCAACGTAATGAGGGCAAAGCCGCCGCCGATAATCCATAACGTCACGCGGCCCGGCAGGTTTGCCACGTTGAGAGCCCATACGAAAGAAACGAGCGCCATAAGCCCCAGGACAGCGCTGGTTGTGGTGGCGTTGTTCGTTTTCCGAATCGTCACGGCTTGAATGTCGCGAAAATAGAAACGCTTGTAGGTTTCAGCGTATCCCACGCGATCGACCAGCAAAAGATGATCGCCGCCCAGCCAAAGCGAGCAGGCGGAGCGGGAGACGGAAATGAGCCTGCTTCCCTCGACCCGTCTGCCTTGGCCAGGAAGGCGGTGATATTCATTGGGAGTTTTGGCCATGGGTTTTATCTCGTTAAGTAAAATAATAGAGCCAGCGTCCATGCGCCAATTTCCAAAACCGCGAAAATTCCGGCCAAGATGAAGCTCAGGTTCGATTTTCCCGTAATGCTGCAAGGGGCCTTCCGATAACGCCAAACTAAAAAGAGCGCAATGGGCGCTCCAATAATGGACGTCCATAGGAAGAGCAATGGAAATACAGCGACCGCGAACGACAGCCGGTCCCAAAGGACGCGCGAGTTTTCCAAGTCCTTGAATTTGGATTTTTTCTGCCCGGATTCGAGGCAGGCGGGACAGACGTGACGGCCATTTACCTCCAAATCACACAGGGCGCACAGAAACCGTCCGCAACCTTCGCATACGATGGCGGCCTTCTTAGTTGGATGATAGAAACAGTTTGATTCGTTTTCGACCAGGAGCGGTTCGGGCAACATCACCACATGTGAATGCAAAATGGCCGGGAAAACCTCGACCATTACCACCGAACCACAAGAGACACATGAAGTCAGTTCGCCGGTCGGAAGCTGGCTTGGCCACAGAATCGCTTGGCATTTGCTGCATGTGACCAGGCTCGACTCCATCGGCGTAGTTATTTTCGGATGACCCGGGTGCTGCAGATGCGATCATGCAATGCCCGCCGCTCATCGTCCCAGAGAACCATGAGGTAACCAATGCACAAAGTGGCGCAGCCGCTGATGAACTCCGCCGCAAAATAGCGTCCGAGGGCTTTGCCATAGCTGACTTTGGAACCGTCTGGATTGACGATGAGAAGCTTGGTGGCCATTTTGCCAAGAGTCGCCCCGAATTTGCCGACAAGGAAAGTATAGTAACTCATGGAAAGTAGTATCGACAAAGGGGTCGTGATAAGGGAGCGAGAGAGATTGGGCGGCTGCGACCCGGGAAAGCCTCCTTGGATCGCAAAGGTCAAAGGCATCGTTAGCGCCGCCGTCACGATGATGTCGATCAGCTTGGCTACGAATCGAACCCCGAACCCGGCATAATTCATCGTTCCCGGTGTCAATACGCCTTCCTTAAGTTTTTGCAGAAAGATAGGTTTGCACGATGCGCAGATGAACACATTGCCATGGCGAATCACTTGATCGAGAGGAAAGGCCCCCTTGCATTCGGCGCACACGACCTGGCCGGCGCCTGGCATCCCCGGCGGAATCGGCAGGGGTGCCGCCGTGGAACCCTTTGCTTGACCGTAGGTCTGCCACTCCGCCATTCCCTCGCGCCAGACGAGGGTGTCTTGGTTGAGTTGCCCTGTGCGGACTAAGCTTTCCAACTGCTCCTCGGTAATCGGCCCCTTTTGAACGTTGTCTTCGATGTAGTTCCAAAGCATAAGCGGGATTGGGCTGTTTATTTTGGGCCAGTCTGTTGACTGCCGCAAAAATGTAAAGGTTATACTCGGGCTTTAGACGCCCTTTATCGCCAAATAAGCGCCGCTGACCAAGTTGACATAGACCGCAGCCAAGACGTCATCAATGGTAATGCCCCAACCCCCCGGCAGCGATTGGCTTTGTGACACCGGCCACGGCTTGAGGACATCAAAGAATCGGAAGAGCGCGAACTCTCCCACAGTCAGCGGCCAATGGGCGACGAAGTAGGCCGGACCGGGCCAGTGGTGCTGGCGCAGGCAGATCACCGCCAGCCAAGTGGTGAAGCAAATGGGAATCGCAACGATTTCGTCCAAGACCACGGAGCTGGGATCCTTTTTTTGCAGGATTTTTTCGCCTTCGCCGCATAACCAAACCGAGATGGCAATGGCGGCAAGATTGCCGGTGGCGAAAATCCACCACGATCCTGGCCAAAGCAGCAGCGCCAGCCAACCCAGCCCCAGCACCGAACCAAAGGTGCCGGGCGCAAAGGGCATCCGGCCAATGCCGCCTCCCTGGGCGAGCCACAGTTTCATAAATCGGCCAGATAAAGGGCGCGATTGCGCCGCAGATAAATAGCGCCCGAGGTAAAAGTCAAGATGACCGCCACCCATAAGGAAAAGGCCGTGAACCACTTCACCCACGGGACGCCGAAAATCTGGAAGCCGAAGATAGTCTGGCCGAAAACGCCCCATTGTTGATAGCTGTGCAGAAGCAGAATGGAGAGAATGGCCACGATCTGAGAAATTGTCTTATGTTTGCCAAAGCTTTCCGCAGCCAGCACGAGGTTTTTGGAAGCCGCCAACAATCGCAATCCGGTGATGGCCAACTCCCGCGCGACGACGATCACGGCCATCCAGGCGGGCATCCACCCGCGACCGACAAAAGCGATAAAAGC
>DASRLE010000142.1:0-8579 GCA_035648615.1 Saccharimonadales bacterium (SeqCode) | reverse complement strand
ACCTTTTCCGCCCAGCCGGGATTTGCGACTTCGGCGCCCGATCCTTCCAGCGCATTTCCGCCCCAGCCACAATACAACGAAAATGTGTCCATGGCGCGGCTGGCCAATCTGCTATGGCACTACACGGGCAAGGCGGAATATCGCGCCGAAGCGGAGAGCGCCTTGCGGTGGGTTTCCGCGCCGGCCGTCGCCGGCTCGCGGTTGTCGGATGTCGGCGGAGTGTTGCTGGCCGATTTGGAAGCGCACACCGATCCCGCGCATTTGACCGTGGTCGGCGGCAAGCAGGATGTCGCGGCGCAATCCCTCTGGCACGCCGCCTTTCAGTACCCATCCGCCTACCGCCGGCTCGAATGGTATGACAGCACTGAGGGTCCGCTGCCTAACGCTGACGTCCAATACCCTTCACTGCCTCGGGCCGCCGCCTTCGTGTGCGCGAACGGAATTTGTTCCACGCCTCTTTCCGACCCCGCAGCCTTGACGAAACGCATCGCTCAGATGGTTGAGCAATAAAGTCGTTGCGGATGTCTCTATGATTTCAAGCGGTGTCTTAATTTGAAATTCCACCGACCAGAATCAGCTTGATTTCTTTTTTTTGGCTTTCGCGGACTTCATGCGCAATCGCGACTTTGACCGCAGACTCAGGGGGAATGACTAAACTACACCTTAAAAGTGCCCTTAAGCATTTCTACAATTTGTTTTGGGGGGCCATAGGATTGAAATTGTCTCCACATGTGGCCCATCCACAATTTGTCCAATTGTGGAACGGCATCGGGCATTCTATTGTCCAGCACATTTTCAGCGATTTGCCTAAATCTAAATGCAGCCATATCAGCGGCTTGTAATGGCAAATGCAGTGAGTCTTTTTTGTCCGCAAAAACTAGCTCTTTGATGAGATTGTATTTTTTTCTATTGCTGTATTTGGAATGCGCGTTTACAATCGCTACTCGTAATCGGTCACTGCTTTGCAATTGGTCATAAAAAACTGTCACCGGCTCGCTCCAGTGAGGCCAACCCTCTCGAATTTCTTCTGGCAAATGTTTAAAAAACAGTTCTGCGAGATGCCTATAAGGATCGCCATGCGAAGGCATGTCTGGATGGTTCTTTTGTTTGGCCTCGTGAAAGTAATAGGTTGGGACAAAGCATCCAACTGCAACCTTGTTGCCAGATCCCACAAGGCCGGCCATTTCAAACAGGAAATTATCGAGTCTGGTTAAATCCCATCCTTTATATGGATTTTTATCAAAATTGCTTGGAGCGATAATTTTGCCACGCACAACCGCAGAAGCGGTGGCAAAATCAGAGAAATGAAAATAGGGAGCGCGATGGTTATTTAGTGCATTTTGCCATTTTGCCGAAAAACTATCCCAGTGTTCCTTCCAAGCCACAAGGCCACACATAACGGCAACACTTGATCCTTTTTGTTGTCCAGTTCTGTCATGGGTGCCCGACTCATCAAGGTAAGCAACGACTTTCACAAAGAGTTTCCCGCAAAATAAAGATGACCATTCACGGAATTAGTTTTGCGCGTCATATGGGGAGCGAAAGCAAAGCGCTCTTGGCTCTTTTTGGGCGTTGTCGATCATGCCCCACCCCCATTTCTCCCGTCAACCCAATTTAGGGTGGCTAAAAACAGCCACTTTTCCAAATTAGGACACCGCCTGATTTCGCCACTGATTTCGGGTAGTGGGCTATTTTGAATTTTAGGGGGGGCGAAATGGTAGGCGGATTCATTGCTGGGGCGGCTCTGGGGGCTTTGCTTGGTTTGTGGCTGATGCGCGTGTGGGATTCGCCAAAGAAGATGAGGCGGTTTCTTGTGTGGGTGTGGATATTGGCTGGGGTGCTATGGTTGATTGCAATCGTTCCGAAGATTTTCCGCCATTGTCACCATGGAATACCCAATTAAACCCCCTGACCATTTCCGGCCATACGCAAATGATCCCCGTGAGCGCAGCTACAATCGCAGCAATTGCGCCTGCCTTTGACCAAGTTAAAATAGATTGATGGGTGCTGTGATGTTGGTCTAGCCTGCCAACAATGCGGTTGCCCTGATCAACGTTTTCCCTAGCTGCTTCAAGTTGGTCGAGCGACTGTTTGGAAAACCTGCTTCGTTCTCTAGTCTCAAGCTCTGCATTAAGTGTTCCAATTAAGACGTTAAAATATGACGCTTGTTCAGTAGAATTAGCCTTGTGTAAGGCGGCAAGTCCTTGCTTAATTTGCTCCTCGCTCCACTTCTCAAATTCGCGGGTTTGCAAAGCATTAATAACGTCGGCGTGATTCACTCGCAACGCTTTTATCATGCGATGTATAACTTTGCAATCTCTCTTATCGGGGCGTCATTTCAACTACGTCAATCCTTTATCAGCGCAATCCGTTGATAAAGGCGCAAAGTCAGCGTTGACGGAACTGTCTAGCTGGGGTTGAATCGTAAACGTGAACAAACAAATCCCTTTTACCTTGCATATCTTCGTCGCTGATGGTGACCCCGATGGCTTGCGGCTTGTTGAGAGGTCAAACTGGAACGGTAAGGCCGTTATGTTTCCGCAGACAATCTACACCAGCGTGCGCAACCGGACCGAGTTCAATCAACCTGGTGTTTATCTTTTGTTCGGGTCACACCCGGAAGGTGAAGGCGACAAACTTTATATCGGCGAAGGCGACCCCGTACGGCCACGGTTTGAAGACCATTTTGCCAATAAGGATTGGTGGACGCAGGCCGTCTTTTTCGTGGCCGGGCCGGGGCAGTTGAACAAGGCCCATGTCGAATATCTTGAAGCGCAACTTTACAGCCGCGCCAGCGCGGCCAAACGCACTACTCTGGATAACAGCAACAAACCGTCCGAACCGACGCTGTCAGAGGCAGACCGCGCCGACATGTACGTGTTTCTCCAGAACATCCTCGGTATTTTACCCGTGCTCGGCATCCATGCTTTCGAGCAAAGCCCCGGCATGGCCGCTAAGGGCGAACTGTCCATCCTTACATGCCGTGGCCGGGGCGTAACGGCCACTGGCTATGAATCGTCACAGGGATTTGTTGTCCGAGCGGGGTCGTACGCTTCCAACGAAGAAGTTCCGTCCCTGATAGAACATTTCGACAATGTTTGCCAGCTTCGCGCCAAGTTGACGAAAAGTGGTGTCTTGGTTCCCGAGGGGAACAAGCTCCGGTTCACCATAGATTATACATTCAACTCGCCGTCACTGGCCGCCGGTGTTGTGCTTGCGCGTTCGTCTAACGGGCGCGTTGATTGGAAGGATTCCACGGGCAAAACGTTGAAGGAATTGCAAGAGGCCAAGGTGTAGAACTGATAGGCAATTTTTGCCGCCGATTCCAAATTAAGGCACTCCCCGACAATTCAACCATCATCTTTCGCCATTTTTCCGCCTTCATGCCTTTTTAAGCGGCGGCGCAACAACTGGTTTATTGCTGATGCCGATTACGTCTTTCATTATCGAGGCCATTCGCATATTTGCGTCCGCCGGGCGTTTCTTTGCTGGTTTGTCAATGCCCGAGAGTTTAACATGCCAACCGTCGCAGGCGTTAATGTTTTTTCAAAATAGCCCACTACCTGATTTCGCCACTGCTTGACATGGCGCGGCGGAACTGCCATTGATGCAGAAAATATGCTAAGACGCGAATTCTTAAAAACTTCCGCCGTTGCCACCGTCCTCGGATCTATTTTGCCGCAGTCCAACGTTTCCGCCCAACCGGCCAGCCAGCCCAGTGGACGCGAGTTCTACGAACTTCGACTCTACCATTTGCGGGCCGGCCCGCAGGTGGAAGGATTTGACCGATTTTATCGCGAGGCCGCCATCCCGGCGTTCAATCGCGCCGGAGTGGAACGGGTCGGCGTTTTCAGCGCGATGGCGCCGGCGGACCCGGAAAACCCCACCATGTACGTCTTGTTGACGCACTCCTCGCTGGAATCCGTGGGCACGACCACGGACCGGTTGCTGGCCGATTCTGAATACTTGAAGGCGGGCGCGGCATTCATCAACGCCCGCGCCACCGCGCCTTCCTACGTGCGGGTGGACAGCTCGTTGATGGGGGCTTTCGGCTTGCCCAAGTTGAAAGCGCCGGACTTTGGCGACGAAAATCAATCGCGCCTTTTTGAGCTGCGCACTTACGAAAGCCCTTCGAAAAAGGCCAACAAAAAAAAGATTGGGATGTTCGAGCAGGGTGAAATCGCCATTTTTCTGCGCGTAGGATTGCAGCCGGTCTTCTTTGGGGAAACGCTGATTGGCAGCCGCCTGCCCAACCTGACCTACATGCTGACTTTCAAGAACCAGGCGGCAAAAGACCAGGCGTGGAAGGCTTTTGGCGCGGATGCCGACTGGAAGAAACTGCGCGCCATGCCAGGCAACGCAGACAAGGAAATCGTTTCCAAAATTACCAGCACCATGCTGCATCCGGCGCCTTACTCGCAGATCTGAAGTCCATTGACACTGCCGGGCCGTCTCATACGATAGGCTGAGATGAGTGCCCAAAACATGGCGCGGTTGATCGGCGGCGCGTTGTTTATCTTTGCCTTGGTGATCATGGCGGCGGCGGGCAGCTATGTGGTGCAACCCGGGTTTCGCGGGGTGGAGGTAACCATGGGCAAGGTTTCGAGCGCGTTTAAGCCGGAGGGTTTCGGGCTGAAGGCGCCGTTTATCACCACGATTTATCCTATTTCCATCCGGCAACAAACCAAGGATGACCAGGCGGAATGCTTTTCCTCGGATTTGCAGCAAGTGCAAGTGGATTTGCGCGTGCTTTATCGCATCCCGGAAAGCTCGGTGGTAAAACTCTTTCAGCAATATTACGGCGATGCGTTCGACAGCCTGGTCGAGCCTCGGATCCAGGAGGCGCTCAAGGAGGTGGCCGCGTTGCAAAGCGCCGAGCAGATTGTTAAGAATCGCGAGCAAATCAAGGCGCATGCGCTGGAAATTGCCCGGAAAAAGGTGGGAACGTTTCTCGTCATTGAAGACATTGTCATCCAGAATATTTCGCTGACCAAGCAACTGGAGAGCGCCATCGAAGCAAAAATGGTGCAGGAACAGGAAGCCCAGAAAGCGCAATACTTCCAGCAGCGCGCCCAAATCGACGCCGACACTGCCGTCATCCAGGCCAAAGGCGAGGCGGAGTCGATTCGCATTCGCGGAGAGGCTTTGAAGGACGATCCCGCTTTCGTGGACCTGAAGATTGTGGACAAATGGGATGGCCTCGCGCCCCTGGTCATTGGAGGCGCAGACCATCTGGTTTATCAATTGCGGGACTTGGAACACTTGCGTCAACTACAACAAAATGCCGCCCCCACAGCCACCCCCGCGCGATAATAATAGGCAACGGGCCTCGATGCCGCTTCTGATCGGTGGAGCGGTGCTGGTGTTTGCCGCCATCATCGTGGCGTCCTCGAGCACCTACGTGGTCGAACCAGGGACACGCGGCATCAAAGTCACCCTGGGCAAGGTGACCGAGCAGTTTTTGCCGGAAGGTTTTGGCTACAAGACGCCTTTCATCACCACGATTGTTCCCGTCAACATCCGCCAGAAAACAGAGACGGTCAGCGCGGAATGTTTCTCGGCGGACTTGCAACAAGTGGTGGCTGATCTGCGGGTGCTTTACAGCGTGCCGGAAAAGTCTGTCGTGCAGATTTACAAGCAATTCTCGGGCGATCCTTTCGACAGCTTGATCGCCCCCCGCGTGCAGGAAGCGATCAAGGAAGTGACCGCCTCGCAAACGGCGGAGGGGATTGTCAAGAGTCGCGAAGCAATCAAGCAGAAGACCCTGGTGGCGGCCCGGCTGAAAATTGGCGATATTCTCCACATCGAGGACATCGTCATTCGCAACATTGACCTCTCGACGGATTTGGAGCGGGCCATCGAGGCCAAAATGGTCGCCGAACAACAGGCCGCGCAGGCGCGCTTTTCGCAGATGCAGGTTCAAGTGGAAGCGAACACTGCCATCATCAAGGCCAAGGGCGAAGCGGAGGCCATCAAGGTGCGGGGCGAAGCGCTCAAACTCAATCCCGCGTTCCTGCGCCTGCAGATTGTCGATCGCTGGAACGGCAAATCCCCGCTGGTGGTGCCCGCCGGTGTCAATAATAGCGGGGCGTCTCTCTTGCTGCCGCTGGGCGCGCCGGACAAGGCGCTTGCGCCGTGAACCCGCGTCTTCGCGCCATCTTGCAAATCGGGGTGCTCGTGGTGGTCATCGGGTCGCTGGTCTTGCTCTTTCCAGCGGCGGCGGAGTTTGTGGAACTGGCGGCGCGGGAGTTGCGCGCTTTCTGGTGGCTGGCGTTAATTGTGGCCCTGGCCCTCTGGCTGATTTTCGGGCTGGGCCGAAAACCCCGGCGTTAGTCAGCTTTCCCAAGTCATTTTGTCTGATAGGTCTTGGCATAGCCGGTGGCTGGAATGCTGATGGTGTAGTTTTTTCCCGAGGCATCCACCGAACAATGGATGTAATTGCCTTCGCATTTTTCGTCGAGATTGGCGATGAACTGGTTGTCGGTATTGTATTCGGTTCCTCCGCGCAGATCACGGTGCATTTGATACATGGTTTGAATGGAGGGGACCGCTCGCAAAGTGGCCAGCGTCTCCGTCGCGCCGCCTTTGTGCGCGCCATTGTTCATCACCGAGATGGTGGGCGCAAGACTGCGAATGAGCAGGGGATTGTTGCTGATGTTCAGCCCATGGTGATCGACTTGGTACACGTCCACCTGGCCAATCGAGTTGGTAGGACATACCAATTCCTTTTCCATGTTCCACGTCAAATCGCCGCCATCGTAAAATTTGAAAGCGCCGAATTGCAGCAAGGAAACCACGCTGTTTTTGTTCTCTGAAGTGTCGGGCGCTTTCAGAACGCCTTCCCCGCAAAGTGGGTTTGCCGCATCTCCGTCACGATGGGCAAAATGCTGGTGCGCTCCCAGGCAACGAAAATCGACTGCGGCCGTTCCGTCCAGTTGGCGCAAGGGAATGTCTTGTCCCGGCTGAATCACTTCGCGGCGGTCGGCTTTGAAGGTTCGGTAGGGTTCGATTCGCTTGAGGAACGTCGTGCTATCCGGACGGCCGTCTGGATCGTGGTCGGGAATTCCATTGTCCAAAACCAACCCGATGGGCATGAGGGTGGCCAGCTTGGCCGCTCCGCCGAAGTGATCGAGATGAAAGTGGGTCAAAATCAAATAATCGATCTTGCTGATGCCCGCTTCTTTGGCGGCGGCCCGGATGCGCGAGGCGCTCGGGCCGGTGGGCCAGCCGGTGTCAATCAGAATAGATTGTTTGGCCGGGGTGACAATCAGGGTGCCGCCCCCGCCTTCGGTATCAATCCAATAAATGTCCAGCGCCGGGCTGGCGGCGCGGGCCAGGATCGCGCAAAAAACGAAGCAAACTAAAACGAAGCCCTTGACCAGCTTCGCCATCATGCGAATAAATCCATGATCGGCTTGCCCAATCCATCATGGGTCACGTAGAAAGGCCGCTTCTCGATGTCGTAAGAGAGCCGCGGCGAAATGCCGACGGCGCGATAAATCGAGGCGTGCAAATCTTCGATGACCACGCGGTCTTTAAGGGTTTTGCAAGGGCGTTCCTCCGCCGTCAACCCGTGCATGTGCCCTTTCTTGACGCCGCCACCAAACATCAGGATGCTGCCCGCATCGGTGAAATGCCGGTGCATGCCGTAGAATTTCAGATCGGTGATTTTGTCCGGCTGCTGCACTTGATTTTTCACCGGTTTGTCGGGCCGGCCTTCCATGAGCGCGTCGCGGCTGAATTCGCTGGCCAGCACGATAAGGGTGCGATCGAGCAAACCGCGTTTCTCCAGGTCCAAAACCAATTGCGCGACGGGAGCGTCAATCATTTTCTTCAAATCGACCGCGCGGGTGTGGCCATTTTCGTGCGTGTCCCAGTATTGAAACGGGATGTATTCAGAAGTCACTTCGATGAAGCGCGCGCCCACTTCCGTCAAGCGCCGCGCCAGCAGACAGCCCAGGCCGAAGCGCCCGGTGTTATAAGCCTGGTAGCTCTCCTTTGGCTCGAGCGATAAATCGAACGCTTTTGCCGCGGGCGAACTTAACAGGCGGTGGGCGTTGTCCATCGAGTGCAAGAGCGATTCCTTTTGATAGTCGCTGCCCAACTCGCCGATGGGCGTTTTCGCGGCCAGCGCGCGATAAAATTTATCCCGGTTTTCAAAGCGGGAAGGACTCATGCCCTCGGGAGGCCGGACACTGGCCGCCGCATCGTCAGGATTGGAAATGAGAAACGGGCCGTTATCGCTGCCCAGAAAACCGGCGGTGTGGAAGGATTTCAGTTCTTCGCCTTCGCCGAGGTCGAAGCGCTGGCCGATGTCAATAAAGGCGGGCATGGCCGGGTTTTTCGGACCAAGGGTGCGGGCGATGACCGCGCCGATATGGGGAGCGGCGACCGTTTGGGGAGGCGCATAACCGGTGTGCCATTGATACTGGTGGCGGCTGTGCAAAATAAATCCCAAATCGCCCGCAGTGTAGGAGCGAATCAATGTTCCTCGGTCCATCACCGCCGCGATTTTTTCGAGGCCCTGCGAAAACTTGATGTGGTCCACCGCCGTGTCGATTTGCGGAAAGGTGCTCAAC
>DASRLE010000141.1:0-7621 GCA_035648615.1 Saccharimonadales bacterium (SeqCode) | reverse complement strand
CCCGCATGAACCCTTGACATCCATGGGCCAATCCTCGTAGATTCTCGGCTCTTTCAGGAAAACCGGGCAGACATTTTTAAAAATGAATAAAGGCAAAATCGTTCAAGTCATCGGGCCGGTCGTGGATATCGACTTCCCCGGGGCGCTCCCTGCTATTTATAACGCCGTCACGGTCGATTTCGATGTGCCGGGCCACGGCAAAACCAAGCTGACCATGGAGGTGCAGCAGCACTTGGGCGATCACTGGGTGCGCGCCGTCGCCATGTCCAGCACCGAAGGGCTGAAGCGCGGCCTGGAAGTGACCGATAGCGGCTCGCCGATTTCCATGCCGGTCGGGCCGGGTGTGATGGGCCGCGTCTTCGATGTCACCGGCAACCCGGTGGATGAACGCGGGCCGGTCGTGGCTGAAAAAT
This sequence comes from Saccharimonadales bacterium (SeqCode), assembly GCA_035648615.1. Classification (GTDB taxonomy): domain Bacteria; phylum Verrucomicrobiota; class Verrucomicrobiia; order Limisphaerales; family Palsa-1400; genus DASRLE01. Next base: position 7,208 of record DASRLE010000141.1, on the reverse strand, counting down.
ATTACCCGATTCATCGCGCGGCTCCGCCGTTGGTCGATCAATCGACTTCGCCCCAGGTGTTGACCACGGGAATCAAGGTCATTGATTTGATTTGCCCGTTTCTCAAAGGCGGCAAGGTCGGCGCATTCGGCGGCGCGGGCGTGGGCAAGACGGTGGTCATCATGGAATTGATCAACAACATCGCCAAGCTGCACGGCGGCGTCTCGGTCTTTGCCGGCGTGGGCGAGCGCACCCGTGAAGGCAACGATCTCTACCACGAAATGTCGGAAGCGGACGTCATCAAGCAGAAGAACCTGAGCGAATCCAAAATCGCCCTGGTTTACGGACAGATGAATGAACCACCCGGCGCCCGTTTGCGTGTCGCCCTTTCCGGGCTGGCCATCACCGAATATTTTCGCGACGAGAAAAACCAGGACGTGTTGCTTTTCATCGACAACATTTTCCGTTTTTCCCAGGCAGGCTCGGAAGTGTCGGCTTTGCTGGGCCGCACGCCCAGCGCGGTCGGTTATCAACCCACTCTGGCGGCGGAAATGGGCGATCTGCAGGAGCGCATTACTTCCACCAAGAAAGGTTCGATCACCTCGTTCCAAGCCGTCTATGTGCCGGCGGACGACTTGACCGACCCGGCGCCCGCAACGACCTTCGCGCACTTGGACGCCACCATTGTGTTGGAACGTTCCATTGCGGAATTGGGCATCTTCCCGGCGGTCGATCCGCTTTCCTCCAATTCCCGCGCGTTGACGCCGGAAATCGTCGGCCAGGAACATTATGACGTGGCGCGCGGCGTGCAAAAAGTTTTGCAACGCTACAAGGATTTGCAGGACATCATCGCCATTCTCGGCATGGACGAACTCTCGCCCGAAGACAAATTGATGGTGTTTCGCGCCCGCAAGATTCAGCGGTTCCTCAGCCAGCCGTTTACTGTCGCGCAGGTTTTCACCGGCCGCGAGGGCAAGCAGGTGCCGGTCGCGGAAACCGTTCGCGCCTTCAAGGAAATTCTCGAAGGCAAACACGACGACGTGGGCGAGCAGAACTTCTACATGAAGGGCGGCATCGACGAGATCAAGGAAAGTTGAAATGCCTAACACGCTCAAACTTGAAATCGTCACGCCGGAGGCCAGGACTTATTCCGACTCCGTCGAAATGGTGACGCTGCCGGGAATTGAAGGCGAAATGGGCGTCTATCCGCAGCACGTCCCTTTGATGACCCAGTTGGTCCCCGGCGAAATTACCATTCGCAAAGACGGCCAGGATTTATATCTGGCGGTGGGCGACGGCTTCGTTGAAATCACGGCGGAACGGGTTTCGATTTTGACCGACATGGCCGTCCGCTCCGAACAGATTGACGAAGCCAAAGCCGAGGAAGCCCGCAAGCGGGCCGAAGCGCGCCTGGCCGAAAAAATTGACGACGAAGAAGCCGCCGTGGTTACTGCCGCGCTGGCCAATTCCCTTGCCCAAATCCACGTCAAGCGGCGCCATCCGCGCCAGTAGCGGGCCGAGCGCGCCATGAATCGCATCGCAGAACGATTTGCCCGGCTAAAGGACGCGGGGCAGACAGGGTTCATCGTTTACATCGGCGCGGGCGATCCAAATCTCGAGGCGACCTGCCAACTGGCCTGGGCCTTCGACCGCATTGGCGTGGATATTTTGGAGCTGGGCGTTCCATTCAGCGATCCACTGGCGGACGGCTTGGTCAATCAACTGGCGGCGCAGCGCGGACTGGCCTCGGGCGCCACTCCGCCCAAAGTGCTGGCCAGCGTCGCGGCCATTCGCCGGCAATCACAAATTCCGATTGTCCTCTATATTTATTTTAACCTGATGCACCGCTACGGCCTGGAAAAATTTATTGACGATGCCGCCCGCGCCGGCGTGGACGGTTTTCTCGCCCTGGATTTGCCGCCGGAAGAGTCCGGGAATTACGAAGCGCTCACGGCCAAACAAGGGCTTTGCGCCATTTATCTGGTCGCGCCCACCACGCCGCCGGAGCGCATCCCGCTGATCGTCAGGCGCGGCACGGGGTTTATTTATTACGTCTCGCGCGAAGGGGTGACTGGAATGCAAAATAAAGTTTCCGAAACCATCGGGGCCATGACCGCGCAAATCCGCGCCCACACGGCCCTCCCCGTCGCCGTAGGCTTCGGCATCTCGACGCCGGCCCAGGCGAAAATCGTCGCCGCCAGCGCCGAGGCCGTGGTGGTGGGCAGCGCCATTGTCAATCAGATTGCGCAGCAGGGCAAAAACGCGGGAATGGTGGAACACGTCGCCGCCTTCACCGCCAGCCTGTTGCGCGCTGTCAAACCTGATTCTTCGCATGAAAAAGAAAACACCTGATCAGAATCGTTTCGTCATCATCATGGCGGGAGGCCGGGGCGAACGCTTTTGGCCGGTCAGCCGCGAAAAAACGCCCAAGCAACTGGTCAGCCTGCTTGGCGGCGATTCGTTTCTTCAGCAAGCGGTCAAGCGGGTGCTGCCGCTGGTGCCGATTAAAAATATTTTCATCATCACCAATGCGGTCCAAGTGCCGCAAGTCCACAAACAACTGCCCAAATTACCGCGCCAAAATGTGGTGGCCGAACCCGTCGGACGCGACACCTGCGCCGCTGTGACGCTCGGCGCCGCCCTCGTCGGACAACGTTCGACCAGCGCGGTCATGGCCGTTTTGCCCGCGGACCAGGTCATTCCCGACGAAACGAAATTTCAGCAAGTCCTGGCGGACTCGTTTGATTTAGCGGGGCGCGGCCAAGTCATTGTCACCATCGGCATCAAACCCACTGAGCCGGCCACGGGTTACGGCTATATTCGGGTCGGCAACAACCTGCCGCCGCCGCATGGAGTCAAAGCCTACAAAACGGCTTTTTTCAAAGCGGAACAATTTGTCGAGAAGCCGCAGTACGACAAAGCGGTGGAATATCTTGGCTCCGGCAATTACCGCTGGAATGCCGGGATGTTCCTGTGGTCGTTCGTCACCATTACGCAAGGCCTGGAAAAACATCAGCCTGAACTGGCCGCCGCCTGCCAGCGCTGGTTCAAGGCCGCTGGCACGCCCAAGCTCGCCAAAGTCCTGGCCCGCGAATATCCGGGCCTGAAAAAAATTTCCATCGACTACGCTTTGATGGAACACGCCCAAAACGTGGTCGTAGCGGACGGTTCTTTTGCCTGGGACGACTTGGGGTCATGGCCCGCCCTGGCCCGGCACCTCAAGCCGGACGCGGAAGGCAATTGCGCCGTCGGTGATTTTGTCCATGTGGATGCGGCGCGCAATATTGTATTTGACGCCCGGACAAAAAATCGGACACCCATCGCCATCGTCGGCCTGCGCGATTCAATCTACGTCCAAACCGACGACGCCGTCCTGATCGCTCACAAAAGCCAGGCGCAAAAAATCAAAGACTTGGTCAAGAAACTGGCTGAGAGCAAAGAATACAAAAAACTGGTCTAACTCAATAAGCCGCTTGCACGCCTTTGACGGAGCGCTTTTTCATCCATGGCATCAGCCCGCGCAAACGCTCGCCGACCTTCTCGACGGAATGGTTCTGTCCGGCCTTGAGCAGCGCGTTGTATTTTTTGTAACCACCGTTGTATTCATGGATCCAACCCTTGGCAAACTTCCCGGATTGGATGTCCTTCAAAGCGGCCTTCATCCGCTTCTTGACACTGGCATCGATGATTTTCGGGCCGACGCTGACATCGCCCCATTTGGCGGTTTCCGAAATGGAGAAACGCATGCCGCTGATGCCGGCTTCATTCATCAAGTCAACAATCAGTTTCAATTCATGCAGGCACTCGAAGTAAGCCATTTCCGGCTGATAACCGGCTTCGACCAAGGTCTCGTAACCGGCCTGAACCAAAGCCGAGGCGCCGCCGCACAGCACGGTTTGTTCGCCGAATAAATCGGTTTCCGTCTCCTCCTTGAAAGTGGTCAGGATCACTCCGGCGCGCGTCGCGCCGATGCCCTTGGCCCAAGCCAAAGCCACCTGCCTGGATTTCTTGCTGGGGTCCTGGTAAACCGCGATCACCGCCGGCACGCCCTTCCCTTCCAAAAACTGGCGGCGCACGATATGCCCCGGCCCCTTCGGCGCGACCAAAATCACATTGACATTCTTCGGCGGCACGACGGTTTTGAAATGAATCGAGAACCCGTGGGAAAACAAAAGCGTTTTGCCCGCCGCCAAGTTCGGCGCGATGTCCTTCTCGTAAACTTTGGCCTGCTTGGTGTCCGGCAACGCCACGAAAATCACGTCGGCCTTCCGCACCGCTTCGGCTGTGCTGACCACTTCAAACCCTTTGGATTGCGCGACCGGAATCGACTTGCTGCCCTCGTAAAGGCCGATGATGACTTGACAGCCGCTGTCCTTGAGATTGAGGGCATGGGCGTGGCCCTGGGAACCAAAACCCAGAACGGCCAGGGTTTTATTTTGCAGATATTTCAAATCGGCGTCTTTATCGCTGTAAACTTTAGTAGGCATAGAATGAGTATGATTGTGAGTTGAATGTTATTTTCGCGCCAGCGCGATTTTGCCCGTGCGGGACAATTCCAGCACGCCAAAGGTATCCATCAAGTGCAGAAACTTTTCGATTTTGCTTTCGTCGCCGGTCAATTCGATGGTCAGGCTTTTGGGCTGCACATCGACAATTTTCGCCCGGAAAATATCGGTCATTTGCATGATCTCGGCGCGCGATTTGGCATTGACCGCGACGCGCACCAGGATCAATTCGCGGTCAATCGACTCCGCCTCGCGGAAGTCATGCACCTCGAGGACATCGACCAATTTGTTCAACTGTTTGACGATCTGGTCGAGGGTCGAATCATTGCCGCGGGTGACAATCGTCATGCGGGAGGTATTAGGATGCTGGGTGGGCGCGACATTGAGCGAGTCAATATTATAACCGCGCCCGCTAAAGAGGCCGGCAATGCGCGTCAGCACGCCGAACTTATTTTCCACCAAGACCGATATAGTATGTCGCATAAATAAAAAGCCCGGCATCCGTAAAGCGGACGACGGGCGGCCTGTGAGCCGGAACGAGCCTCAGGCCGCGTTAGTCAACGACGACCACGCGCACGAGTTGGAACGAACAGGCCCAAAATTTCATCGGCCAAACGCTACCAATCCGAACCCCATCCGGTCAACTCTGAAATCGACCAAAAATATCAGGGTGGAAAATCTTCACCGCTCCAAGGTTTTCATTCTTGACTGCCAAGCGGATTCCACGCTGGTAAAACGAAGCAATACGCATCATAGCGCATTTCGCTCCAAGCCTGTTCATCCACCGGGCGGCCCGGAAAAAGAGGAAGATTGACGGCCACGAATTTGACCCGGACGCGAATAGAGGAGCGTCCTTGAGTCAATGGCCGTCCAATAAGAAACTCATCGTCGCGGAAACGCCGGTTGGACGTTTCAACGACATGCTGCGTTGCGCCCATTTCTCCTTTGGGGTTGGAATAAACGCAGGTATTTGCCCCAGCCAAAAACCACGTTCCCGCCGGTTTCCAAACCGCCTCACTGGCCGCCGCACTTCCATCCGCCACGAACACCTCCGCCCGTTGGTTTGGAAAAACGTAATCCAGTTTTCGACGCAACAACACGCCGAGATTTTCGGGATTCAATTTGAGGGTGAACTCGGAAGCGCCGGTCGTTTTTCGTCCGCGGTCGCTGCTGGCCGGATAGATTTCCTGGCCATGGAGCGTGTCCACGCCCCATTCGTAACGCGAAGTGATGACGTACGGGTCGGAGGCTTTGGGCGACTGGTATTGATGAGCCGCTTCGCTGGCGAGATCGCCCACCTTCAGCTCGTCGGTCTTTATCAATGACGGCGCAGGCGCTCCGTACCAATAGGTCACGGTTTGATAATGCTCGGTGGATTGATCCTCGCCGCCGTGCTCCAGACAAATCAGCGCGTTTTTGCCGAACGGCATTAAGTCCCCAAGGAGAAATCGGTAGGCCGACTCGATTTGGTCTTCGGGATTTTGCGCCATCGCAATTTTGGCCGCGCCTGTGGGATGCCCCGCAAAAGGCAAAGTCATATCGACACCGCCCCAGTAATCGCCTCCCCCACCCCACTCCTCGGTTCCCGTGCCCTGGGCTTGCGGCGTTTGGCTGTCATCAAAGAAAAAGCGCGGATCGCCTTCCAGCGTCGTTAGATTGGCGCGGTCGGAAAAAATCCACGAATTGCCCACGAAGCTGCCCGACCAATCGCCGCCTCCTTCGACTTGACGGGTGTCGAGCAACACCAAATCTTGGCCCGGGATCGGACGGGCATGGTCTCGGTAGGTGGCGTGAAAATATCCGACAGACGACGCTGGCTCCTGGAATTGCTGTTCGACAATGTGCCACTCGACATTGGTTACCGATTCACGGGCCGGGCCGATCAACTCCACCTTGGCCGATTTGAAAAAGGGCATGGGAAAATAGCAGGACAATTCCACGTTCGTCGTCCCATATCGGATATTCATCGGGAAAGCCCGCACCAAAAACGGACGCTGCTCGCGGTTGTAAAGTGTTCCCGCCCCGAAGAAAAGCGCCAGCGGAGCATCAATGGAGGGGTCCTTCCTGCCATCCCAAGTAACCCGCAAACGCGCCCGCCCGAAGGCAAGCGCCTGATTCAGCGGAATCGAAAAGCTCATTTTTCGAATCATGCCGGGACTATTGAGAACCAAAACCAGATTGGTTTGATCCTGTTCCAAGCGCGAAAGCACTCCGTCATTCCGGGTGACATTTTCGCGCGGGGCAAGATCCGTCCCTGCGTGGGCGATTAAATTTAACACATCATGGGCTGGCTCTGCCTCACCGTTCCAACTTGCCAGCGGATGCGAGAGCCGTGCCCCGCCGACGTACTGCTGATAAATGTAATAACCGGTGCCGTAGTGAGTCCGCGTATAATCCATCCGAAACGAGTTCGTAAAATAGATCGGAACCCACGACAAATCCGCGCCCTTGGTATCCGCCCAAGTGACCGCCAGCGGCGGCGGAAACAAGTTCTCCGGGAGAAAAACAGCATGGTCCGCCGGGTGGGTCGGGTCGGACGAACTGCTCTCCTGCACAACCCAGTCCCTTCCGTCCACGACGTAATGCCACGGGCTGCCGTGCCAATGATTGTAACGCGCAAAGTAAAGAATCCCCGCGCCCGCCACATCCAGCGTCACATTCCGATCGTCGGCCAATTGTTCGAGAAAATGGCTGGCATCCGCCCCTTCATTGCCGCCCTTGCGA
>DASRLE010000140.1:0-5894 GCA_035648615.1 Saccharimonadales bacterium (SeqCode) | reverse complement strand
GACCACAGACTGCCGATAACCAGATACGTGGCTGGTGGCGCTTTGGAGCAAAATAAATCGGGACGGGATTCATCGCAATAAACGTCAAATTTCATGATGATTTCCTTTCTGGTTTGCCCGCCAAATTTTCGACCTCGCTGGTGTCTATGTCGAGTTTATCCACGCGGATTTGCGCGGTCATCAGTTGGTGGAGCATGGTCTGGAACAAATCCGACAGCGCGGCGCGTTTGCGCTCGTGAACGGAAATCTTCCGGTCAATGGTTTGCAGGATGGCGGCGATTTCTTTTTGCTCGGCGGGTTCCGGCAATGCGATTTGGAGGTCACAGATTCGCCCCGGTGATGTGTGTCGAACCTTTGAACCCGTTGCGGTCTGCTCAATTCTGCTGCGAATTGCGGACCTCGATAAAAAATAATAAAGAAATGATTTATGTAATCTCGTCTCGTTTAGATTGGTAATTAGGCCGAGACGTTGGTTGTGTAAAAATTTCCCTGACTCTGGAACTATGATCGCGCTACCTAAGAGGCCGGATGTCTGCTCAGTCATGGCAACAAGCATGTCGCCCTTCTCAAGCAAGTATTCAGGAGGGAATTGGCCCATGTAATATTTAGTTTTGCCTTTTTGGTCCCTGAACCCCCCTTCTTCGTAAAAATGGCCGGGCGTTAGGAGAATGTTTTTGCCCGCTGTTGCAAAGAATTCTCCCTTAAATGCGTAGCCATGCTTAATATAGAGTAAATCAGCAAGCCGAACAATTTCCCAACTTGTGGGAACTGGACCGAACTCGCCTTCTTTTTGCTGCTCGTTACGAAGGCCGTGCGCGAAGAGTTGGCTCATGGTGGAGTGTTTTAGGTCGCGGGCTGTTGCAACGAGCTTTTCCTCAACTTCCATTGCACGCTGAATTTTCCATAACAGCGCTGCGATTTTGTTTTGCTCTAAAATGAGTGGTTCGGCAATGGCGATTCTGTCGATTTTCTCCTGGTTCAGTGTATTTCCCTTTACAGCGGGATCCTGATAGTCGGCGTAGTCAACTTGAGACAGGAAATACTCCAAATACTTTTGGTTCACCCTTGCGTTTGGAAAAATTGAAATGATGGCCTCGTTATGACAGGCATCGAGTCCAAGCGTAGCGACACGGCCAATCGTCAATTTGAAGCTCATGATGAGTGTCCCTTTTTTTGAAATCCGATTTCTGAAAACCTCGCGCAAGGCTCTTGGCGTAATTCTTTCGGAGGTTTTTCTCAGTTGAGCGTAGGGCCGCATGTCAGCAATGCTGATCCAGGCTATGCCTTCGGCATTTGGAGCCGCCCAAAAATCTGCGACTGCCCGCGCCGGTGTCCGTCCGGTTTCATAGGTCGCAAGCTGATTTAACGGCGTCAACTTCCAGCCGGTAGGCAACTGTATGTTTTCTTCAAACATGGCTTGTTAGTTTTTTGAAGATTGGTGCCAGTTCTTTACCGAGGTCAAACGCTTCCTTTTCGAGGGCCGCCAGCTCTTTAGTTAATTCTGGAATCGCGCGGAGTATGCCGGTGGTAGCCGAAGCCAGATAACGTGACGGTGATAAGTTAAAGTCGTTTTTTACAGCTTCGGCGGTGGTGATAATTTTGACAAAACCCTCGACATCCACGCCGGCACTGTAGGCTTCGCTAATTTTCTTGATCCCATCTTGTGGGATATAGTTTTTGGGCTGGCCTTTTTTGAATTCGGCACCAGCGTTGACCAACGTGATTTTGCCTTTGCGGTCTTTGGATTTATTTTTCCGCAACACGATGATGAGACCGGCGGCGGTGGTGTTATAGAAAAGGTTGTCCGGCAGCAAAATCACGCCGTCAACAAAGTCTTTTTCTACGAACCATTTGCGAATGTTCCGCTCCTTGTCCTCGTTCTTATTGCCGCTGCCGCGCGTGGCCGCGCCGGTATCCAGCACCACGGCGGCGCGGCCGTTATCCTTCAACAGTGCCAACGTGTGCTGCAACCAAGCCCAATCGCCACGCCCGCTGGTGTTGCCACCGGCGGAATCGAAGCGGTCAAAAGGGTCTTTCTCAAACGTCTTTTCGTCAAACGGCTGATTCCACATGGGATTGGCGACAACGATCTCAAACTTTTTGAGACTGGTGTCGCTCTCTCGAAATTTGGGATTGGTCATGGAGTTGCCGCGCACGATCTCGCCTTCCATGTCGTGAATGACCATGTTCATCCGGGCGATGGCGTAGCTGGAGCCGGTGAGTTCCTGGCCGTAGAGTTTCAACGGGCGGGACACCTTGCGCTCGGTCTGCATCAGGGCGAGTTCGCATTTGATGAGCAAGCCCGCCGAACCGCACGCAAAATCACAAGCTTCCTCGCCCTGCCTGGGTCGGACGATATAGGCCATGATCCAGCCGACTTCCTGCGGCGTAAAAAATTCACCGGCGCTCTGTCCTTGGCTTTCGGCAAATTTGCGGAGCAAGTATTCGTAGGCGCGGCCTAAAAAATCCGGTTCAACATCGCGCAAGCCGAGCCGGTAGCGCGGATCGGAAAGCGTCTCAATGACGCCGGACAAGGCTTGGTCGCTGATTTCGCGTTCGCCGTGTGGCGCGGCGTTGTATTCCACGATGTCAATCACGCCGCTCAAAGTGGCGTTGGCCTTGGCGATGGCGCGGACGGTGGACGTGAGTTGTTCGCCAAGCGTTTTTGGTTCGCGGCCTTTCGGCCATTTGAATTGTTCACGACGGCTGACAACCGGCCAGCGACATTCCGGCGGGAGATAAAAACGCACAAGTGAATGGTCGGCCTCCAGCACGGCCATCGTCGTCCCGGCGTCGCCGTAAGTTTCGGTGAGGCGTTTCACTTCATCATCGAAAACGTCGGACAGGCGTTTGATGAAGATGAGCGGCAAAATATAATCTTTGAATTTGGGCGCGTCCTTCTCGCCGCGAATTGAGCACGCGGCGTCCCAAAGCATCTGCTCCATTGATTTGGTGCTCAAGACGGCGCTGCGAGCCGTGCCGCGTTTCCGGCGGCGGGGCTGGTCACCTTCGGCGATGGCGACCTCGCCTGCCTCACGAGCAACCAGTGGCTCAGCGCCAGCTTCCTCCAGCAATTTGCTGATGGCATCACGCGCCGCGCCCTGTGGTGTGGCCTTGTCATTTTCCCAGCGATTGACGGTAGCGAAGGAGACATTGAGCTTGGTGGCGAGTTCTTCCTGACTCAATTTGAGCTTGGAGCGGAGTTCCCGAAGAGTTGAACCGAGGCTTTCAGAGTTACGCATAACCTATTGATATGTTATAACAAATATAAAGTCAAGCGACGCCTTTGGATTTTCTTTAGGAATTTCAAAATGTTGTGCCGCGTTGTGCCGCAAAGATGTTGACAGGATTGGAGTATGGTTTATGGTTCTGGCACAACGCGGAACAAAGGAGTCGGTCCGAATATGACGACCATTGAGGACACTGGCGGAAGAAATCCTTGCGGTCTAGCCGCGCTATAGAAGCCGAACGCCTCAGATCGGACGGCGTTATAGGCTTGTACGAGCGGTCAGGATTCCCCTTCATCTGCCCCCGGAGAATGCCGCCAACCGAATCCAAAGTCAAAGAGGACTGTTTGATGTAGTCCATCGATTGGATTACGGTATTGGCTGTATGCCGTTCCCGCCTGCAGTGGTCCAAGGAATCAAAGGAGGTACCCTACCCAGCGACTGCTTGGTCGATCTGGCATATTCAAAATTTCCCACCATCGCCGGAATGATCGGAAAGTCATTCCGCATAATAAATGGGGGTCAGTACCACCCGAACCAGAAGCATTCCCAAGCCCTCGGATTCCGCTTTGCAGTCCAGTTCAATCATCTCCTATTGCGGATAGCACGAACCCCTGACGCCGAGACGACATATTTAACGAGAACAGGTGAGTTTCCAATGAGACTTTATCCGACAGCCAATCCGAAAACCCCAAACAACATTGCATACGAGAACCTGAGCGGCTTCCCGTGCGTGAGTCCAGAAAATCGGAGTCCGAAGACGAGGCCGGACCACTCTCGGTCCTATTTACAGGCTCGTGAAATCCAGCGTGTCCTATTCAATAACCTCCTGAAGCCGGAGATTTCGGATTGCGATTTCATGCACCTCCCCCGCGCCTGGTGCAGCATGGAAGATTGCGTTCGTAACTTGAAGATGGTCCCCAAGATTAAGGGCATCAACATGAGCGCCATCGCCTTGGTGCGCTGACTTCGCCGTCGCCAGCGCCAAGCTCAGGACATCGCGCCATCGGTCGAAGCGCCTGGGAAGGTCAAGCCAGCGATTTGACGGGTACCACGCCGACGGCGTCTCAGCCGAGACGATCTATTTGGGCGATATTCAAGTTGCATTTCCATTGGGGCAAGCTAAAATGACACCTCTAAAACACAGAACTAATCAACATCGTGAGAGCCAATTTATACCGTTTGCTCATGTGGCTTGTTTTGCTCGCCGGCATCAATCAAGGCGCTGCCCAAGGGGTGCGCTTCTTTCGGGTTTCCGGTCCGGCGGCGACGATCATTACCGCGTTTCGACCAGATGGCACGCTGGTATGGAACAATGCGCAGCCGGGGGCGACCTACACCGTCCAGACCGTCACCTCGCTGCCTGGCGGAACCAATTGGGTGGACTATGTCCAACTTCCCGTCACCGCTGGCGTCAACACGAACCAAGTGGTTTCTTTCAACGCGCCATCCGGCATGGCTCTGATCCCGGCGGGTTCGTTCACGATTGGCAATTCAATTGGTGATACCGACATCACCGATGCACCCCCTGTCACCGTAAATGTGTCGGCGTTTTACATGGACACGAACCTGGTGAGCTACAGTCAATGGGGGTCGGTTTATAGTTGGGCGATCGTCAACGGATATGGCCTTAACTCTGCCGGTAGTAAAGCAGCTAATCAGCCGAATCAGCCGGTGCAAAGCGTGAATTGGTATGACACGGTGAAGTGGTGCAATGCACGGTCGCAACAAGCACGTTTGACTCCGGTGTATTACACGGATGCGGGGTTGACGCAGGTATATACGAATGGGTATGTCGACGCTGTCTTCCCAAACTGGATGGCCAAAGGCTACCGGTTACCGACGGAAGCGGAGTGGGAAAAGGCGGCGCGGGGTGGATTGAGTGGCCAGCGCTTTCCGTGGGGCGACACGATTTCTGAAAGCCAGGCCAACTACTACGGATCTTCCTTCTATTTTAGTTACGATCTGGGACCGGATGGATACAACGCAATTGGGAGTATCGGGGGGACTTTCCCCGCGACAAGTCCGGTGGGGTCGTTTGCACCGAACGGATACGGCCTTTACGATATGGCTGGAGATGTTTTTGAATGGTGTTGGGATTGGTACGCGACGCCGTACGCTGGAGGTAGCGATCCACGCGGGCCAGCATCCTCACCGGCTGATTCTCGTGTTTCGCGCGGCGGCTGCTGGGCCAACGCCGCTAGCTTCGCGACGTGCGCCTATCGCGAACAGGCCACACCTCTCACAAAGGAGTCCCTTTGGGGCTTCCGTTGTGTGAAGGGAGTTTAATTCTTGCTATTTGTTGAAGACCTTTGTTTGACCGAGCCGCAACGGTTACATGGCAGAAAAAACGGCAAAAAGCCGCCTCTGTACCACGTCCGTATCCCCCTCCACACTGATTTTGCTCCATAAAAGTTCACTGCTCAACCGGGTTTTGCACCGGGACTTCAAATTCGCAAGTTGTTCCACTTCAACGAGCGCAACAAAAGTTGGATTCGGCTCGCGAGGGTGAAGACACCCTTTGTGCGGGGATCGTCTATGCGCGCAAGAGCCATGTAACGGTCGGATTGTCGCCATTCAACTCCATAAAATTCCCGGAATCCATTGCCGGGTTCACGTCGGCGCCGCGAGACGAAGGCTGTCCGCCCGCCGCTGCCGGACCCGGAG
>DASRLE010000139.1:0-7002 GCA_035648615.1 Saccharimonadales bacterium (SeqCode) | reverse complement strand
ATCTTTACGCGCCGCAAAGCGTCGTGAAAGGTTCCGTGATGCCGCCGTTCCGTTTCCTGTATGAAACCCGGAAAATCGCAGGCGCGCCCTCGCCGGACGCCTTGCATTTGCCGAAGGAACTCGCGCCGCCCGCCGGTTTTGAAGTTGTCCCAACGGACGACGCAAAAAATCTCGTGGCATATTTGTTGAGCCTGCGCGCCGACGTGCCGCTGTATGACGCGCCATTCACGGCGTTGCAAGCTTCAACCAACGCCCCTTCAAATAAAAAATGAGCGACGAACCGAAATTCTCTTCAACTCAGCCCGACGCCGGGCCAACGGCGGCGCGCTCGGCTTTGCCGATGTGGATTTTTTCGCTGACGGTTGTGCTGCTCTACCTCGGCGCGGTCTATTGCGACCATCATGGCGGCTGGTTCGACGCGAGGGTTTATGGCCCCTATGTCTCGGCGGAGGAGCTGGATTCCTATCAGCCGAAATCGGGCGCGGCTGCGGTTCTCGCGCAGGGCAGGAAGACCTACGAGATGGTTTGCGGCATTTGTCACGGCGTTGACGGGCTTGGGAAGCCGGGGCAATTTCCGCCGCTGGCCGGCTCGGATTGGGTCAACGCCAAGGGCGTCCAGCGCCTCACGCACATTCCGCTGACCGGGATCACCGGCCCGATCACAGTCAAGGGGGAGCAAATGAACTTTCCAGCCGGGATGGCCGCAATGGGCGCGGCGCTGTCCGATTCCGATCTCGCCGCCGTGCTGACCTACATCCGCAGTTCGTGGGGAAACAAAGGTGGCCCCGTCACCGCCGACGATGTCAAAAATGTCCGCGCGGAAATTGGCGGTAATGCACAGCCGATGACCGGCGAAGAAATGATGAAGATGCCGGAATGATTTCCGCCGCCTGAAGAAAGGTCATTTGCCAAAACAAAACAGCCGGAACGAAGTGGTTTCGCTTCGGCTGCCCTTTCGGACTCGGTTACACAGGTCAGTTTTGAACCGTCCGAAAATCCCTTCAAGTCGCCATGACGCCCACCGCATTGCTCCAGGCACTTTGACCCGTGCTGCCGCCCAGCGCGCAGATTTGGATCAGGTAGGTTTTTCCCGGAGTCGTCGGCGTGAGCAATATGCGGCGCGCGCTGGTGTAATTGACGCCCGTGTTTGTCCATGTCGCGCCGTTGTCCAGGCTGAATTGCAATTGATACATCCGCCCGTTCAGCACCGACGTGCCGCGCACCGTCAGTTGTCCGCTCACGCTGTTGTCAATGCTGTTGATCGCGGGGGTGTCCAGCGGGCCGGGCGTGCGGTTGGTGCTGACAACTTCGTAGCCGGAAGTCAGCAACGTGTGCAGGTCGTGCCGCGCCAGACCCTGGCAATACAACGCATCCTGCACCAGCGCATCCAGCAGCGCCTGACGTGAGATGTTTTTGGCGAGCGTGCGGTCGGTGCCCAGCTTGCGCGCGGCGGTCATGTCCGCGCTGAACGTCGTCTGCAACGTCGTGAGTTGCGCCGACGTGACCGGCGGTGTCGTGAAAACCGGATGGGCCGTCAGCGCGTCCGACACGTCCAACGTCAGGTTGCAGACGTCATTGTCCGGCCCTTTGGTGAATCCGGTGTAGATGCGGAAGTTTCTTACAGGTGTATTTAGCATAACTGTTCGCTTTCTCTTTAATGGTTATTATCGAGAAGCTTCTTCGGGACGACCTGTAATCTCGCGGAAGTTTCGGAAAAATAAATAGCATCGCCCGTGCCAAACCATTTTGACCAGGAAAACCGTGAAACTCCCCTGGCACTGGGCAGAAACCCATTTCATGCGTGTATAAAGACGGGACAATGGCAGTTTTTTTGACAAGACAAATAGTTGCGTTTTTAATCCGCAGATGACGCGGATTTTCGCAGATAAAGAAAAATCTGCGTGAATCTGTGAAATCTGCGGATAGCTTAACTCTTTTCCCACCTGAAATGCCGCCAACCCTGCAAGCAACGCGCCTCTGCAAACCTGAAACATGATTTTCCAAACAAGAAACGTTCCATGTCTAACTTGGAATGCCCCGTTCCAAACAAGAAATGCCGCATTTCAAACAAGGAAAACGACCGGTCAAATAAGAAACGCGCCTTTTCAAACAAGGAAAGCTCCGTTTCAAATTTGGAATGCTCCATGTCAAACTTGGAATGCACCATTCCAAACAAGAAATGCGACGTTTCAGGTTAGGATGGCCGCGTTCCAAACAAGTAAAACGACCAATCAAACAGGCAAAGTGCCGTTTCAAGCAAGAAAAAACACGGTTCAAGTTTGATTGATTGCAATTCAGGCAAGGAACCAGCCAGTCCAAAGCAGTAAAACGAGGGTGAACCGCGAACCACGCCAAACACGCGAAAACTTCTCCCTCTCCGCTGCGATCGGGGAGAGGGCTGTGGTGAGGTGTCGAAATTCAAAAATCTTTGACACGAATAACGCGAATTGACGCGAATTCAAATACGCTGAAGGCGTAAAGGAAATTAGCCTAGGGTTGGAGCAACGCGACTACCCTAGGAAAACGTCCAAAAAATTATTTCCACGCTGAAGGGGTGGCGGAGGCTTTTCTTCGCCGAACGGATTGATACTCTTTCCGCATGGCAACGGCTCGCCATCCGAAAGCGACCTTCTTCGTCCAGCGACATTTGTTCTCTGGCCTGACCAGCTTTGCGGAGTTGGAACAGAAGATCGCCGCGCTGCCCGACGAACAATCTCGCGGTGCTGCCTTTGAAGTTTTTGCCGCGCTGACTCATGACAACAATCCTTGATCTTTTTGGCAAACTCAGCCCGGATGAACACCGCCGGGGGCGTCAATTTGAGCGTATCTGCAAATGGTTTCTTGAGAACGACCCCGAATATAAGCGCGAAATAAAACGCGTTTGGCTGTGGGACGATTGGCCGGGCAGGTGGGGGCGGGATAAAGGCATAGACCTCATCGCGGAAACTTTTAATGGAAAATATTGGGCCGTCCAGTCCAAGGCTTACGCGTTGAACCACGCCGTCACCAAAAACGACATTGACCGTTTCCTCAGCGAGTCCTCACGCCAGATTATTTCCTATCGCTTGCTGATTGCCACCGCAGCGGAACTCGGTCACAACTCCAAGGAAGTCATCCAAGGGCAGGAAAAGCCGGTTGGCACCCTGTTTTTCTCTGACCTCAAAAATCGCAAGCTGAACTGGCCGGCATCGCCGGACAAGCTCGTTGCGAAACAGAAAAAGCCAAACGACCCACGCAAAGACCAAATAAAAGCCATTGCCGATGTTGTCCTCGGTTTCCAGTCCCATCCTCGCGGGCAACTCATCCGCGCTTGCGGCACTGGCAAGACATTGATTGGTTTGCGCGTCGCCGAGGCGATGAAATCGCAGCGGACGCTCGTCCTCGTGCCGTCGCTTTCTCTGGTTTCGCAAATCTTGAGCGATTGGGCTAAAGACGGGTTGCGCCCGTTTCGGTTTCTGCCGGTTTGCTCCGATGAAACGATTGGCGGCGAGGATCACCTCGTGGCCCATGTCAGCCAGTTGGGCGTGCCAGCCACAACCGATCCGACCGAGATTGCCGAGTTCATGCGCGGAGCGGGAACGCGTGTCATCTTCTCGACGTATCAATCTACACCCACGGTTGCGCTGGCGTTCAAGCGGCACAAACTTGAACCATTTGATTTGGTCATCGCTGACGAGGCACACCGTTGCGCGGGAATGAAGGATGGCCCGTTTGCCACCGTTCTCGACTCGCAGGCAATCCGCGCCCGAAAACGGTTGTTCATGACCGCCACGCCGCGCATCGCTTCGGAGGCGTCGAAGTCTCGCGCCGATTCGATGGGGCTGGAATTGGTTTCGATGGATGACCAAAAAGATTTCGGCCCAGTCTTCCACGAACTTAAATTCTCCGATGCCATTCGCCTCAAGCTGCTGACCGACTATCGGGTTGAGATTATCGGCGTGGATGACCCGTTGTATCGGCAGTATGCCGAGCAAGGCGTGTTCGTCACACTTGATGGCAAGACCATTACCGATGCCCGCACACTCGCGAGCCATATCGCCGTGGCCAAGGCGATCAAGAAGTATGACCTGCGCCGCATCATCACCTTTCATGGGCGAGTTGCGCGCGCCAAAGAGTTTGCCGACCAGTTTCCGCAATTCATCCGCTGGATGCCGAAGGCCGACATCCCTGCCGGCCAAATTTGGACGGAACTGATTTCCGGTGACATGGCCAGCAATAAGCGCGATGCCATCCTCGACAAACTCCGCGAGGTTCAATCGCCCGCTCGTGGCATTGTGACCAACTCCCGCTGTTTGAGCGAAGGCATTGACGTTCGCGCGTTGGACGGCGTTGCGTTTATTGATCCGAAAGAATCGCAGGTGGACATCATTCAGGCCGTGGGACGCGCCATCCGAAAAGCCAAACGCAAGCGGCACGGCATCATCATCCTGCCCGTTTATATTTCCAGTAATGAGAAGGAGGAAAAAACGCTGGAAGATTCCTCGTTCAAGCAAGTCTGGCGTGTTCTCCGCGCCCTGCGCTCGCACGACGACCAGTTGTCTAGTGAACTGGATAATTTACGGACGAATCTTGGCAAGCAGGGAAAGGTCCGCGCTAACCTGCCCGCGAAAATACACGTCAATCTGCCCACTCGGCTCAATGCCAGATTTGCCGATGCGTTTTATCTGCGAACTGTCAGGGCGATAACACCACTTCCATCATTAACAACGGCGCAGATTCTTAAATGGGCTGATGCACACAGGCAAAAAACAAAGCAATGGCCAAAATCAACATCTGGTGACGTGCTGGGCGTGCCCGGTGAGAAGTGGTCAAACATAAATACGTCCCTCGTCCAAGGTCAACGCGGTCTGCTAGGCGGGTCTTCAGTGGCACAATTGCTGGCAGACAAGCGCGGTGTCCGCAATAAAATGGCTCTTCCAAGCCTGTCTGTTCGAGAGATTTTAGTATGGGCTGACGCGCACAAACAGAAAACCGGCAAATGGCCAAATATAAACTCTGGTGATGTGCTCGACGCACCCGGCGAGAAATGGGGAAATATTGATGCCGTGCTTTCGCGAGGCCATCGCGGACTGCCAGGTGATTCTTCACTGGCACAACTGCTGGCAGAGAAACGAGGTGTCCGAAATTACATGGCCCTTCCAGACCTGACTATTGAGCAGGTTTTGAAATGGGCAGATGCACATCATCAGAAAACCGGAGATTGGCCAAAATTAAAATCTGGTGACGTGCTAGACACACCATACGAGACTTGGGCGAACATTGGGTTTTCTCTATCTCAAGGTAAACGAGGACTGCCCGGCGGCTCTTCGCTGGCACAACTGCTGGCTGATAAGCGAGGTGTCCGAAACAGTCTGGCTCTTCCAGACCAGACCATTGAGCAGATTCTTCGATGGGCAGATGCCCACCACCAAAATACTGACAATTGGCCAAAAGGAAATTCTGATGACGTGCTGGGTGTCACCGGAGAGAAATGGGCAAACATACAAAATGCGCTCATCCAAGGTCTTCGCGGCCTGCCAAGAGGCTCTTCACTAGCAAAATTGCTGGCAGAGAGGCGGGGCGTCCGAAACAGTCGGTCTCTTCCAGACCTTACCATTAAGCAGATTCTAAAATGGGCGGATGAGTATCATCAGAAAACCGGCGAGTGGCCGAAACAAAATTCTGGTGACGTGCTGGACGCACCCGGTGAGACATGGGCAATTATCGCCGGAGCACTTTCCAAAGGTCGCCGCAACCTATCCGGCGATTCTTCATTGGCGCAACTGTTGGCAGAGAATCGAGGTATCCGAAACTCAAAGGGACTTCCGCCCCTGACCATTGAGCAGATTCTAAATTGGGCCGATGCACACCACCGGAAAACTGGTGAATGGCCGAATGTAAATTCTGGAAGTGTGCTGGGCGCACACGGTGAGAAATGGATGAATATCCACAGTGCAATCTACGAAGGCCGTCGAGGATTGTCCGGCGGCTCTTCACTGGCACAACTAATGACTGAAAATCGAGGCGTCCGAAATCATTTGGCTCTTCCAGAGCTTACTATTAAGCAAATTCTAAAATGGGTTGATGAACACCACCAGAATACTGGCAAATGGCCAACCCGAAATTCTGGCGATGTGCTCGGTGCATCCGATGAGAAATGGGCAAATATCAACGGTGCTCTTTCCAAAGGTCTTCGCGGCCTACCCAAAGATTCTTCACTGGCAAAACTTCTGGCAGAGAAGCGAGGCATCCGCAATAAACAGGCTCTTCCAGACCTTGCCATTGATCAAATTCTAAAGTGGGCGGATGCACACTACCAGAAAACCGGCGAATGGCCGAACGGAAATTCTGGCGATGTATTGGACGGACTCGGAGAAAAATGGGGAAGTATTAAAATTGCGCTCTCTCAAGGACATCGCGGCTTACACAGTGGACTCTCATTGGCGAAACTGCTGGCGGAGAAGCGAGGTGTTCGAAATAGAATGGCTCTTCCTGACCTGTCCGTTAAACAGATTCTTCAATGGGCAGATACGCACTATCAAAATACAGGCAACTGGCCGAAACAAACTTCTGGGAACGTATTGAGCGCAATAGGCGAGAAATGGAGAAATATCAGTGCTTCGCTCTTTCGAGGTGATCGTGGCTTGCCCGGAGGGTCTTCATTAATACAACTTTTGGCAGAGAAGCGAAACGTCCGAAATGAGAAAGATCTTCCAAGTCTATCTGTCGAGCAGATTCTAAAATGGGCAGATGCCCACTACAAAAAACATGGCCAATGGCCAAAGGAAATTTCCGGTGACGTGCCGGACGCACCCGGTGAAAAATGGAAAGCTATAAAAGGTGCGCTCGCCAAAGGTCGTCGCGGTTTGCCCGGTGGTTCTTCACTGGCAAAGTTACTGGCCGAGAAACGCCCAGCAAAATAAATAATCTACAACAATCATATCTTTTGAGCGAATTTGCGGAAGTTCTCCGCTTCCTCATTTCTTTGTTTTGCTTGCATGTTTTAATTTTCCGTGTGCGGTT
>DASRLE010000138.1:0-2530 GCA_035648615.1 Saccharimonadales bacterium (SeqCode) | reverse complement strand
CGGCACCGAGCACGCGGGCAAAGTCAGCGGTCTCCTCCCCCAGCTTCTGAACATGATCGGCGACGCAGATCTGGAATTGCTCCTCAACGACTCGGAGTATTGCGGTCAGGAAAAATTCGACGGCCGCCACATCATGGAGCTCATCGAAAAGCAACAAGGAGTGGGCGCAGGGAGTTTAGCTGGGAAAGGAGCAAGGCAGGAGTCCATATCGAAGAGGGGCGGTATCGCTGGCGGACACTGTCCAGCGACCTGGTATTGGACCCATCGGGGAAATCCCCGAATAAGCCCGACGCGCATGAAAGGGAATGGGACCACGTCCAAAAGCGCCTCGACGAACTCACCCCGGAAATGATTGCGCTGCCTTTCACAGCTTACGGGCACCGCCTGCTGTTCTTTGACGACAAGGCGCTCCAAGAGAGCCGCCAGCTGCTGCGCATCAAGGCACACAAGCGCGAGCAGCAAGATAAGCGCCGAGAGCAGGTGCGCCACTTCTGCGAAATCGTGTCGACGGAGTTGACCAAGCGATTTTGGGACCACGAGAAACACAAGTACATGGCCGATGGCGGGGTTTCGGAGATCTGGGAGCTTCCAACGCTGCAAACTCAAAGTAAGTAATTGCTGCCACCACGACATCCACATCCTTGGTGCGCCTAAAATCCGTCAATTCCGGATGATCCACCAGAAGGCACATCACAGCACCACCGACAAACGCAAAGGGAACGTTCAGCGGTTTAAGCCGAGAGGCGACTATGCGCATTTCCTCAAGAGGCGGCGCCGGCATAGTTTATCCTTTGGCTCAATTGCTCTTCCGCTAATTTGCGCTCCCTGGCCCGGCCCATCCGCAACGCATCGACCAGGGCAAGGAGTTCATAAAGGGCGGGGTCGGATTTTACCGCCGACGGAACGGAACGGTAAAGGGGCTCGATGGAAAAGCCCTTAACCTTTCCTTCGGGGTCAACCCAAACCGGCGGCAAATCATCCTGGCTGATGCTCGCAGAAAGAGGTGGTGCTGCATAAGCCGTGGGCGTCCCACGGGCCAAGGGCCCCATCTTCGCTGGAAAAGCATACCGGACTCCATGGATCAGGTAATCTGCCAGGGCTTTCCTCCGCGGAGTCCTGGTTTGTTCGTCAATCAGTCCGGCGGCGATGCCCCGACGAACTGCTGCATGTATCTCCGAGGCGCTGATGAAAAGTTCCTTGGACAGATCGGCATAAGCGACCGGCCCCTTTTTTAAGAGGAGCTTCAGCAGAACCACCACATCCAAAGACTTTGCAATCATGCCTATACTCTATTCGCGAATGGCGAATGGTCAAGCCCAAAAGCGAATAAATCGGCATTTCCCATCCAGTTAATTTTTGGGTCATTTCAAGCCAACCCGTCGCTATTAGGGAGCGATGAGCAAATCTTCGTCGTCAGCACCAAAACGCGAACCCAAATGCGAACCCAGAGGCCCTGTTTGGCTTCAGCGGTCTTTAGCGGTCTTGAACACGCCTGAAACACGGGGGTACTGGTTTAGGGGGTCAATCACCCGATCCGGCCCCCAATTCCGACCCCCTGTGGGCGGCAGAAATTCCGTCGGGAATCGAAATGATTGAGTGGGGGGTTGCGACCAAGCTGTGCTGGCTATTACATCCAGAGCGGAAGGGGAGAATCTGGCTGGGGCACGAAATAGTTCAACAACCTGTTACGCATGTTCAGTCGGGCTGTTTTTGGGTCGCATCGAGGCCGTGCGTAGGAATTGGGATGAGGCCAGGGGATTTGAGCCAACCCTAACGGCCACGAATCAATTGCGATCACCAGGCTCGCCGTATTGAACCGCCCAGGAAACCGCATCCTTATGGCCCAAGGCGCGCGCCGTCAGACGCGGCCAATACGCTTCGCGCAGGAACTCCCGCGCCAGCAACACAATGTCCGCGCGGCCATTGCGGATGGTGGAGTTGGCCCGGAACAATCGGAGATGCGGCTGACAAAGGGAATGCGGGCGCGCTTGAAAATCTGGAGCCGATCGTGGCGCCACCACCCCGGCGCATCAGTTCCGGCGCGGGTTTGTTCTCGTTGCGCAGGACGATGACTTCGTCGCGCAAAATCTTCGCGTCTTTGGAGGCAGGCATTTTTCGCACCACCTCATAAACCATGTTCTCCTTGGCCCGCGTCACCCAAAACACCCCGCGCTCATCCAAATCCCGCAAATGGCCGAAGTCCACATAACCCTTGTCAAACAAGACGATTTCGCCGCTTTTCAAGTCGACGCACAGTTCGTGCGCCCGTTTGTTGTCGTGTTCGGCCACGGTGTCCACGATGACAAAACTGGGCAAAAACTCTGTAGATTCAACCGCATGTGGGTTTTGGCCGCCGCCTTGCGCCGGCGGTGCTTGGCCCAGTCCAGGAAGTTGGCCACCAGTTCCATCGTGGTGCTGTCAATCACATGAATGGGCATCTTGAAACGGAAGGCGGGGCCCCGCCGCTTTCCCGCCGCAAAGCCGGGTGTCTGTTCCTTCAGATGCTCCAGGACCCGCCAAAAGAGTTGTT
>DASRLE010000137.1:0-14920 GCA_035648615.1 Saccharimonadales bacterium (SeqCode) | reverse complement strand
TCTTTTCCTGATTCGAGCGAGACCGGCTTCTTTGATTTTTCGTCGGCCGGCTCGAGCAGTTCCGGTGGAATCTCCCGCAAAAAAGGAGAAGGGTGGCAGGGTGTCATCGCGCCATATTTTTTGCGGCCCGCGCAATGGCTCAAGGTCAAGGTTTGCATGGCGCGGGTAATCGCAACGTAAAACAAACGCCGCTCCTCATCCATCGTGCCTTCGACCTTCGAGCGCGAATGCGGCAAAAGCCCGTCCTCCAGCCCGACAATGAAGACATGCGGGAATTCCAGCCCTTTGCAACTGTGGACAGTGATGAGCGTTACAGCGTCAGTGGCCTGATCTTTTTCCTCTTCGCGGTCGGAATCGAGCGTCAAGTCCTCCAGGAATTGTTGCAAGGTTTCCAGCGGGTTCGAGGCCGAGGCGCTCAAGGTGGCGGACAGCTCTTTCAGATTGCGCGCGCGGTTGTCCGCCGCCTCGGGAGTTTTTTCGGTGCGCCGAATGTCGGCCACATAGCCAATCTCCTCCAGAAATTTCTCCGCCCAAAGTTGCAAGGAAATCGTTTGTCCGCTCTGAAGTTGTGCGCGATGACCTTCGATCAACGCAATAAAAGCTTGAATGGCTTCCCGCGTCCTGACGGCAAAGCCACTTTGCACATCCGTGTGCTTCATGGCCGAAAAGACCGGGCAATTCCTTTCGTGGCTGGCGGCGAGCAGACGTTCCATGGTGACATCGCTCAAACCGCGCGGCGGAACATTGGCGATGCGCAACAAGCTGATGTCATCCTCGGGATTGACCAGTGTTTTCAGATAGGCCAGAAAATCCTTGATTTCGCGGCGGTCGAAATAACTTTGGCCGCCGATCAAATGGTAACGGATATTGGCTTGGCGAAGCGCGGTTTCCAGAGGACGCGACTGGATGTTGGTGCGGAACAGAATGGCTTGATCCTGCCAGGGAACCCGATGGGCCAGGCGCGCGAATTCGATTTGCTCGGCGATGCGTTTGGCTTCCTCTTCTTCGTCCGCGAAGGTGTGCAGTGTGATCTTGGCGCCCTCGCCTTTTTGCGACCAGAGATGTTTGCCGCGCCGCCGGGCGTTGTTTTTAATCACAGCATTGGCCGCCGCCAAAATGGTCGTGGTCGAACGATAATTCTGTTCCAACTTGACGACTTTGACACCCGGAAAATATTTCTCCAACTCCAGCAAATTGGCCACTTCCGCCCCGCGCCAGCCGTAAATGCTTTGGTCATCATCACCCACCACGCACAAATTGCGATGCACGGAAGTCAATTGATGGACCAGCTTAAACTGGGCGGCGTTGGTGTCCTGGTATTCGTCCACCATGACATATTTATACTTGTCGCGGCAGAGTTGGAGGACGTCGGGATGATCCGCAAAAAGTTGCAGCGTGAGCAAAATCAAATCGTCGAAATCGACCGCGTTGCAGGCCCGCAGTGCGCTTTGATAACGGAGTTGGACATGCTGGGCGAGGGCGGCGGTATTCGGGTCGGCGAAGACATTGGCCCGCTCGCCTCCATTGCGGTAACGGCTTAACAAAGCCAGCACCGCCCCGGCATCGACTTTTTGGGCCTTGTCGGAAATATGGCTCAGAATTTTTTTAATGGCGGAGAGTTGTTCCGACTCGCTGTAAATAACAAAGTTGCGCTTGTAACCGAGGCGCTCGATATGCTGCCGCAAAATGCGCACGCACAGGGAATGAAACGTGCAGATGGCCGGGCGGGCCGGCTTTTCGCCCGTCAGCGGATTTTTCGCGGCGCGCCCGATCAATTGGGCGGCGCGGCCCTGCATTTCGCGGGCCGCTTTGTTGGTGAAGGTGACGGCCAGAATATTGGCCGGGCTGACTCCTTTCTCGATCAATCGCGCCACCCGCGAGGTAATCACGCGGGTCTTGCCCGTGCCCGCTCCGGCCAAAATCAAGACAGGGCCTTCCGTGGTTTCGACCGCCTGGCGCTGCGCGGGATTGAGGGAAGCGAGATTTAGCATTGGCAGCGGCGATTTTAAAGCGGCGCGCGGGGAAGGCAAGCGGAGATGAAAAGACTTGACGAAAAAATCCATTTGTCTATTGTACGCATACAAATGACAAACAAGACTGCTCCACCTCTTTTGAGGATCAAACTCGACAGCAGCACGCCGGTTTACCAGCAGATTGCCGATGGGTTGCGCACGCTGCTGGTCGGCGGGACTTTCCAACCGGGAGACCGCCTGCCGACGGTTCGCCAGATGGCGATCGATCTCGGGGTGAATCACAATACCGTGGCCGAAGCCTATCGCCTGCTGGCCGATGACCACTGGCTGGACTTGAAGCGGCGGCGCGGCGCGACGGTCATCTTGCGCACCGCTCCACCCGCCAAACCGTCCACCCGCGACGATTTCATCCATCGGTTGCGCGCGCTGGCCGCCCGGGCCATGGCCGACGGATTGGAAGCCAAAGCCGTGACCAAACACCTCAGCGCTTTGGCGAATGAACTGCAAAATTTCAGAAAGGCCACACCATGACTTTGCTCAATTGGATATGGCTGGCGGCCGGTTTCAGCAGTCTGGCCGGTGTCATCGCCATAGCGTGGGTTGCGCCTCGATTAAGCCGGCCGGATCTCTTTTTTTCCATCACGGTCAATCCTTCAGTGCGGGAGTCGTCCGCCGGTCGGGAAATATTGCGGCACTTTCGGCGAGAACTTCTTCTCTTCAGCCTGCCGAGTGCGGCCATGGCCTTGGCCGGGGCTTTTTTTAAATTGAGCCCCACTTATTTCTTTGTTTTGTTTCAGGCGGCATTGTTTTTGGAAATTGCCGCTATGGCTTTGGCCTACACGAAGGCGCATCGGCGCGCCTCGGCTTATGGTGTCGCGCCTTCGATGGAGAGGGAAGCGGCAGTGGTTCGGCGACGGCTTCGGTGGCCGGGAGGGTGGATGGCCCAGGCAGGGCCATTTTTAATCCTGGGCGCGGCTTGTCTCTATTTGTGGCGGCATTGGCAGGAGGTTCCCCCGCGCTTTCCCATTCATTGTGGAATAGACGGGCAACCCAATGGATGGGCCACGAAGAGCGTTGGCGCGGCGCTGGCCGGCCCGGTGACGGGCGCGGGACTCTTATTCCTGCTGATTGCCATTCTTTATGGAATCACGCGGGGCGGCCGCCGTGTCTTCATCAGCGGAAAGAAGGGCGCAGGAGAGTCGCGTTATTTGCGCAGCATCCTGTGGGTCTTGCTGGGTTTGGAATATGGGCTGGCGGTGATTTTCGCTTTCATTGCCCTGCTCCCATTGCCCTCGCATCCTCCCGTATGGCTCTTGGTGGCGGGCAATCTGGTTATAGCGGCCGGGGTAATACTTGCGCTGGTAGTTATCGGCCTCAAGAGCGGTCAGGGCGGTTGGCGTCTGGCCGAGGGTGAAGAAGCGGGCGTTCCGCCGGTCGCCGATCGCACTCCAGATCGGTGCTGGAAGGGAGGCCTGTTTTATTACAATCCACAGGACCCAGCCCTTTGGGTTGAAAAACGGTTTGGCATCGGCTGGACGACCAATTTCGCCAATCCACGGGCATGGCTCATTCTGGGCGGCCTCTTGCTTCTGGGAATCTTGCCTTTCGTTTTGATGCGATAAACCGATAACGAACGGGCACGACTCAGGAAAAATAACGGGTGCCGACCCGTTTCTTTGGTCTTCCAGATTGGAAGATCAAAGGCTATTGCAAACCAACGTTTCGCGCCATGCTGGGAGAATGCCTCACGCCGCCGTTTGGTTTCAAAAACAAACCGGCGCGCCGGCGCCAGAGCCGAACGCGGTCGCGGCCGCGTTCAAAAGCGAGATAGACGACCGGGGTCGTGTAGAGAGTAAGAATTTGCGAAACGACCAGTCCGCCGACGACCGCGATCCCGAGCGGGCGGCGCAACTCCGAGCCTGCCCCCAAACCCAAGGCCAGCGGCAGCGAGCCGAGCAGCGCGGCCATGGTCGTCATCATAATGGGACGAAACCGAATGATGCACGCTTTGTAGATCGCTGCTTCGGGGGTGAGGCCTTCCTGCCGCTCGGCGTCGAGGGCAAAATCAACCATCATGATGGCGTTCTTCTTGACAATGCCCATGAGCAGGACGATGCCGATAAAGGACACCAGCGACAGATCCACGCCGCAAATGAGCAGCGCGAGCAACGCCCCCAGGCCCGCTGAGGGAAGGGTCGATAAAATGGTGATCGGATGAATCAGGCTTTCATAGAGCATCCCCAAAACGATGTAAACGGCCAGAAGAGCCGCCGCCAGCAAAAGGGGCAGCGAACTAAGAGAAGATTTGAAAACCTGGGCCGTGCCCTGGAAGCTGCCCTGCACGCTGGAAGGCATGCGCAATTCTTCGGCGGCATTCTGGAGCACTTCGGTCGCCTGGCTGAGGGAAACGCCGGGGTCCAGGTTGAAGGACAAAGTGACGGCGGGAAATTGGCCCTGATGATTGACGGATAAATAAGTATTGGAAGGCACGAACTTAGCGACACTGGCCAAGGGCACCAATGCCCCGGAATTAGATTTGACATAGATTTTTCGCAATGAATTCGGGTCCTCCAGATAAATGCCTTCCAGTTCCATGACGACGTGGTGTTGATTGTACTTCTGGTAGATAGTGGAAACCTGGCGCTGCCCGAAAGCATCGTAAAGAGTGTTGTCGATGGCTTGCGGCGAGACACCTAGCCGCGAAGCCGCGTCGCGGTCAATCACCACATTGGCCTGGAGGCCGCGAGTCTGCTGGTCGCTGGTCACATCCTTGAGCAAATTGCTTTTTTGAAGTTTGGCGATGAGCAAGGGCGCCCAATGGTTTAAATCCTCCAGGCTGCCAGACTGGAGCGAGTATTGGAATTGTCCCTTGCTCATGCGTCCGCCGACTTGAATATCCTGCGGCGCCTGGAGGTATAAAGTGACCCCTTCGATTCGTCCCAGTTGTTTGCGCAATCGGGCGATGATTTCGCCGGCGCTGGCTTTTCGGTCGTGGTGGGGTTTAAGATTGATGAACATTCGGCCATTGTTGACGGTGCCGCCCCCGATAAAGGAGCCGAGAGTCACCACGTCAGGGTCCTTCAGGACAATGGCGGCCACTTCTTTTTGCAGACGCAGCATTGCCTCAAACGAGATGTCTTGCGCGGCATCCGTCGTACCCATGATCGTCCCGGTATCCTGCTGCGGAAAGAGGCCTTTTGGCACAAAGGTGTAGAGCCAGATCGTAAGCCCCATCGTCAAGACGGTGACAAACAACATGAAGGCTTGATGGCGCAAGACCCAGTGCAAGCCATGCTCATAAATGCCAAGTATCCATTCGTAGAATGCTTCACTGGCGCGGTAAAAGCGGCCGGGTGTCGGGTAAGTCGATTCTGCTCGTAAAAAGCGCGAGCACAGCATTGGGGTCAAGGTCAGCGCAATCACTCCAGAAACCAAAATGGCGATGCTCAGCGTGACAGCAAACTCATGAAACAAGCGGCCAATTAACCCGCCCATAAAAAGCAAAGGAATAAAGACCGCCACCAATGACGTGCTCATGGAAACCACCGTAAAACCGATCTGCCGCGCGCCAAGCAATGTTGCGGGCATCGGCTTTTCTCCCTTCTCAATATGTCGAAATACATTTTCGATGACGACAATGGCGTCGTCCACCACGAATCCGACCGCGATGGTGATGGCCATGAGCGAGAGGTTGTCGATGCTGTAGTGAAACAGATACATGAACGCAAACGTCCCGGCCAAGGCGAGCGGTATGGTAACGCTGGCGATAAAGGTCGGCCAAAAGCGGCGCAGGAAGACAAAAATCACCATCACCACCAGCGCGATGCTTAAAAGCAGAGAAAATTGAACATCGTTGACCGAGGCGCGAATCGTCTGCGTCCGATCCGCTGTCACTCGCAATTTTATGCCAGGGGGAATCCAGCGCTCAATTTGCGGCATGACCTTTTTAATACGATCCACCGTCTCGATCACGTTGGCGTCGGACTGCTTGAAGACGATCAGCAAGACCGCAGGTTCCAAGTCCGCCCAACCGGCCTCGCGAAAATTCTCGACGCTGTCGTAAACGGCGCCCAGTTCCGTCAGCTTGACCGGAGTGCCATGATGATTCGTCAAAACAAGAGACTGATAATCCTGGGCCATCAACAATTGGTCGTTGGCGCCAATGCTGTAAAATCTTTCCGGGCCGTCGATGCTGCCTTTGGGGCCATCCACGTTGACCACACCAAGCATGGAACGCACGTCCTCCAAGCTCAACCCGGACGAACTCATGGCGGCGGGATTAAGGCGGACACGGACCGCGGATTTTTCCGCGCCGCTGACCAAAACCTCGCTGACACCTTCGACTTGACTCAAGCGCTGCCCAATAATCTCGTCGGCATAATCGAAGATTTTGGTTGGGGGCATCGTTTTGGAAGTCAGGTTCAGAATCAGAATAGGACGATCGGCTGGATTGACTTTATGATAAGTCGGCGGCCCGGGAAGATTGATGGGCAAGTCATTTTGCGCGGCAGTGATCGCAGCCTGGACATCGCGAGCCGCCCCATCGACATCGCGGTCCAGATCAAACTGAATCGTAATGCTGCAGCCGCCCAAGGTGCTGACGGAGGTCATTTCCGTCACCCCGGCGATCTGCCCCAAGCGTTTTTCGAGGGGTGCGGCCAGCGACTGGGCCACGGTGGCCGGATCAGCGCCGGGCAGACCGGCGGAAACGTTGACCATCGGAAAATCAACTCGAGGAATCGGCGCCACCGGCAACGAACGATAAGCGACCACTCCAATCAAAAACAAACCGATGGCGAGCAAGGAAGTGCCGACGGGGCGCTTGATGAACGGCTCAGAAATACTCATGGCGCAAAGGTTGAAGCCACCCCGCCCGGCGCGCGCGCCTCCGCTGGGGCGCGGCGCAAGCGATGGGCCCATTTCCCCAGCTTGTCCATATAAAGATAGATGACCGGAGTCGTGTAGAGCGTCAAGAATTGCGAAACCAAAAGGCCGCCCACGATGGCGATGCCAAGGGGGCGTCGCAACTCCGAGCCGTTGCCGTGCTGCAGCGCGAGCGGCAACGCGCCGAGAAGCGCCGCCATGGTCGTCATCATAATCGGACGGAACCGCAGGAGGCAGGCCTTGTAAATAGATTGTTCAGGGGCCAGTCCCTCTTCGCGCTCCGCCTCCAGGGCAAAATCAATCATCATGATGGCGTTCTTCTTGACGATGCCGATCAATAGAATAATTCCGATCAAGGCGATGAGCGACAGATCGACATGAAAAAGGAGCAAGGCCAGCAAGGCCCCCACCCCGGCGGAAGGAAGGCTGGAAAGAATGGTGATGGGGTGAATGTAGCTTTCATATAGCACGCCGAGGATGATATAAATGACTACGACCGCCGCCAGGATCAGGAGCGGTTCACTCTTGAGCGACTCCCGGAATTCCTTGGCGCTGCCGGAAAAAGAAGTCGCCACTGTCGCCGGCAATCCAATTTCCTTTTCAGTTTCCTGGATCGCCGTCACCGCCGCGCCCAGCGAACTGTCCGGCGCCAGATTGAACGAGAGGGTCACGGCGGGGAATTGTCCTTCGTGCAGAATGGACAGCGGAGCGGTCACGGTTTTCAACGTGGCAATGGCGCTGAGCGGCACCACTTCGCCACTCGAGGATTTGACATAAATTTTATTCAGCGCGGCCGGCGAAAGCTGGTAATTGGTGTCGGCCTCCAGAATGACACGATACTGATTGAGCTGCGTGTAAATCGTGCTGACTTGCCGCTGGCCAAAAGCATCGTAGAGCGTGCTGTCGATTGATTGAGGAAGAACGTTCAATTCCGAAGCCTTGACACGATCAATGTCGGCGAACACTTCCAAGCCGGAGGATTGCTGGTCGCTGGCCACGTCAGCCAGTTCCGGCCGCTCGCGCAATTTTTCCAGCAGTTTGGGCGCCCAGGCCGCCAGTTCCACTTCGTCGGAATCCTGTAAAGTATATTGGTATTGAGTGCGGCTGACCCGGCTGTCGATCTGCACGTCCTGCACGGGCTGCATAAATAATGAAATGTCCTGCACATTCCTGGTCGCCTCACGCAAGCGGCCGATGATTTCGGACACCCCGGAGTGGCGCGTGTCGCGCTCCTTGAGGTTAATATATAAACGTCCGTTGTTGACTGTAGGATTGACTGTCCCCGCCCCAACAAAAGACGCGACGCTCGCCACGTCCGGATCGCGCTGCACGATCTCCGCGATCTTACGCTGGCGCTCGGCCATCGCCTTGAAGGAACTGGCCTCCGACGAATCGGTCACGCCCACAATCAGCCCAGTGTCCTGCAACGGCAGCAATCCTTTGGGAATGATAATATAGAGCCAGACGGTCCCGACCAGCGTGGCCATCGCCACGGCCAGCGTGAAGACTTGATGCCGCAAGACCCAGCGCAGTCCGCTTTCGTAGGCGTTTAACATCCCTTCAAAAAACCGCTCCGTCCACTGGTAGAATCGGCCATGGTCGCCCTCCCTTTCAGGAGTGAGCAGGCGCGCGCACATCATCGGCGTCAAGGTGAGTGACACGATGGCCGAGACCACCACCGACACACTTAGGGTGATGGCAAATTCGCGGAATAACCGTCCGACGATGCCCGTCATAAAAATCAACGGAATAAAAACACCGACCAGCGATAGGCTCAGCGAAATGACCGTGAAACCGATTTGCCGCGATCCTTTCAAGGCCGCTTCCATGGGCGACTCGCCCAGTTCAATGAAGCGGACGATATTCTCGATCATGACAATCGCGTCATCGACCACAAAACCCGTCGAAATGGTCAGCGCCATCAGGGAGAGGTTGTCCAACGTGAAACCGGCCAAATACATGACCCCAAAAGTGCCGATGATGGCCAGCGGCAGCGCGACGCTGGGAATGACCGTCGCCCAAAATTTGCGCAGGAAAAGAAAAATAACCAGCACCACCAGGATTACTGTCAAGACGAGAGTAAATTGCACATCCTCAATCGAAGCCCGAATCATCCGCGTGCGGTCGGTCAGGATGTTGACGTGAACGGAAGGAGGAATGGACGCCTGCAAGCGCGGCAGCAGCGCTTTGACGCGATCGGAGGTTTCAATGATATTTGCGCCTGGCTGTCGTTGAATATCCACGATGACCGCCGGCTTGTCATTGACCCAGCCAGCGAGCCGCACGTTCTCCACGTCATCAATGACGTCGCCAATATCGCGCAGGCGCACAGGCGCGCCGTGACTGTAGGCGATGATTACGTCGCGATAACCGGCTGCGGATAAAATCTGGTCGTTCGCCCCGATGGCGTAAGATTGGTGCCGCCCGTCAAAATCGCCCTTGGGCAAATTGATGTTGTTCGCCACCAAGGCGGTGCGAACGTCCTCGAAACTCAATCCCAAAGATTCCAACGCGCTGGGATTGACGCGCACACGAACGGCCGGTTTCTGATTGCCTTCGATGGTGACTAATCCCACGCCGCTGACTTCGCTTAATTTTTGCGCGAGAATGGTGTCGGCCAAATCGTTCACCTTTTCCAAAGGCAGCGTTTCGGACGAAACGGCCAAAGTGAGAATAGGGGTGTCGGCGGGATTGACCTTGTTGTAGGTCGGTGGATTGGGCATGCCGGTGGGCAGCACCCCGCTGGCTGCATTGATGCCGGCTTGAACGTCCTGGGCGGCGGCATCAATATTTCTTTCCAGCGCGAACTGAAGGGTGATGGTCGTTGTGGCGAAGGAACTGATCGACGTCATCTGGGTCAAGGCGGCAATTTGGCCGAATCGCCGTTCCAGCGGCGTGGTCACGGACGACGCCATGACTTCCGGACTGGCCCCCGGATACTGAGCGACCACTTGAATGGTCGGAAAATCCACCGGAGGCAGCGCCGAGATCGGCAAGAGCAGATAACCGAGCAACCCCATCAGCACGACGCCCACCATGAGCAGAGCGGTGGCAATCGGACGGCGGATGAATAACTCGGAGATATTCACGGCCTACGGCGGCGAAGGTTTTTTGCCCTTGGTTTTTCCCGCGCCGCCATGCGTTCCGTCAGGCGATGGATTGGATTTCTCCACCTTCACCTTGGAACCTTCTTGTAACTTATATTGTCCGTCGGCCACCACCCGCTCCCCTTCGGCCAGGCCTTGATCAATCAGGGCCATGCCGTCTTCGATCTGCGCGACTTTGATCGGTTGGATTTTGACCGACATATCATCCTTGATCACAAAGGCAAACTCATCATCCGGCCCTCGCTGGACCACCGAGGCCGGCACCACCAACCCATTCTGACGCGTCTCCATCAGAACGCGCACATTGACAAACTGCCCCGGCCACAAGGACAGATCATCGTTGGAAAAGACGGCCTTCAATTTGATCGTGCCCGTCGTGACATCAATCTGGTTGTCAATCACCGCCACCTTGCCATGGTCGAGCACCGTTTTATTGTCGCGATCCAAAGCCAGAACCGTCAGCGCCCCTTGCGCAAGTCTTTTGGAAAGTTTGCTGGCGTATTGTTCGGGCAATGTGAAGACGACAAAAATGGGACGGAGCTGCGTAATGACCACCAACCCGTTCGTATCGGTGGCATGCACAATATTACCCTGGTCCACCTGCCGGATGCCACAACGGCCATCCAGAGGCGATGTAATCGTTGCGTAGTCAAGTTGCACTTTGGCGCTGTCAATACCCGCCTGGTCCGCCGCCACGCTCGCTTCCAATCCCGCCACCATCGCTTGTTGTGTGGCCATGGCTTGTTCGGTGACGATTTTATCTTTGAGCAAATCCAAGTCGCGCTTGAGATCGAGTTTGGCATTGGCTAATTGCGCGTCGTCCTGCTTTTTCCTGGCCGCCGCTTGTTCAAGGGCCGCCTTATACGGCAGCGGATCAATCTCGCCGAGCAGATCGCCGGTGTGAACGTCCTGGCCCTCCGTAAAAGCAATTTTGACCAATTGGCCATCGACGCGGCTTTTGACGGTCACGGTGTTGTAAGCCTGGACGGTGCCGAGGCCATCGACATAGATCGGCACGTCCTTTCGCCTCACCGTCGCGGGCACCACCGACGCGGTCGAATCACCGCGACCGCGAAGATTCGTGCGGGCCTTTTGCTCGGCTTGGCGGTACTTGACCAGCCACACAATTCCACCCAAACAAAGGGCGGCAACGAATAGGGTAAGGACCCAACCCAGCTTGCCGGTTGGGGGCGGGGCGCCTGGCCGTACATTATTGATGGGTGTCGTCGTCGGCATAGAGACTTATTTTTATGCGCAGTTTAGACACCGGCGCGCTCAATAGATTCATTCTAATCTTCCGAAATGGCCTCTTATCGGACGGTGGGTGATTGATGCCAATCCAGCCCGGATGACACCGGAGTCGAGTCATCAAATTCCCCATTTTGATATTGCTTGGCCATGGTGCTCTCCCGAACCAGCAGCTCATTCATCAACGTCACCGAGCTGGCATAAGGCGTGAAACCATCCGGCGGCGAAAATAATTCCTGCCCGGGAAATTCCAGGCGAACCTCCGACAAATTTAACGTCGTCTGTTTCGGACCGTTGACCACCTCGATTCGAACCGGGAAATGTTTCAAGTCATCGGCCCGCCACAGCACCAGCCGGCCCGTCGTGCCGTCGTTCAAACTGACGACGATCTCGCTGCGATGGCAGGGGTGGCCATCGACTTCCTCCTCGATTCCGTCTTTGCCGAGGTTGCTTTCATTTGTCACCATAAGATCCGATTTGATGGGAGCGTAGCCTTGCAGCGCATCGCTCAAAACATAACCGGCCTGTTTGCCCGCGTCCCAAATAAAAAACAACCCGCCCGTTTTGCGCTGCCGCTTATTCTTGCCGTGGAACGCCGGCTGAAAAATCAAGCGTCCGTCGCGAGCGAGAATCTCGCCGGCAACCGTGTGGGCTTGGCCGCCCGAACCCAACATCGTGCCCGTCAGATGGGCGCTATAACCGCCCGTATTGGTCAAAACGATCGCCGCCGGGCCGGTCAGAAATTCCGGCGCTGTTTCATCGCCCGCATGATAGAGAGGTTCCGAACGCCGTGAAGCGCAACCACAAATCATCACCGCCGCCCAACAAACGGCCACAGCCCGAATTACAGTTTTCATGACTGCCGACAAAATGAAGCGGAACGGCCCGCGCCGCAAGCACGCTTTTCCCGTGAATCCTTCTTAATCTTAATCGTAAACTTAATCTTCTTATTCAGAAGAGATTAAGATTACGAGTCAGATTAAGAACAGGAAAAGAGTTGCTCCCGTTCCCGTCGAGCGCTCGACGCACATTAGACTTTAATTTTGCCCGTGAACCCTGAGACTTTCCGCCATGACCGTGCTCAATGCCAAAACCCGCGCCCTCCTCTGGCGCGACCCGGTGCCGCGCGAGGTCTGCCTGCGCCACCTCACCACCGAACGCCTGGCCGCCCATCCGCCGCCGACGCTCGACAATAGTATTGTCGCCACTTATTTCTTCGCGTTCCGCACTATGAAGCTGGCCAAGGCGGTCGAGGAGATCAGTTACCATGCCACCATCGGAGTGCGCCATCCGCCGCCTGGTTCGCTCCTCGAACAATGCGCCGCCCAGCCCGCCGGCATCGATGCCTGGGACCGCACCGGACGTCTCGGCTTGCTCCATGTCGCCTTCCCGCTCAAGATGATGCTGCAACCCGACGGCCATCTCACCTCCTGCGACATCCTGCACACCGTTGCGGGCGCAATTGTCTTCGATGTCTTCGAGAATCAGGACGCCCGCCTGATCTCGTTGCAAATTCCCGAAAAGCTCATGCGCACTTTTCCAGGCCCGGCCTACGGGCCGCCCGGCATTCGAGAGCGCACGAATTTCGGCCCAAGCGCACCCGCCTTCGGCACCATTCTCAAACCGACCGCCGGCCTCACCCCTCCGCAAGTCGGCGCGCTGGTCGAGGAAGTCGCGCAATGTCCGCTTTTCCTTTTCGTCAAAGAAGACGAAGACCTTTATCCAAATCTCGATTACTCACCCGTCGCCGAGCGCACCCGCCGCGCCGTGGCGGCCATCGCCCGCGCCAAAAAAACCCGAGCCGGCCGCGGCCTGATTTTCGCCCCGCACATCAGCGGCGCTCCGCACGAAATTCTCGCCTCGGCGGAAGCCGCGCTCGAGGCTGGCGCGACGGGCTTGATGTTCAGCGAATCCTTTGCCGGTGGAGTCGTTCGCATGGTGCGCGAGGCCACCCGCCATTTGCCCAATCCACCCGCCATTTACGGCCACAATGCCGGCATCGGTGTCAAGACTCGCTCCATCAACCGCGAAGTCATTGACTTGCTGGCCCGCCTCGACGGCATTGATTTTCGCCAAACGTCGCCGGTCAAACCAGGGCCGCCCTTCCTGCTCCCCTACGGCCAGGAATGGGAAGCTTCCGAGGAAATTCTGGCGCGCCCATTGCCCGGCATAAAAACGGTGATGATCGTTCGCGCCGGCGCCCTCGACCAAGGCAACATCGGCCTCAATCTCGCGGACGCCGAACGCCGCGGCCTGACCGACAAAATTTTATTTTTGGCCGGCTCCGCCATCAACTCGATCAAAAACGTCCAAGGCAAAGCCGATCCCCGCCTTGGCGCGGAAGCCATGATGCAGGCTCTCGAAGTCCATCGCGCTGGCGAACTGCGCGATGTTCCAGTCAATAAACATCTTTCCGCGCTGGCCACCCTCGCCCGCCGCCAGAAACTCAAGGCGTTGCTCGAAGCTTTGCGGCAGCGTTACCCCAAACTCTCCGCATGAAAAAAGAACCACGCCTCCTGCGCCTCGGCATTTTGGGCTGCGGCCCGATCTCGCAAATCGCCCACTTCGACGCCTGCCGCAAAGCGCGCAACGCCGAACTTTACGCCATCTGCGATCTTGCTCCCGACCTTCTGGCCAAAATGGCAGCCATTCACGAACCGAAAGCAACCTATGCGAATTTTGCCGATATGCTGGCCGATCCCCAAGTCGAAGCCGTCCTCATCGGCGTGGCCGACCAATTCCACGTCCCCCTCGCCCGCCAAGCGGTGGCCGCAGGCAAACATGTCCTCGTCGAAAAACCCCTTGGTGTGACCATGGAAGAATGCGAAACCTTGCGGGCCGAACTCAAGGCCACAAAACTCGTTTTCCAAGTCGGCCACAACCGGCGCTTCGACCCGGGCGTTGCCTTCGCCCGCCATTTTATCCGGGAGGAAATGGGCCGCATCATGGCCTTGAAAGCATGGTATTACGATTCGACCCATCGTTACACCATGACCGACAACTTGCAGCCCATCGTCCGCTCCAGCGCGAAAGCCCGGCGGCCCGAAGGCAATCCCAAAGCCGACAAACGCCGCTACTTCCTTCTCGGCCACGGCTGCCACCTGATGGACACCGCGCGATTTCTCGGCGGCGAAATCCTCGCCGTGCGCGCCCGCCTGCGCGAGGACTTCGGCGCATTCTGCTGGTTTGTCGAAACCGAGTTCGCCTCCGGCGCGCTCGGCCATCTCGACCTGATCATCCCGGTCTGCGGCGACATGGAAGAAGGTTTCCAGATTTTCGGCGAGCACGGCAGCGCGCAGGGCAAAGTGTATTTGCCGTGGTTCCACAAATCCAGTCAAGTCGAATGCTTCTCCGAGAAAGACCGCCGCTACCACCGTCCCCTCGGCGAAGACGCCTACACCTACAAGCTGCAAATCGAAGGTTTCGCCGACACCATCCTGCACGGCCTGCCCCAGCAAGGAGCCAGCATCGAAGATGGCCTGGCCGCCCTGCGCGCCCTCACCGCCATCGCCCGCTCCGTCGAAACCGGCGAAAACGTGCGGTTGATCGCACCATAGACAACTGGAATTTTACAGAAGAGCTCTGAGTTGTTCCGGCAACATATTTTTTGAAAATTATTCACCTTTGGCCGCCGCCTCTTTTTTCATCAGGCTGGCCAGTGGGCTGCCGTGTTTTTCGAGCGCTTTTTCGTAGAGATTAGCGTCATAG